>CAIXWN010000134.1 GCA_903923135.1 uncultured Caulobacteraceae bacterium | reverse complement strand
TCCAGAAAATGAAGAAGAACCGCTGAGGAAAAATCGCCATTATCGGCGCGATGTGGCCGCAGGAAGAAGTTGAAGGACGGGTCGAGATATCGCACCCGTCCTGAGAACGCGATGTTGAGCGCGCATTGATCATGAAACACCAGTCTCTCGGGCTCACGCTCCGAGAGGGCAATGGCATGATCGATTGGCTCAAGAATTTCCTTCCTGGCGAAATTCCAGGCCAGAACACCCGAGTTAAAATACCGGGTGTTCACCAGTCCATGCTGCTCGGTCACCGCCCGCACCTCCGCGCTCAGCTCCTCGGGGCGCGCCATGATCAAGGCGTCGCAAAATGGCAGATCCACGAGATTCATGAACTCTGCATTCGCAACTATATCGCTATCCACGTAATAGGCGCTTTGGATATCGCCCTTCAAGAATAGATATCGTGCTGCATAAATTCTCAGATAGGCCGCCCGAGATAGTGTATTTCCCCCCGTAAACAGGCCATACGTCTCGATATGGACGGATTTTGACTGGACAAAATCTTCCTCAGGCACGGCCGTTATGGCGATCCCGATTCGGGCCCCGAAGCCCATCAGCACGGTCCTCCACGCGGCGGGTACGTCGCGGGCGAGGAACACATACCAATCGACACCCTGGTAGCCTCCCCCGTGCGACACCATGGACGCCAGGAAGGTCAGCACCGACAGAAAATAGGCCCGGTCTGCGCAGAGATAGGCGGCCACGGCCGTTCCTAGGGCGCGTGGGACGGAACTGCCCAGGATGCGGTTCTTGCGGGACAGGGTGATGGGCTCCGTCCGGGCGTCCCGATACGGGTCCCTATCGGCGTTGATCGCAAGGTCATCAAAAAGCATGTGCCGCAGTGTCGCGAATTGCGCCGGCGGATCCGCTTCCCCATAGTTGTCAATCAGGTCGATTATCGTGTCATGCGACCGGGTCCGTCGACATATTTTCAGAAGAAAATAGTCGCCATCGGGAAAATGGTAGCCGTGGCGGATGAAGTCCTGAAGGATATGGTTTGCTTCGTCCCACAGTCCGGTCTCCGCAAGAAACCGCATGACCGAGCAGGATTCCCATTGCCGAAGCGTGGCGCCCTCGTAGTGCTCGGCGTAAAAGAGCTTAGCCTCGGGCATCCGTGACATGGCGCACAGGTTCTCGAAACGCCGAAGAACCACGTCGGCTTGTCGAAATACGTCTTGACTACGGATTTTATCATCGAGCGCGTCAATTTTCTTCCATTGACGTCGAAACACATAGTATTGATAGAGACAAATCGCGGAATCTACGGATTGTTCCTGCTGTTTCTCGAGGTGTTCGGCCAGCAGGTCGGCGGCCAGGATCGCCGGCTCCGTCAACCTGTCGCCTGGCAGGGAGAGCCTGTTGAGGGCTTCGATCAACGTCCGGGCCGACAGTTCCGCCACAAAACCAGGCCGACGGCACTGTGCGAGGATCGTTTGATGGTCGCCACGGATGACGGCGAACCGAAACCGCAGCCATTCAAGCTCTCTGTCCAGAATCGGGTCCTGACCTGCCTGCCGCGCCAGGCTATCGCCACAGTGTTGTTCCGCCTCGGCGATCATGCCGATGTCGAGCAGCTGGTGAACGACGGCGAGGTTGAAGCTGTGACTTTCCGGCTGTAGCAGGGCCGCGTGCAGGGCCGTCGCTGCGGCCGAATTGACTTCGCCTCTTGCGAACTTCAGGCGCGAGAGCGCCAGATGGCCCCAGCCGTCGAGGGTGTGCTGAGCGCGGATGGCCTGCATGCCCAGCTCGGCTTTGGAGAGCTTCCCTTCATCGAGGAGCCGCTCAACGATACGCAGTTCGGACAGATAGTCGCGCACCTCCAGGGCATTGATCGCCCCGTAAAGTTCCAGAGCCTGGGCCTTGTTGGCCTCGAAACAACGGTGGGCGACACGCAGAATTGCCTCTCTATGCAACGCGTTCAGAACGGAGGCAGTCGAGTTGGTGCGTATGCCCTTCAGGAACAGAATGAAATTCCGGGCCGCCCCGGATAGATCTTCCTGGCTTTCATGCACAAGACCGAGCTCGTAGTAACTCCACAGAAAGGCGTTCTCGAAGGAGAGAGATTTTCCAAGCCAATCGAGAGCAGACTCTGTGATCCCTTCATAAAAATAGTTTCGACCTATACAAAAACTTATGTATGAGGTATTGGTACCACTTGAAACCAAATTGAGCAAAAGGTTGTTGGCGTCATTGTAGCGGCCCTTCTCGAATAAAAAGGTCGCATCCTCAATGATGTCTGGCGAGTCTGCACTCGCATTTGTTTCTAAATCAGACATGTTCGCGCCCCGAAAGTCTCTCACTCGCGTATCTTAGTTGAGATACCGCCCGTCTTGCGGTCTCGACTTCGCGATCCGCGCCGTCCGTTCGCCGTTGCGTATCTGCCACAAGCCGGGCAAGCCGTGAAGGCGGGCCCCCGGGTCCCACCGCCCCGCGGGCGTCGGCAGGCCCCGCTAGGCTTCGGGTCGTCCTCGGATCAGTCGCTCGTAGGCTCCGAGCAGTCTGTTGATATCCCAGCAAACCGTGTACCCGAGCCTGGGATTTATCTCCAGAATCTTCGGTGTTTCGCCGTCGACTTTGTAATCGATACAACACAGGCCATTGTAGCTGAATTTTCGAAGGATATTTGCGAACAGGTCAACGTGCGGACTTTTGTCCATGCACCGTGATTCCACAGGTTTTGCGGTTCCCAGGCCGCCGCCTTTCACATAGATATCGTCGGCCATGCGGTGATGGACGGTCATGTGATATTTGACCACTCCGTCCACCATCAAGATATGGGCGGCAAATTCATCCCTTCCGGTCACGCAGGCTTGTCTGAAATATTCGGCATTATTCAAAAATTCAGACGCCGCGGCCTCCTCTTCGAGGCCCTTGATGATAAACGAATTGTGGCCATTTTCATCGTGTATTCTTTTCACGATGTACGGAAAACTGTGGTGATCATCTAAGATAACTTCAGGAACATTGGCCGAGAAACCGTTGGCGCACAGGTCAGTATTCAGTTGGAGTTTATCATCAAAGACATTGGTAGTGACCAGGCTTGGAATCCAGTATTTGTCGCCATATTCTTTTTCAAAAGACCTCAATAAATCATAGTCCCAAATAGTTATGGGGACTATCAGGTCATATTTCGAAAAGTCGAGCGATTTATACCAACCATATTCGGGCGAGAAGCGGGATTTATCGATATTTTTGTCAATTTCTAGTTGGAAATGGCTATGATTCCCAAATAAAACCTTCAACATATTTCATCAGCCTTTGGGTATTGTGCGGAGCAGATCATCGGGCGGAAGATCTGCCGGAAACTGAAGGCATTCGACCGCTCACGCCGGTCAATCCCTAGAATGCCTCTTGATCGCCCCCCTGTCACGCTGCCGCGCCAGGGGCGGGTCGTGTCCACTTGTCCGTCAGTGCGCATGGGCGGCGTTCAACTCCCGGCGCGGTGATTGGCGGTGGCGGTCCGCGTCGATAGGGCCTTCGTCGACCCCAGGGTTCGAAGGATTTCAGGTTGCGTGGATTATCGACCATGGGTCGGGTCGGCGAAATAGCTTCGATCCAGGCTGTATCCGAACTGGGCCATGAGTTCGGCGCACCGACTCATGAACTCGACCTGTTGATCGGGTGACCAACCCACCTCGGTGAAATCGGAAATTGCGGCGAATCTGTCCGAAGTCATTTCAGGCCGGTCGACCGCCAGACTTTGAATCAGCCGTGCCTTCGCGTGGGCCGGCAGGTCCAGAAAGTCCGCCACGACCGCCCCGGCCCCGTCCGGGTCGCGGGCCAGTTCGAACTGGTCCAGTTCGAGCGCCGACGATCCGAGCCTGTCGCGAACCGAAAGCCACGTCGACATGACATCGGCCCAGTCGACGCAGTGTTCCACGAAGGTTGTCTCCGTGAATTTACGCTGACGCGACAATATGTTCTCGATGGCGCGGCGGCGCATAAAGACAAAGCGCGCAGCGGGCCATATTGCCTGGAGCATTGGCGCGGCGGCCACAGTCTCGCGGGTCGGTGTCTTGTCGACCCACACTCCGCTTGGATAGAGTTGGTGACAGAGGTCAGCCGCAAGCCTGCGCAGCGCGCCAACAAGATAGGCTTTCGGCGCTCGCGCGATGGACGTGTCGAGTGCAACTTCGGCCGATCGCGCCGCATAGTGATTGTGGACCATGGTCGTCAGGTCCGCGAGCAGCGGGCTCAGAAACCCTTCGTCCTCGCCTTCGTACCAGCCCGTTCTGAGTAGCGCCTGGGCGATCGCGCTGGTTCCTGAACGGGCGGCGCCAAGAATGAAAACGGGCTTCTGCACAGGAAGCGCGTGGTCTTGCCGTAACCGGGCCTGGGGCCTGGCCTGCGGGGAGGCCATTTGCGCGCTGACGTCCGACATCTCCAGCACCGCGTGACGGCCTGGACCGGTCGTGGCCACCACCCTGACCTTGCCGAGTTCCTCCTGCGTGAGCGGTCTGTCCAGATTGACGACGAAGGCGTGGTCGCCTGCGCCGATGCCTTGCTCCGCGAGATCCTGCCGAAAGAGGTTCGCTGTCGCGGCGCCGATCCGGTGGCCCTCGAGTTCCGCCGTGATCTCAACGTGCCTGAGCGGAGTCTTCGGCAGGAAGGCCCAGCCGCGGATCTGACGGTAGTGAATCACTTCGACGAAGCCGGTAACAGCCGGGTCACTCCCCTCGGACACTTGAATAGACTCCTCAACAGACCTGACTGCGCCTGGTGCGCCGCAGCCAGGGCCAAGTTCGACGGGCGCCTACCCAGGTCTGGCGCCTGGGGTCTTACATAGCCCGGACGGCGCCACACCGTGAAGTGTCTTACCCTGGCGGCGCATCACGCAGCAGAATGTCTGATGGGTCCGGGGAAATGCGGGTGATCTTTCAGGATGACCGGGCGGTTGTCCTATCTCGGGCCGGGGCGCTGGCGAACCGATGATCGACCGGGCGGCGGCGGCGTGGGGCCGAGGCCACGAACCGGAACGTCGTCAACCTGATGGGGCGTGAGACGGGCGTCGCACCGCTGCTCTGGGCGAACGCGATTTTCCTGGTCTCCGGGGGGCAGGCGCAAGCGCTGGTGGATCCACCAAGTCGGAGATCGGCCTGGGTTCTGAAGCCTGCGCCGGCCGCGCCTGGCCGGGATCCGCTTTGGTCGAGCGTCAGCCAGCCACGTCATGGCCACCACCATTCTTTTCAACGACCGACGGCCAGAGCCGCCGGGACAGACCCAAATCAATGCCGGCCTGTCCCGCCGGGGACGTCAGGACGTATGCAGGCCCGTCAGAGCGCCGGTGTAGCCGGTGAGGGTGATGGTGGTGTTGTCGCCGAGCGTGATGATCGTGTTGCCGCCAACCACTTGCTCAACCGGCGTCTGACCGGCGTATCCGATGAGATTGATCGTATCGGAGGCGACGAAGTTGGTGATCGTGTGCGACCCGCCGCCGAGCACGCTGTTGAAGTCGAAGACCGCGGACGATCCGGCCACGGTGCTGGCGGTCATGGTGTCGGAACCGGTCCCGCCGATGAACAGCGTGGCCTTGGTCCCGCCGGTCATCGAGGTCGAGCCGCTGCCGCCGGCGAAGGTGTCGTTGCCTTTGCCGCCGATGAGCGTGGAATTGCCGCTGCCCGCGATGACCGAGGCGGTTGTGGTGGTCGTAGTCCCTGCGGTGAAGACCGTGCCCGCGGCGCCCGACGTGATCGTCGCCGTGCCGGAGACCACGGCCGTGTCGCCGCCGGATCCGAAGCTGATGGTGTCGTTGCCGCCCAGCACCTTGACCGTGACGCTGCCGCCCGTCTCGGCCTGAACGGTGACCTGGCCGCCAAACATGGAGATCGTGTCGCTGCCGGTTCCGGTGAAGATCTGCTGCGAGCCTCCCGGTTGGGTAGAGGCGTCGGCGCCGTTCAGATGGATGATATTGGCGCCGTTGCCGGCGACGATCGTCCCGGATCCGCCCGCGGCGTTGATGGTGTCATTGGCCTGGTTGCCCACCAGGACCTCATCGGTGGCGGTCGCCAGGCCGGTGATTGTCCCCGCGGTTGTGCCGCTGACCACCACGGCCTGTCCGCCGGTCGGCAGGCTCGCCACGCCGGTCTTGAAGGGCTGATTGTAGATGTTGTAGTCGCCGGAGGTTGGGTTGACGGTTGTCGAGCCGAGGACGTTTTCCAGGCCGCCGTAGGCAGCCGCCGAAGCTGCGGAGTCCAGCGCCAATTGCGCCAGGTTCATCTGATTGGCGTCGAGGGCGAAGGTCAGAGATCCCCCACCGATGATCGAAGCTGACATACTCTACTTCCCCTACTCAAGTAAAGCGTTGATCTCGCTACCATGGGCAGCCGGTGAGTGCTAGGCGATTGAGGCGTGTTTTGCCTTAATTAACCAAGTGTGAATGTTAACGATTGTCACAAACTTTGTGATCTAACGCGCGGTTCGCGACGGCCACGGAATCGGAAATCTGCATACCGACGACCATCAGGATCCCAACGGCGCCGTTATTCTCGTCCGTGCGCGGCATGTTGCTTCTGCCAGATATCAACACACCACCCCCCCGTGTCGAAGCGGTCGCAACTAGACCCGTCTGGTGCGACCCAAGACTGAAACCGTCGTAGGCCATGGCAAGCTTGAGTGTCGATACTGTAGTTCCCGCATAGCTTGACCTTAGCCTCCCGGCGGAGACCCGACCGGGCGCCGGGGGGGGCGCCGGTGAGGGCCGTCATGGGCGATGCTACGCTGGCGCGGCGGCGGTACATGCCTTGTGGGCCGTGCCGGTGAAGCGGCCGAGGCTCGATCGGCTGACGACAGCCAGTCCAGCATAATCCGAGCGACAGCCGGCGCAGGCGCGAAGGCGGTCCCGTCAGGACGTGTGCAGGCCGCTGAGCGCGCCGGTGTAGCCGGTGAGGGTGATTGTGGTGTTGTCGCCGAGCGTGATGATCGTGTTGCCGCCAACCACTTGCTCAATCGGCGTCTGACCGGCGTATCCGATCAGGTTGATACTATCGGCGGCGACGAAGTGGTTGATGGTGTGCGACCCACCGCCAAGGACGCTGGCGAAGTCGAACACGGACGCCGATCCGGCCACGGTGCTGGCGGTCATGGTGTCGGTCCCGGTCCCGCCGATGAACAGCGTGGCCTTGGTCCCGCCGGTCATCGAGGTCGAGCCGCTGCCGCCGGCGAAGGTGTCATTGCCGGTACCGCCGACGAGCGTGGAGTTGCCGCTGCCCGCGACAACCGAGGCGGTCGCTCCCGCGCCGGCGGTGAAGACCGTGCCCGCGGCGCCCGCGGCGATCGTCGCCGTGCCGGAGACCACGGCGGTGTCGGCGCCGGATCCGAAGCTGATGGTGTCGTTGCCGCCCAGCACCTTGACCATAACACTGCCGCCTGTCTCGGCCTGAACGATGACCTCGCCGCCGAACATCGAGACCGTGTCGCTGCCGGTTCCGATGAAGATCTGTTGCGAGCCGCCCGGCTGTGTGGAGGCGTCGGCGCCGTTCAGATGGATGACGTTCGAGCCGTTGCCGGCTACGATTGTCCCGGACCCGCCCGCCGCGTTGATGGTGTCGTTGGCCTGGTTTCCGACCAGGACTCCATCGGTGGCGGTCGCCGACCCGGTGATCGTGCCCGCCATCGTGCCGCTGGCGACCACGGCCTGCCCACCCGACGTGAGGGTCATGGAACCCTTCTGGAAGGGTTGGTTGAAAATGTTGTAGTCGCCGGCGGTGGGGCTGGCGGCGGTCGAGCCGAGGATGTTTTCCAGGCCGCCGCGCGCCGACGCCGCGGAGTCCAGCGCCAGCTGCGCCAGGTTCATCTGATGAGAGTCCAGGGCGAAGGTAAGAGTTCCCCCGCCGATGATCGAAGCCGACACACGCGACTCCAGTAAGAATTCGTTTTCGCCACGCTCGGTGGCAGGTGCATGTCAGGCGGTGGGCGCGAGTCGCGCTCCATCGGCCCAACCATGAAGGTTAAAGATTGTCACGACACTCATGCTGAAACGCGTGCAAGGCGTCGGCTGAGGCGTTGTAAATCTGAGTTCGATTCCAATCATGATGCGGACATCGAAAGATGTTCCCATCAAGAATGGTATTGCTGATTGCCTAATATCGCAAAATGACGCCGAAGGGTTCTGCAGTGGTCAACACTACATTCCAAGGTGCGTCCAAACACTGAAGCGATCGTAGGACGTGGCGAGCGTTGTTGTCGATATCGTAGTTACCGCATCGATTCACGGCAGCGCTTTGCGCCGCCGCGCGCGCAGGGGAGCAGACGCGCCCTCCAGTGTGTCAGGAATAACGCGCGGCGGGTTGCGCGGGCGCCGCGCCGCCGGCATCGGCAAGGGCGCTGGCGAGATCGGTCAGATAGGTCTCGACCACTTCGGCGTGGAACGGCGACAGCATCAGGTGAAGGCCCGCGGGCTCGCTGGTCATGCCGGTGAACCAGCCGCGCGCGCGCATTCCGGGCCAGAGGGCCAGGGCGTTCACTCGCGGATGACTGAAGGCGACGATTCCCAGCTGTGGCGCGCCGATCACCGTGAAGCCGAGAGCGGTGACGCCGGCCTCTATCCGCTCGCGCGTCCGCGTGACCAGGGCCTGTTTGGCCCGATAGCCTTGCACCCCCAGGAAGTTCATCACCGCCCAGGCCGCGGAGATGGCGCCGCCTGGGCGCGTGCCGGCGAGAGTCGGCGTCACCATGCGTCCGCCAGGCCAGTCGTTCAGATCGAAGCCCATGAAGGCCTGCAACGCCTCTGAACGGAAAAACACCGTCGAGGCCCCCTTGGCGCAGTAGCCATACTTGTGCAGGTCCGCCGATATTGATCGAACGCCGGGCGCCTCGAAGTCGAACATCGCCACGTCGCCGCCATTCATCTTCACGAACGGGGCCAGGTAGCCGCCCACGCAGGCGTCCACGTGCAGCCACAGATCGCGGGCTATGGCGAGGTCCGACAGCGCCGCGATGGGGTCGATCAGGCCATAGGGAAAACAGGGCGCCGAGCCGACGATCATCACTGTGGCGGCGTCGGCCGTCGCATCCATGGCCTGCGGATCCGCCAGGAGGTTCGCCAGAGGCGTTCGGCGCACCTCGATTTCCATCATCGCCGCGGCCTTGTCGAAGGCCGGGTGGGCCGAGCGAGGCAGAACGATGTTCAGCGGCCCGCGCACGCCCCGTGCTTTCCGGGCGAAATCCCGGGCCGCCTTCACGGCCATGGTGATGGAATCGGTGCCGCCCGACGTGATGGTTCCAGCCGCGCCCTCGGGAGCGTGCAGCAGCGACAGGCCGAAGTCGATCACCTCGCTCTCCATCCGTCGCAGGCTGGGAAAGGCCATCGGCCCCAGGCCGTTTTCCGACATGAACAGGGCATAGGCCTCTTTTTGCACCTGTTCGACTTCCGGGCCGGCGTTGAACACATAGACAGCTGTCTTGCCCTCGCGCCAGCGAACGTCGCCGGTGGCGTAGTCCCGCATGCGCAACTTCAGGTCCGGCCAGGGCGCGCCGATCTCGGGCAGGGGCAGTCGCATGGGGGGCCTCGCAGGTTGGCGGGAGTTTCCCGACCACTCAAACCCGATAGGCGGCGGGCGATCAATGCCGCATAAGGTCGAGACGGGCGCATCGGCACTGCGAGGCGAAATGAGCGAGAGTCTGGGCGACGCGCCGGCCGCGAGGGTAGAACGCCACGATGGCTGGGGCGAACTGGTCCTGTCGCGTCCGCGCCGGCGCAACGCCTTGACGGGACCTCTGGTCGCCGGCCTGAGAGCCGGTCTCGCGGACCTGCTGGCCGGCGGCGCGCGCGTCGTCCTGCTGCGAGGCGAGGGCGGCGCGTTCTGCTCGGGCCTGGACCTGGCGGAGTTCGGCGCCAACCCCGCGCCGGAATGGCGGGAAAGCTTCCCGGAGAGCTGGGCGGCCCTCCATCGTGAACTCTACGACTGCAAGGCGGTCATCGTCGGCGCGCTGGAACGGTTCGCGATCAACGGCGGCGCCTCGCTGGCTCTCGCCTGCGACCTGTTGGTGGCGGGGGAGGGCGCCTGGCTTCAGGTCGGAGAGGCGGCGCTGGGCATGGCGGCGCCGATGAACATCGCCTGGCTGCGACTGCGGACCAGCGAGGCCATTGCGGCGCAGCTGTGTCTCGGCGCCGACAGGGTGGCGGCCCCTGACCTGCGGCGACTGGGACTGGCCTATCGCGTGGTGGCCGACGCCGCCGTGCTGGCCGAGGCGCAGACGCTGGCGGCTCGGCTCGCCGGCTTCCCCAACCCAGGTCTCGCGGGCATCAAGGCGGCCTTGCGACGTGCGGTCGGGGGCGGCGCGGGCGTTTTCGCGGTCCAGGCCAACCCTGCGGGCGTCGATCCGGCCTGACGGCCCCGATCAGGGCGTCAGCGGAACGCCAGACCCTCGAAGGCGCCCGATTTCCGCCAGCCGTCGAGATAGGCGAAATAGGCCGTCGCCCCTGCGGGATAACCCACGTTGAACCGGGCCGCCGGACCAGGATTCTGTCCTTCATTGTTATAGTAGCCGGGCGTGCAGTCGGGCGCGCCGATCATCCGGCCGACCCCGGTGAGCAGGAGGGCGACCCAGGCGTCCTGCGCCGCCTTGGTGACCTCGACCTGCCGGTATCCGCCGTCCAGCGCATGTCTGACGGTCAGGGCGATGGTGCGGCCCGCCTCGGTCAGGTTGTGCGGCACGTTCGAGATCAGATTGGCGCCCTGGGTCGGTTGCACGAAGAAGGCGTTGGGAAAGTCGTGCACGTGGATGCCGTGCAGGCTGCGCATGCCCTCGGCCCAGGCCTGGGACAGCCGAAGGCCGTCGCGGCCGACCAGATCGAAGCCGGCGCGCCGACGGTATTCCGTGCCGACCTCGAATCCCGAGGCGTAGATGATGCAGTCGACGGGATACTCCACTCCCGCGACCACCACGCCGGTCTCGGTGATCGCCTCGACACCCTTGCCGTCGGTGTCGATCAGATGCGTGCCGGGCGTATTGAAGGCCTGCAGGTAGGCGTCGTGAAAACAGGGGCGCTTGCAAAGCTGCCGGTACCAGGCCTTCAGCCGCTGCGCCGTCTGGCTTTCCGCGACGATGGAGTCCACCCGCGCCCGGATCTCGTTCATCTTCTCGAAGTCGGAGTCCTCATAGGCGGCCAGCATCTTCTGCGGAGTCAGGTCCTCGCGGGGCAACTGCATGATCCGGCTTCGAATGCGTCGGGACAGGTCGGTCCAGCCGTCCTGGACCAGGTCCTCCTCGGCCGTGCCGCCGGCCTGGTTGGCGGTGAAGTTCTCCAGCCAGCGCTGCTGCCAGCCGGGCGTGGCGATCGAGGCGAACCACTCCGGGTCGATGGGGACGTTGGCCCGAACGTCCACGGATGAGGGCGTCCTCTGGAAGACGAACAGCTCGCGGCAGGCCGCCGCCAGGTGCGGCACACACTGTACGGCGGTGGCGCCGGTGCCGATGATGGCCACCCGCTTGTCGGCGAGTCTGCTCATCGGAGCGCCGCGCGGATCTCCGCCGGTGTAGTCGTAGTCCCAGCGGCTGGTGTGGAACGAATGTCCCCTGAAGGACTCTATGCCCGGGATGCCGGGCAGCTTGGGCACGTGCAGCGGGCCGGTCCCCAGGCCGATGAAGTCGGCGGTGAAGCGATCGCCCCGGTTGGTGGAAATCACCCAGCGCGAGCCGGCGTCATCCCAACGCAGGTCCTCGACCTCGGTGTGGAACAGGGCGTTGTCATAGAGACCATACTGCCGGCCGATGCGCTGGCACTGTTCGAGGATCTCCGGGGCGTGGGCGTATTTTTCCGTGGGCCGGTGGCCGGTCTCCTCCAGCAGAGGCATGTAGATCATCGAGGCGGTGTCGCACTGCGCGCCCGGGTAGCGGTTCCAGTACCAGGTGCCGCCGAAATCGCCGCCCTTCTCGATCAGGCGAACGTCGGTGACGCCCGCCTCGACCAGGCGGGCCCCGGTGACCAGGCCGGCGAATCCGCCGCCGACAAAGGCGAAGGAAACATGGTCGGTCTTTGGTTCGCGTTCGACGCGGGCCGTGTAGGGATCTTCGAGATAGTGGGCCAGACGGCCTTTCAGTTGCAGGTACTGGGCGTTGCCGTCCGGGCGCAGGCGCTTGTCGCGTTCGGCGATGTACCTCGCGAGCAGCGCGGCCTTGTCAACGGGCGGCGCGGCCGCGTGCGTGGCTGCGGGTGTCGTCGTCATCTGCAGGTTCCCCCGGTGGCGGCTGGACATTCGAGGGCCCGTGCGCGCGTTCGGGCCTTAGGGTCACGCCGCGGGGCCGTCAACCAGGGGATGCCTGGCCTGTCACCCCGGGGCGCCCAGCGTCCCCGGGCGGATTTTCCCGCGAGACTGGAAGACCGTTTCCTGCGCCGTGCTAAAAGACTCCGATGTTGCGTCTGACCGAGTTGAAACTTCCCCTGGGCCATCCGCCCGGGGCCCTCATCGCCGCCGCGGCGGAACGCCTGGGTGTCTCCGAGACGGATATCCTGGATATCGCCGTCGCCAGGCGCGCGCACGACGCCCGGCGCAAGTCGGCGATCCTGATGGTCTATTCGGCGGACGTCAGCCTGCAGGACGAGTCGGACGTCCTGGCGCGCTGCGCCCAGGACGGCCGGGTGCGGCCGACGCCGGACGTCGCCTACAGGTTCGTCGCCCGAGCGACCGGACGCGAGCGACACCGTCCGGTGGTGATCGGCGCGGGTCCCTGCGGTCTTTTCGCCGGCCTGGTGCTGGCCCAGATGGGGTTCCGGCCGATCATCCTCGACCGCGGCAAGATGGTGCGGGAGCGCACCAAGGACACCTGGCAGTTGTGGCGCAAGGGTGTGCTGAACCCCGAATCCAATGTGCAGTTCGGCGAGGGCGGCGCCGGCACCTTTTCGGATGGCAAGCTCTACAGCCAGATCAAGGACCCGCGTCATCTCGGCCGCAAGGTGCTCACCGAGTTCGTCGCGGCGGGCGCGCCGCCGGAAATCCTCACCGAGGCCCATCCGCACATCGGCACCTTCCGGCTGGTGACGATGGTCGAGAGTCTCCGGGCGACGATCGAGGGTCTGGGCGGGGAATACCGTTTCGAGTGCAGGGTGGCCGACTTGATGCTGCACGCCGATGAGACCGGCGCCCGCCGGGTCTGCGGCGTGACCCTCGAGAGCGGCGAGACCATCGAGACCGACCGGGTGGTTCTCGCGGTGGGCCACAGCGCCCGCGACACCTTCGCCATGCTCCGGGATCGGGGCGTCTTCATTGAGGCCAAGCCCTTCTCGCTGGGTTTCCGGATCGAACACCCTCAGTCGCTGATCGACCGGGCGCGCTTCGGGACCCACGCGGGTCATCCGGCCCTGGGCGCGGCCGACTACAGGCTCTCCCACGCCTGCGCCAACGGTCGCACGGTCTACAGCTTCTGCATGTGTCCCGGGGGCACGGTGGTGGCCGCGGCATCCGAGCCCGGGCGCTTGGTGACCAACGGCATGAGCCAGTATTCGCGCAACGAGAGAAACGCCAACGCCGCCATCGTCGTGGACATCACGCCCGAAGCCGATTTCCCCGGGGGGCCTCTGGCCGGCGTCGATCTGCAGCGAAAGTGGGAAGGCCGGGCTTTTGAGGCGGGCGGCGGGGCCTATGCCGCCCCGGCGCAGAGGCTCGGCGACTTTCTCGCCGGCCGGCCCTCGACACGTCTCGGAGCCGTCATTCCCTCCTACCGGCCAGGCGTCCTGCCGAGCGATCTGTCGGCCTGTCTGCCGGGCTATGCGATCGAGGCGATCCGCGAGGCCTTGCCGGTTTTCGGTCGGCAGATTCCAGGCTTCGACGATCCCGACGTGGTGCTCACCGGTGTCGAGACCCGCACCTCCTCGCCGGTGCGGATCACGCGAGGCGCGGATTTCCAGAGCCTCAACATCGCCGGCCTCTATCCGGCCGGGGAGGGCGCCGGCTACGCGGGCGGCATTCTCTCCGCAGGTGTGGACGGCATCCGGGTGGCCGAAGCCGTGGCGTCAGCCATGAACGGAGACACCGTCGCCGGCTGACGCCGGCGGCGGTGCGACCCGGGGGGACTTCGCCCCGGGTCCTGACCCCGATCCGGAAGTGCTAGACGCGCTCGATGATGATCGCCGGGGCCATGCCGCCGGCGGCGCACATGGTGACCAGACCGCGCTTGAGGTCGCGGCGTTCCAGTTCGTCCAGCACCGTGCCGATCAGCATCGAGCCGGTGGCGCCGATGGGGTGGCCAAGAGCGCAGGCTCCGCCGTTGACGTTGACCTTGTCACGATCGAGCTTGAGGTCGCGGATGAACTTTTCCGCGACCACGGCGAAGGCTTCGTTGATTTCCCACAGATCGATGTCGTCGACGGTCAGGCCGGCCTTGGCCAGCACCTTGCGGGCGGCGGGCACGGGGGCGTTGAGCATCAGGGTCGGACAGTCGCCGATGTTGGCGGTGGCGACGATCCGGGCGCGAGGCTTGAGGCCGTGCTTGTCGGCGTAGGCCCGTGAGGCCAGCAGGATCGCGGCCGCGCCATCAACCACGCCCGACGAGTTGCCGGCGTGGTGCACGCCCTTCCACTTAACATCAGGGTAGCGGGCGTTGATTGCCTGGCGGAAGGTGGTGCCGTCGGCGAACACCGACAGATCGGCGATGACGTCGAAGGACGCCTTCAGGCCGGCGAGGCCCTCGGCCGTCGTCTGCGGGCGGGGGAATTCCTCGTGATCGAGAGCCACCGAGCCGTCCTCATTATAGACGGTGATCAGGCTCTTGGCGAAACGGCCCTCACGGATGGCCACGTCGGCGCGGCGTTGGCTTTCAAGGCCCAGGGCGTCCACCGCCTCGCGGGTGATGCCTTCCATGGCGGCGATGGCGTCGCCGCAAACGCCCTGGTGCGATTGCGGGTGCAGGTTCTGCAGGGCGGCGTTTCCGGACCCCATGCCCAGCGGCTTGAGGCCGGCGGCGGCTTCTTCTTGGCCGATGGTCGTGGTGTAGGACATCATTTCAACGCCGCCGGCGATGACCAGGTCTTCCATGCCGCTCATCACCTGGGCCGCGGCAAGGTTCACGGCCGTGATACCGCCGCCGCAGAAGCGGTCGAGGGTCACGCCACTGGCGGTGATGTCATAGCCGGCCGCCAGAGCGGCCATGCGGCCCAGGTCACCGCCCTGCTTGCCCTTCTGGGTGCTGGTCGAGAAGATCACGTCGTCGACGTGCTTGGTGTCGATATTGTTGCGCTGCTGCAGCGCTTTGAGGACGGTGGCGCCCAGGTGTTGGGGATGCAGGTGAGCCAGGGCGCCCTTGCCGGGCTTGCCGATGCCGCGCGGCGTACGGACGGCGTCGATGATGTAGGCTTCGGACATGTATGATCCTCTTGAAGGAAATCGGGTTGCGGCGAACGGCCGTGACGGAGCGCTGGTCCAGGCGGCGGCCGTGGCTCACCGTGGCCCTGATGATCGGCAGAGTTTAGTGCGAATTCGTCTCCACGGCCAGCGTCACGCCTTGATCAGGCGCCGGCTTCCCCTGCGGTCGTCAAGCGGCCGGTGCGATGCGGCCCGGCGGGCGCCCGTCGCGGACCTCAGACCTCGAAGGTCTCGCGGCGGATCGCGTAGTAGAGATTGACCGACCCCGCTGCGCCCGCGTCGGGGCTGTCTGTACGGTCGGTCAGGGTGGCTCCCAGCTTTTCCACGGCGCGGCGGGACCGCAGGTTTCGCTCGCCAACGCGAAAGATCACCTGATCCACGAAGCGGAAGGCGTGGGTCAGCATCAGGCGCTTCATGTCGGCATTGATCTTGCCGCCCCAATAGTCCCGGCCAAGGAAAGTCCAGCCGATCTCGATCTCGCCGGGTCGGGCGAAGTCTGCGCTGTAGCGGGACCAGCCGGCGACGGCGCCGGTGGTCCTGCAGAGGGCGACCAGGGCCCCGCCGGACGCCAGACCGTCATCGAAATAGGCCTGAAAGACCGATTCCTGATAGCGGTCGCTGCGGGGATGCAGCGCCCAGACGCGGGGGTCCGACGCAAGCGCGAAGAGGGCGTCCCGGTCCCCGGCGACGGCCGGCCGCAGGATCACCGCCTCGCCGCGCAGCACGGGCTGATAGTCGAACATCCCGCGTCCCCCGCGCCTTCGAGCGAAGCCCAGCTTAGCCCATCCGCGCCCTGGGAAACACCACCGGTGGCCAGGCCGGCGCCGGGCGTTAGGATCACGCGGGGGAAACCGGCTATGCGTCCCTGATCGTGAGCATCGAAGAGCCCGCCCAGCCGCCGGTCAATCGCACCATGATCACCCTGACGGTGATGCTGGCGGCGATCATGACCATGCTGGATTCGACGATCGCCAATGTGGCCCTGCCGCACATGGCCGGATCCATGTCGGCCTCGCCCGAGCAGATCAACTGGGTTCTGACCAGCTACATCATCGCCGCGGCGATCATGACTCCGGTCACCGGCTGGTTCGCCGGACGACTCGGGGTGAAGCGGATGTTCCTGATCGCCATCATCGGCTTCACCGTCGCTTCTTCCCTGTGCGGGGCCGCTCAGAGTCTCGCCCAGATCGTGCTTTTCCGGGTGCTGCAGGGCATGTTCGGGGCCGGCATGATGCCCCTGTCCCAGGCGGTGATGCTGGACACCTATCCCTTGAAGGAACGCGGCCAGGCGATGGCGATCTGGGGGATGGGCGTCACCGTCGGCCCGATCCTGGGCCCGGTCATCGGCGGGTGGCTGACTGACGATTTCAGCTGGCGGTGGGTGTTCTTCATCAATGTGCCCATCGGCGCCCTGTGCGTCGCGGGGGTGGCCGCCTTCCTGCCGCGCAACAGGCCGACGCACGAACGGCCACTCGACCTGGCCGGCTTCCTCCTTCTGGCCGTGGCCCTGGCCGCCTTCCAGCTGATGCTCGACCGGGGGCAACAGAACGACTGGTTCGGCTCGCCCGAGACGATCCTCGAAGCCGCCTTGTCGGTCGGCGCCTTGTGGATGTTCGTCATCCACACCGTCGTGACCCAGCCATCCTTCCTGCCGGTCAAGCTTCTGGGCGATCGCAACTTCGTCGCTGCGACCCTGGTGAACCTTTCCCTGGGGGTGCTGGTGTTTCCGGTGATGGCGATCCTGCCGCCAATGCTGGAGACCCTCATGGGCTATCCGGTTCTGACCACGGGTCTGGTGACGGCGCCGCGCGGGCTGGGCAGCATCGTGTCGATGTTCATGGTCGGGCGCATCATCAACCGCGTGGACCCCCGGGTCCTGATCATCTCCGGACTGGGGGTGTTCGCCCTGTCGTTCCGGGCGATGAGTCACTTCGACCTGAACATGGACTGGCGACTCGTCGCCAGCACGGGCTTCATCCAGGGCCTTGGGACGGGCATGGTGTTCACCCCGGTCACCATCCTGGCCTTCGGCACCCTCAATCCGAGCCTGCGTCCGGACGCGACCGGCTTTTTCGCCCTGCTGCGCAGCGTCGGCAACAGCGCCGGCATATCGCTCATGCAGGCGGCCTATACGCGCCTGTCACAGACCGTCCACGCCCGTCTCGTCGGAGGCCTGAGTCCCGAGAATTCAGTCGCCCGCGCGCCCGACCTGGCCGCGCCGTTCGGACTGACCACGCAGTCGGGAATGATGGCCCTGAACGAGGAGGCGACGCGGCAGGCCTCGATGGTGGCCTATGTGGACCTCTATCACATGCTCTTCGTGGGCTCTCTGGTCGTCATGCCCCTGGTGCTCTTCCTGCGGCCGGTCGGACTTGTGGCCACCGGGCCGCCAATCGCCGCTGAACACTAGCCGCTCGGCCGGCCGACCCGGCGTCGCCAGGGCGACAGCTCGACGCGGCGTCCCGCCGGGACTGGCGCGCGCGTCCGCCAGGGGCGATGATCGCCAGGGCGGAACGAGGTGAAGGGATGGCGCAGATCGAACTGGGGGCCGGCGATCTCCTGGACAGGCGTGGCCGCCTGACGGAGCCGGGCTGGGCGCGTCGAGAGGCGCGACGCTACAGCCGCGCCGCCGTCGCCGCCTCGCCCCTGCGGATCAAGGAGTGGGACTACTACTGCGTGCTGGCTGGCGACTATGGCCTGGCCGCCGTGGTCGCCGACAACGGCTACATGGGATTCCTTTCCGTCACATGGCTGGATCTTCTCGCGCGTTCGGCAGTGTCGGAGAGCGCAATAACGCCGTTTCCCCTGGGCCGCATGGCGATGCCGCAAAGCGCCGACGCGGGCGATATCGTCCAGGATCATACCCGGCTGAAGCTCGCCTTCCGCCACACGCCGCACGGGCGACGCCTGACTGTCGATTGTCCCGGATTCATGAAGGGCAGGGGCCTCCGCGGCGAACTGGATCTGGCCCAGCCGCCGATGGACCGCATGATGATCGCCACCCCGTTCGCAGGCGCGCCCAAAGCCTTCTATTACAACCAGAAAATCAATTGCATGGCCGTCGCGGGCGAGGTCGTGATCGGCGATCAGCCCTACGTTTTCGAGCGCGATCGAGCCTTCGGCGTGCTCGACTGGGGACGCGGCGTGTGGACTTATCACAACGTCTGGTATTGGGGATCGGCCTCGGGGCTGGCGGACGGCGCGCCGTTTGGTTTCAACATCGGCTACGGCTTCGGAGACACCTCGGCGGCCTCAGAAAACATGGTGTTCTACAAGGGTGTGGCCCACAAACTCGACAAGGTGACGTTCCGCCTGCCGCAGGGTGATTATGACAGCGCTCCCTGGAGCTTTTCCAGCAACGACGGACGCTTCGAGATGACCTTCCAGCCGATCCTGGATCGCGCGGACAGTTCCGACTTCAAGATCATCCGCTCCATCGCCCACCAGGTGTTCGGCCGGTTCTCCGGAACCGCGACGCTCGACGACGGCGATGTCCTGACGATCGATGGCCTGCTGGGCTTCGCCGAGAGGGTGGAGAACGCCTGGTAGGTCGGGCTGTGTCAGGTTGCGATCGCGCCGAGA
Organism: uncultured Caulobacteraceae bacterium; assembly: GCA_903923135.1. Lineage (GTDB taxonomy): Bacteria > Pseudomonadota > Alphaproteobacteria > Caulobacterales > Caulobacteraceae > Acaudatibacter > Acaudatibacter lapponiensis. The sequence goes on along the minus strand of CAIXWN010000134.1, from coordinate 15,970 downwards.
AACGCCAGCAGTTCGCGCGTCAGGCCATCGGGGTCCTCGATCGCCGTCATGTGACCCAGGCCGGGCATCACCACATGCCGCGCTCCGGGGATGACGCGGGCCATCAGGGCATTGGGTCTGACGAACATGACATCGTGTTCGCCCAACAGCAGCAGAACCGGGCAGGGGATCGTTCTGAGGAGACGGATCTTGGGATCCCGGCTGGTGTAGAATGATCTCATGAACTCGGCGACATGCCGCGAGGAGCTGGCGTCCAGCACATCGGCAACTTCCGCCCAGCAGCGATCGGGTTCAGGGTTGGCGTTCAGCCGGTTGAGGAACGGACCGCCGTCGGTCTGCCGCGCCATCTCCAGCGCGTTGCGGACAAGGGTGCTTTCGCGGCCGGCGGCCATCTGAAAGGCAAAGGCGTAGTCCGTCTCGACGAACGTATGATCCTCGAAGGCCTCGTCGGCGAACTCATCGCTGGGAATGGTCGCCGAGCCGGAATCCGTGCTCATCAGCGACAGCAGCCGGTCGCCGTGCTGGCAGGCGTAGTGCAGGCCCGCCATGCCGCCGGTGGCGTGGGTGAGCAGATGGAACCGGTCCAGGCCGAGGTGATCTGCGATACGACCGAAATCGTCGGCGACCGTCTGCACGTCATAACCGGGAGCGCCATCGCCCAGGGGCACGCTGCGGCCGTGTCCGCGCATGTCGGTGTCGATGACGCGATAGCCCGCCGCCGCCAGTCGCTCGCTTACGCCCGGTCGCGACCAGTAGGAGCCGTTTTCCGACACCCCGTGGGTGGTGATGATGGCGGGACCGTCGCCAGTCTGGTCAAAGAACAGCCGGGCGTTTTCGAGCGTCAGATAGGGCATCCGAAGTCTCCGTCGGCCTGCAGCGGACCCGGATCCGATCGCGCCTGCCTGACCCGATTTCCCCCTCGGCCATCAGCACACATCGGCGCGGGAGCGGCAATGCCCGCACGTTCGGACGGCGCTGTGGGACCGGCGCTTCCTGTCCGCGCGCACCGTGACCGCTCCAGTCCTGAGTATCCGGCCCCCCGCGCGCCGTGACCAGGGCGGCGCCCGGCGGCGTGAGCCGGGATAACCACCCGTTGCCTTTTCGGGGGGAGCGACTCATCGATTCCGTCCTGGCGGTGTGACAAGCGCGGAGTGGGTTTGGCGAGAGTCGTGGCAGTATCCGTCAATCTGCCGGAGACCGCCTTGCCCGACCTTGTCATTGCCCGGATCGCATTGGGCTCAGCCTCCCGGGCGGCGGCGGCGTGATGTCCCCGAGTCGCCCACGCAAACGCACGCGCCTTTCGCCGGAGGCCCGCCGTGATCAGATTCTGGATGACGCGGCGCGGCTCGTTCTGGTCGAGGGGCTCGGCGCGGTCAGCATGGAGCGACTGGCGCGCGACGTCGGGATCAGCAAGGGGCTCGTCTATAACTACTTTCCCAGCCGCGAAGCCCTGCTGGCGGAGCTATTGCGGCGGGAGCAGACCGAGCTTCGCGACCGCGGCATGGCGACCGCCTTGCAGGCCCGCAGCTTCGCCGATCTGATCCGCCAGACAACGCGACTTTACCTGGAGCAGACCCGGGACCGAGGCGCCCTGGTCAACGCACTCCTGTCCGACCCGTCGATCGCTAAGTTGATGGAGGACGACAACCGCGCCGACCGCGACCGGACCTTCCGGTTCTTCGTCCGCGCCACCCGCCGCGAGTTCGACCTGCCGCTGCCGCTGGCGATTGCCGCGGTCGATATGGTGGCGGGTCTGACGGACCAGGCCGGCAAGCTCGTGGCGGAGGGGCGGATCGACGTCGACCCGGCCACCGAGATGTGCGTCGAACTGATCACCGGCGGCCTGGCGAGGTTGAGTCCCAACCGCTCCCCGAAGCTCTAGGTGGTCCTTCGACCAACCGACGCGAAAGGCTATGGATCGGCCAGGAACGCCCGAACGGCTGACAGGAAGTCCGGAAAATTCTCGCGCCGGACATTGTGTCCGGCGCCCGTGATCCGGGCGGTTCTGATGTTGGGATTCAGGGCCACCGCCTGCGCTGCGGCGGTCGGCGTCACCAGGCCGCCGAGTTCCGCTTCTCCGTAGATCAACAGGGTCGGAACACGGATTCGGGCGATTGAGTCCTGCCATGGCGTGTCGCTGACGGGCATGGCGTCGGGGTCGACCTGACGTTTCGCCGCAGCCCAGGAAGGAAACTCTTCGTCGTGCCAGCCGGGCGATCTGGCTTTACCCATTGCGATGATCTCGGTCTCGGTCAGGGATCGAAACCTCTCGACCTGCTGCCGAAACCGCCTGCGACGCCCGTCGGCCGCCGCCGCATCCGCGAGCGGCCCCAGCGGCGGGTCTTCCAGGACGACCTTCGATATACGGCCGGGCTTTGCGCCAGCGCAGGCCGCCGTCGCCAGGGCGCCGACCGAATGGCCCATGAGCAGCGGCGACACGAGGTCCAGCGCGTCGATCGCCTCGGCGATGTCCCTGCCCGGTTCATGAGGCGCCGCGCCTGTCACTCCGCAACTTTCGCCGTGGCCGCGCGCGTCGAGCATGATCACATCGTAGTCGGGTTCCATCGCCCTCGCGAACCGGCTCCAGCACAGGCCGTTGTCGGTCAGGCCATGGGACAGCACCAGCGGGGGGCCGTCCCCGCCGGTGCGATGATAGGCGAGACGTCCGCTGGACACCTCCACCTCGCCGGATCGCCAGGCGTTCACAGGGCGTCCTTCACCGCCGCGGTCCAGGCTACCATGCGTAGGCCTCCGGCGCCGGGCCGCAGCGCGGGAAGATGTCGTTGATCCTCGCCAGGACGTCGCTGTTCAGGGCGATGTCGGGAGCATGCAGCACCGAAGCAAGTTGGTGCGCGCTTCGGGGTCCGATGATCGTCGCCGTGACCCCCTTCTGGCGCAGCAGCCAGGCCAGGGCGACCACGCTCGGCGCTTCGCCAAGTTCGTCGCAGAGGCTCTTGAAACGGACCAGCTGTTCGGATCGGGCGGACGCGGCGCTGATCATGTCGGCCGAAAGGCGACGATCCTCGTCTTCCCCTGACCGGCCAGCGAGCAGTCCGCCCGCCAGAGGGCTCCAGGCGATCACTCCGAGGCCATATTCGCGGCAGGCCGGGATCACCTCGAGTTCGGCGCGTCGCTCGATCAGGTTGTAGAGACTCTGCTCGGAAATCAGCCCCAGGCGATGTCTGGCGATCGCCTTTTCGTTCGCCTGCGCGATCGCCCAGCCGGGAAAGTTGCTGGATCCGACATAGGTAATCTTACCCTGAGCGATCAGCCGGTCCATCGCCTGCCAGATTTCCTCGATCGGAGCGGTGCGGTCGATGTGGTGCATCTGATACAGGTCGATGTGATCGACATTCAGACGCCTGAGGCTGGCGTCACAGGCCATCTGGATGTGGCGGGCCGACAGACCGCGGTCGTTGACGTCGTCAGACATCGGCTCGTGGACCTTCGTGGCCAGTATGATCCTGTCCCGCCAGGACCGGTGATCGGCCAGCCATTTGCCGATGATGGTTTCCGTGACGCCGACGCCCCGATGGCCGCCGTACTGGTCGGCGGTGTCGACAAAATTGATTCCCGCTTCCACCGCCTGACTGAGGATGGTGAAACTATCCTGCTCGGAGGTTCGCGGTCCGAAGTTCATGGTGCCGAGACAGAGCTCGCTCACCTGGAGAGCGGACCGGCCCAGCTGGCGATACTTCATCGAGGACATCCGGACGATCGGATCATGGGGCTCTCAGAGTCGGACCGGTGATCAGGGCTTCGCTGGAATCGGCCACGCAAAACCGCACCATTCGCTGTGCGGAGTCCGACAGCTTCCTGTAGTCCGCGTAGGTAATGCCCGGAACGATCGGCTCGCGGAACCATGGCGCATAGAACTCGAGGTTGGGGATGGCCCGCACAGCCTCCGAAACGTTGGGCGTGCCGCCGTGCCAGGCGCGAACATCGCGGACCATGATGGCCCCGGCGGGCGCCGGGCAGACGGTGCTGAGCCTCATCCACTCCGGCTCGCTCTCGAGGCCCGGGATGGGCGTTCGGGAATGCTGTGTCCCCGGGATCTGGCGCGTCGGGCCGTTGAGGCGCGTCACCGCCTGGGGAAGGAAGTTCACGCAAACGTAGGGGCAGGGCAGATCCCGAATGGTGAGATGTCGGCGCGGATCGTGAAAGGCGCAGAAGGGGGTCTTCGCGCTGTCCCGCCAGTCCCGGACGTCGGAATGCAGCGGCTGATATTCCACCGCGCCCGGAAGACAGAAGTCGCCGCTCGCGGCTCTCAGCGCGAAGTCGGCCGACTCGAAAATGGCGGTCACGATGTCGTTGACCAGAGGAACATCGAGCAGCATCTGCCACTCGGGCCGATGCAACTGGCTCCGCGTCAGACTGGATCCTCCAAACGAGTAGCGGTGCGATCCACGGTTGCCGGCGCGGCCGGCGTCCAGGGCGAGGATCTCCGCGATCACCGCATTGCACCCCGAGGCGAGGATCTCGACCTGCTCGCTGTTCAGGGCGTTGGCGATGACCACGAATCCGTCTCGCCGGAAGAGTTCGACGGCATGTTTCTGGTCGCGGGGTTCGAGGATGCTCAGGCCTTTGATGCCGGTGTTGGCCTCCAGATACGCGCGCAGGGCGGCGACCTCGGGCGTGACAGATCGCGCGCCGGTCCCCACCGGCGTCTCGCTCGCGTCACTCACCTGGAGGACCTCCGGGTTCGGCGGGGCTCGTCCGTTGAGCCCGCGGCCACGCCGCGCTTACGTTGCCTGGCGCAGAAGGCGCCGCCCCGCCGTAAGAGACGGTCAAGATGGTCCGCAAAGCGGCTCGCGCGCCTGACCGCGCAGGCTTCCACAGGATAGCGCCCACCCGTTTGCCTCCGATTGACTTATTGACGGTATTTACAATAAACTAAGGGGCAGACAAGGCCTCAAATGGGCCGGGGGCGCATTTCGCCGGTGACCTTTCTGTGGCGCATGTCGGCGCGTCGCACAGCCGTCCGGGCTCTTAGCCGGGCTGGGACAGTTGACGCAGGGCCGGCGTCGCCGCTTTGATGCCTTCCAACGGGCCCTGCGCCGCCTTCCGAGCGGACACAGCAAGGGGGAGGGACGGGCATGACCACGACGGGTGGACTGCCGGATGTACGTGTCGTGGGGCTCGGAAGCCCGTTTCGATGGCTTGGCGGCGGGCTTGCCGATATCGGCCGGGTTCCGGTCGTGGCCCTGAGCTATGGGCTCGTCGCCGCGCTGCTGAGCTTCGGCCTGTGCTGGGCGATTTATGTCACCAACGCCGCATTCTGGACCCTCGCCCTGAGCGGCGGCTTCGTCCTGGTTACGCCGATGCTGGCCATGGGCATGTACGAATGTGGCCGATTGATCGAGGCCGGGCAAAGGCCACGGCTCGGGCGGATCTTCCTGGTCGCGGGCGCCATGCGCCAGGACATCGCCTATCTCGGCGTCGCCCTGTCGGTGATCTATATGCTGTGGGGGCAGGCGGCGCAGATCGTCTATGGCCTTTCGACCTTTCAGGTCCATCGCACCTGGGCCGATTTCATCGCCTTCGCCATCGACTCGGCCGAAGGTCATACGATGCTGTTTACGGGCTGCCTTGTCGGTGGGGCGATCGCCCTCCTGACCTACTGCCTAGTGGTGGTTTCGGCGCCCATGCTCCTTGATCGTCGCGCGAATGTATTCGCCGCCATCGCCACCAGTTTCCGCTGTGTGAACGCCAACTTCGGACCTCTGCTGCTCTGGGCGGCGATCATAGCCGTCCTCGTCGCGGCCTCGGCGGCGACCGGATTCCTGGCGCTGACCGTGATTTTCCCGTGGCTCGGCTTCGCCAGCTGGCGCGCCTATCGGGACCTCGTCGACGAGGATTCCATGTGGCTGGCCGGGTCGGCGGTCCTAACCCATCCGGCGGGCGCGCCCTCCAGCGACGCGACAACCGTCATCAGCGCCAAGGGATAGCACGACGACCGAAGGGTGTTGGCGGTGAGTGTGGGATTCGAACCCACGTTACGGTCTCCCGTAAACACGCTTTCCAAGCGTGCGCCTTCAACCACTCGGCCAACTCACCTGTTCCTGGCGGAGGCGAAGCGGCGCCCCCGAGCGGAAGGCGCGCAATATACGCATCGAAGGCGCCGCCACAAGTGAAGATGCCGCGCCGCCGCCATGGAACTTGCGAGGGAATGTGCCTATCTCTGCGACTCCCCTGTCCCTGAGAGGCCGCCATGTCGTTCTTCCGCAAATCCGCCGAGCCCGTGACCGCCAGCCAGGCCCTGCCGGGGCGCGCCGCGCCGATCCCCACCGCCGAGCGCTCGTTCATCAACGGCCGGCCGCTGAAAGGGCCCTGGCCCGAGGGGTTTCAGGTCGCCGACTTCGCCATGGGCTGTTTCTGGGGCGTCGAGCGCAAGTTCTGGCAGCTGCCGGGCGTATGGGTCACCGCCGTCGGCTACGTCGCTGGTTTCACGCCCAATCCTACCTATCAGGAGGTCTGCACGGGCCGGACCGGCCACACCGAGGCGGTGCGCGTGGTGTTCGATCCGACGGTGATTCCCTATGAGGCCCTGCTCAAGGCCTTCTGGGAAGGGCATGACCCGACCCAGGGCGCCCGGCAGGGCAATGATGTCGGCACCCAGTACCGGTCCGGCGTCTACACCGCCTCGCCAGCCCAGGCGGAGGCCGCGGAACGGTCGAAGGCGGCCTATCAGGCGGCGCTGAGCGCGTCGGGACGCGGGGCGATCACCACAGAGATCCTGCCGGCCGGCGAGTTCTACTACGCCGAGGATTATCACCAGCAATATCTGGCCAAGAACCCCGACGGCTATTGCGGCGTCGGAGGCACCGGCGTCGTCTGCCCGATCGGGGTGGGCGTGTCCGCCTGAGGGCGCCGGGCGTGACGCGCGACGAGTTCGACGGCGCCTGCCGCGCCCTGACGGCCGTGACCATGGACGTCCAGTGGGGCGAGGATCACGTCTACAAGGTGGGCGGACGGATGTTCGCCGTCCTGGGGCCAGACGGCCATGGCGTGTCGGTCAAGGTCAGCGACATCGCCTATGAGGCTCTGGTGGAGAGTGGCGCGGCGCGGCCTGCGCCCTATCTGGCGCGCGCCCGGTGGGTGCGCTTCGATGACCTTGCTGTGGTGAGCCGCGACGACATGACCGGCTGGCTGGTCAACGCCCACGTCCTGGTGGCCGCGAAGCTCACCCGGGCCGCGCGACGGAGCCTGGGCCTGTCCGCCTGACCGCCCCGCGGCTCAGTCTTCCTCGATCAGGCCGAGGGCGCGCGGATCGCCCATGAACACCGCCGTCACGGCGGCGACGGCCATGACGATCGCCACATAGATGAAGAAGCCGCTCTCGTGATGGGCCTTCTTGAAATCCAGGGCGACGTATTCCGCCGTGCCCCCGAAGATGGCGTTGGCCAGGGCGTAGGGCAGGGCGACGCCCAGGGCGCGAACCGGAGCGGGAAACAGTTCGGCTTTCACCACGGCGTTGACCGCCGTGTAGCCGGTGAGGAACACCAGGGCCAGGCAGATCAGGCCCAGGGCGACGGCGGGGTCGCGGGTGGCGGCGATGGCCGTCATGATCGGCCACACGGTGAGGGCCCCAAGGGCGAAACCCAGCGCCATGAGCCGGGTGCGACCGATCAGGTCGCCCAGCCAGCCCATCAACGGCTGGATCAGCAGATAGATCACCAGCGAGGCGGCCGTGACGAGCGTGGCGACATCCCGCGAGAAGTGGCCGCTGTTGGTCAGATATTTCTGCATGTAGGTTGTGTAGCAATAGAAGGCGAGCGAGCCGCCCGACGACAGCACGACGATCACCGCCGTCTCGCGCGGATGACGCCGGATCAGGTCGAAGGTGGTGGAGCGGGGCAGGGCGCGGTGCTTCACCGCCTCGAAGGCGGCGCTTTCCTCAAGCCCCATCTGGATGGCGAAAACCACCACCGCCAGGGCGGCGCCGATGGCGAACGGAATCCGCCAGCCCCAGGCGTCGAGCTGCGCCGGAGTCAGCAGGCGCTGAAGCACGATCAGCACGGCCAGGGCCGAGAGCTGTCCGCCGATCAGGGTGACGAACTGGAAGGATGACCAGAAGCCCCGGCGGTGCTTGCCGGCCACCTCGGACATGTAGGTGGCGCTGGCGCCGTATTCGCCGCCGACGCTCAGGCCCTGGAGCAGGCGGGCCAGGGTGAGGATCGCCGGGGCCGCGACCCCGATGCGGTCATAGCCCGGGACCAGGGCCACGATCAGCGAGCCCAGGCACATCAGGGCCACCGACAGGGTGAGCGCCGCCTTGCGGCCGGCGCGGTCGGCGTAGAGTCCGAAGATCCAGGCACCCAGTGGGCGGGCCAGGAAGCCAACGGCGAACACGGCGGCGTTCTGCAGCAGTTGACTGGTCTGGTCGCCGTTAGGAAAAAAAGCCTTGGCGAAATACAGTGAGAACGCGGCGTAGGCGAACCAGTCGTACCATTCCACCAGATTGCCCGCCGACCCGCCGAGGATCGCCTGCGCCCGCTCCAGGGGTGACATCGCCCCCCTTGCCGCCTTCGCCGTTGTCGTCATGAAACTCCCCGCTACGGGCGACTCCATGGCACGATCAACCAGCCAGCGACAAATCCGCAGCGTCAAAGGTTTCGGGAAGCAGCCGGGGCGGACCGCCGGCCAGGGTCCCGCGGTCTAGGGTTGCCAGGATGGAGCCGATCAGGGACCGAACGTCCAGGCCAGGCGCCAGCTTGCCGGCGAAGGCCAGCATGATCGCCCCGTGCATGGCCGCCCAGTAGACGTGGGCGATGAACAGCGGCTCGCCGCTGAGCCGTCCGGCGGCGATCTCATCCTCCAGGTGCAGGGTCATCGTGCGTCGTGCGCGCTCGCCCGCCCGCAGCAGGTCGGGGTGGTCGGCCTCGTCCGGCTGGCAGATGTCGAACATCAGCTTATAGGCCTCGGGGTTGTCGAGGGCGAAGCGGATGTAGGCCTCGGCCAGGGCGCCGGCGCGTCGCTCGGACGGAGCGCCGGCGTAGGCCCGCTCCAGAACCTCGGCATGGCGGTCGAAGGCCCGCGCGCGAACCGCCGCCAGGATGGCCTGCTTGTCCTTGAAATAGCGGTAGGGTGTCATGGGGCTGACGCCCACCGCGGCGGCAAGCTGGCGGATGGTCACCGCCTCTGCGCCGTGTTCGGCGAACATCCGCTCGGCCGCGTCGCAAAGCCGCTCCTGGAACTCTGCAATGTCAGCGACGGAAAGGTTTCTGGGCACGGCACAATCCAGGTCGGAGCAGGTCTCGAAAAATTCTCTTGCGAGTCATTATCGCTTACGACATAAATTTACAACGTAAGACATACAACGCGCGGCGAGGACCCCATGGACGGATCGCAACCCATCAATCCCTATCTCTCCGGCAACTTCGCCCCCGTGCGCGACGAAGTCGACATCGAAATGACCGTTGTAGGGGAAATTCCCGCGGGTCTGGCCGGCGCTTACTATCGCAACGGGGCCAATCCCCAGTTCGACCAGGCAGACGACTACCACTGGTTCAGCGGCGACGGGATGATCCACGGCTTCTTCGTCGAGGACGGCAAGGTGCGCTATCGCAACCGTTTCGTGCGTACGCCCAAGTGGCGGGCCGAAAACGCCGCGGGCCGACGGCTGTTCGGCACATTCGGCAACCCGATGACCACGGATCCCTCCGTTCTGGGCACGGACAGCGGTGTGGCCAACACCAACATCGTCTGGCACGGCGACAGGCTTCTGGCCCTGGAGGAGGGGCATATGCCCTTCGAGATGGACCCGCTCACCCTGGAGTCGAAAGGTTATCTGAACGCCTATCGCGACCGCGTCACCGCACACCCGAAGATCGATCCAGAGACCGGCGAGATGGTCTGGTTCGGCTATTCCATCGGCCAGATGCCGTTCACCAACACCTGCGCCTATGGAGTCACCAGCGCCAGCGGCGAGGTGCTTCGTCGCGACAACTTCGAGGCCCCCTACAGCGCCATGGTCCATGACTTCCTGGTCACGAGGAACCACGCTCTGTTTCCGATACTGCCCCTGACCGGCAGCCTGGAGCGGGCGATGAAGGGCCTGCCGCCCTATGCCTGGGAGCCAGAGAAGGGCGCCTTTGTCGGCGTCATGGCCCGCAATGCCGGGGTCGAGACCATGCGCTGGTTCGAGACTGAGGCCTGCTACGTCTTCCACCCGATGAACGCTTGGGAAGAGGGCTCGCTCATCCATGCTGATGTCATGGAATATGAGACCGCGCCCTTGTTCCCCAACGCCGACGGCAGTCGCGGCCGCAACGCCCCGGCGCGACTGGTGCGCTGGACATTTGATCTTGCCGGCGCCTCCAACCAGATCAGGCGCGAGCCCCTCGACGACATGGCCGGCGAGTTCCCGCGCCTGGACGATCGCCGCGCGGGCCTCTCCTATCGCCACGGATGGTTCGCCGCCAATGCCGGGCGGCCGGGTTCGGTGCTGTTCGACGCCATCGCCCATGTGGACCTGAAGTCGGGCCGGCGCGCCGTCTGCGAGTTCGCCCCCGGCGACGCGCCGGGCGAACCGGTGTTCGTGCCCCGCTCGGCGGACGCCGCGGAGGGCGACGGTTGGCTGGTGGCCACTGTTTATCGGGGCGCCGAGAACCGAAGCGACTTCGCGGTGTTCGACGCCCAGGACGTCGCCGCCGGTCCCATCGCCACGGCCCTGATGCCCCGGCGCGTGCCGTTCGGCTTCCACGGCAACTGGCGTCCGGCCTGAAGGGAGAGTCGATGATCAGCGATCCTGCGAGCCAGGACGACCTGCGCCGAAAGGCTGTTCGCCGGGCGAACGCCAAGCTGGGCTTTCGCACCCATCTGATTGCCTTCATGCTGGTGAACCTGGGTCTGGCGGTCCTCAATCTGGTGACGTCGCCGGGTTATCTCTGGTTTCCCTGGCCGCTCTTTGGCTGGGGGGTCGGTCTTCTAGCCCATGGGCTGAGCGTCTACGGAGTCAGTTCGAGCCTGCGCGAGGAGATGATCGCCAGGGAACTCGAGCGGCTTCGCGAGGGCTCCCAGCGGCGACGCTGACCCGCGGTTCGATTGCGCCGCCTGCAGCGGCGGTGCTAGCCTGATCCTCTCAGTCGCGGATCGGGGCAGACCGATGAAACGGTGGACGGCGGGACATCGGGGCGGCGTCGCCGCGCTGCTTCTGGGCGGGATTCTGGCGCTGGCCGGCCAGGCGCCGGCGCAGGAGGTCTCGGTGGAGGGCGCATCCCCGGACGCCAGCCACGTCGCACCGCCCGAAACGAGGGCCCCACCCGTGGACCCCGAACGCCTGGCCCTGGCCCGGGAACTGTTCACCACCATGCATCTCGACACCAACCTGCGCGGCGCGTTGGGCAGCGTTTTCAGGTCCATGCCGAATATGGCCGGGAGCGGGTCTGCCGCGGCGAGGGCGCAGAAATTCGGTGAGAGTTTCTCGACCGCCCTTGAGGCGTCGTTTCCGGATCTGATTGACAGCATGGCGAGTGTCTACGCCCGCACTCTGACGAAGCAGGAACTGAATGATTCCCTGACCTTCTATCGCAGCCCCTCTGGCCAGGCGATCCTCAGCAAGCTTCCCGAGATGATGCGGCAGGCCATGCCAATGACCATGCAGATGATGCCGAGGATTGCCGCGGCCGCGGAGCGAGACTTCTGCAGCCGCGAGACCTGCAGCGAAACCGAGCGGGCGGTGTTCAGGCGGATGCAGACGACTCTGGCCCAGCCCGGCGCCGGCCCAGCTGGGACTCATTAGCCGGCGGTCGCGGGAAACCCACAAAAACCGTCGCAGACTCGTGTAACGGGCTGGACCTTCCCTTGCCGGCCCGATGATTCCGATGACTCCGCTGTTCAGCTTCCTGAAGTCGCTGTGGTCTTGGCGCCGCCGTCCGCCGTCGCGACCATACGCGCCAGAGCCGCTCGCCGCCGTCGCGGACGTCGAGGTGCGGCAGCCCGGATCCGTCGAACCTGGCGTTCCCGAACCGGACCGGCCCGCCACGCCGGACGGCCATGCGGCTGACTTCGGCGAACCGGCGGCCGAGCCCGCCCTCGCTGCGGCCGCGCGCGGCGAGGAAAGGGGCAGTCCGGCGGTGTCGCCTTCCGAAACCGCGGCGGCGGAGGTGGAGGATGCCGATGAAGAGGACGATGCCGGGGAAACGGAGGAGGGGGAGGACGGCGACCTTGACGACACTGCAGGGCCCGACCCGTTCATTTCTCTACAAGCTGCGCCCCTCGAACGCCTGGCGCCTGATCAGGTGGCCGCCCGTCGCGCCGAGGCCAGGGCGCTCGCGCTCAACGGCGAGCACCGGATTTTCCTGACCGACGCGGCCGGTCCTGGCACCGTCGCCGAAGCCCTCAATCTCCTGGTGGAGGAGGGACGGGTGGAGGCCGAGTTCCAGGAGGACGGCGAGAGGCCGCCGCACATTCTCTATCGGCCGGTTGGCTGAGCGAACCACGGCGGCGACCGCCGTCGTCGAATTTGTCGGGGCGTGCCGTTCTGCATCGGTCATTGCTCGGCGAAACGTGAGGTGCATCAACGCAATAGCAAGACGAATGGTCACGACGTCATCCACGCCCGGCGCCGGCAGGGTCACGGCAGGCTATGGCGTCGCCGAGCTGCCTCGTGGGGAACCCTGGGCGGCTGGCCGCAGCGCGTCGAGGGGCGCTCTACGCCGCCAAGAAGGCCGGACGAAATGCGGTGAAGCTGGGCTAGGGGCTTTCAGCCCTCGCGTACTTGGCGCGCGGGTCGAGGACTCGCGCGGCGTCTTCGCCTGCGGCAACGCGCCTCAGTCCATGAGGCCGTCGAAGAAGCTTGAGCCGGTGTTGTGAAACTCGAAGGCGTGAAGACCGAGCTCGTCCGACATCCGGCGCAGGGCGCGCACGCCGCGCACGCTGTTACCCTTCTTGTCCAGGCGCGGGGAAAAGGCGCCGATGCCGAGCTGGCGGTTCACCGCACCGACGATACCCCCGCCTACGCCGCTTTTGGCGGCGACCCCCACATCGCAGATCCAGTTGCCGGAATAGTCGTACATGCCGCAGGAGAACATCACCGATATCGTGTCGCGCACCGCCAGCATGTCGAAGACGGTCTTGCCCGTCACCGGGTTCCGGCCTGTGTTGGCCAAGGTGGCGGCAATGCTGGCCAGATCCACGGCGGTGACACGGATCGAGCACAGCCGGAAATAGAGGTCCAGCGCCGATTCGACCGGCTCCGCGAGGACGTTGGACGCGCGTAGCAGATGGGCGATCGCCCGGTTTCGGTGGCCAGTGAGACCTTCCGAGCGATAGACGTCCTCATCCACGTCAAGGTCACGCCCGGCGGCCATGGACAGGCGTTCCAGCAAGGCGTCGAACGCGTGCGGCCCGAACACGTCGCGCAGCAGGCCGCGATGGTGATTGCCCCGGCGTTCACCATCGGGTTGAACGGGGTGCTGGTGTAGGGGTCGAAGGTGATCGAATTGAAGGCGTCGCCGCTGGGTTCGACGCCGACCCGCTTGCGCACCGTCTTGCGGCCCGCGAACTCGATCGCCAGGCAATAGGCGAACGGCTTGACCACCGACTGGATCGTGAACGGCGCCTCAGCGTCCCCGGCCTTGTAGAGCCGTCCGCTCGTGGTCATCAGGGCCAGGCCGAAACAATCGGGATCGACCTTGGCGAGTTCCGGAATGTAGTCGGCCAGACGCCCCTCGTTCACGGGCAGGATCCGGGCGTGGAGGTTGTCGATGGTGCTCTGGATCGGATCGGAAGATGGCTCTGGAGACGGGCTGTTATCTTGTTTCTGCATTGTATCCTTGGCCGCCCCGCGAACGGCATGATGGGCGCGTGCAGGCGAGACTACGGCGCGCGAGAGGCGGCGACGAGGGTTCCGCAAAGGAAATGTGTCGGATGACTGCTCATGGCGCCCTAAATTTAGGCGCCTAGCGACTGCCTGCGGGCAGTAGGCGGCGCCGCGGTCCCGGCGCCCGGGGGTGCCCATGGAGGTGTGCGGAACGGGCTGGACCCGCCTCTGCCCGGGGCGTCAATCGAGCGTGCGCCAAGCCGAGCGCGTTTCGCCCGGTCCGACCCATCTAAGTCGCGGGGGCCCAAGGTTCGCGTCTGTGGCGAGCCAGCGTGCCGCGGCAGTGCTTGAACTTCCTGTCCGAAACACAGGGGAAGGACGCTATGATGGTTTGGCCAGGAGTAGTGCGGTGTCTCGATGGAGTGGCTGCTCCCAAAGCGATGCACCGGAGGCTGCCGGGCCGAAACCGGCCAGGGCCTGGGCGAAACGCTGCGTGTTCGAAGGTGTTGTTAAAGCTGCGGCGGGCGGTGGGTCACCGATGATCACATCGCCATAAAAGCCCGAGCCCGCAGAGCCTGAGGTCACCGTCATCACTGCCCGCAGCGTCAGAGTGGTGTTGCTTCCGACAAGAGCCGATCCACTGGCCAGCGATCCTAGGTCCACCGCGTTGTTGCTGAACCAAGCTTGCGCAGCTTCGGCGTGGGCGAAGGTCTTGCTCAGGATGTCGGCCCCGTCCACATAAAGATCGAAGGTCACGCTGGTTACCCCGCTCCCCAGGACGACGCCGTTGTAGAAGCCGGCCACCAGATCCTTGCGGGAGGCCAGCTTGGTGAGATCGATCGTCTCGTCGGTCTCGCTCGTGGTGGTCTGGCTGACAATTCCGGCGCTGGAATAGGCGCCGCCAAGCTCATCTATGGAGAAGAACACCGGACCAGCTCCGAATGCGGCTTTGATTGCTGGATTGGCCGTGAGCACAGCCGCCGCGTTGGCGCCCGTTGGCGCGCCCATTTCCACGGCGATGGCCTGGGCTGTGGACGAGAAGGCTAACGGCGCGCCGCCTATAGCCGCCTGGGCATGGGCCAGACTGGTTCCCGACACCACGCCCACGGCGCTGGTCGATACCAACTGCACGAGTTGGCCGGTGGCGAGGGATGTGTTCGCCGAGGCGCTCAAGCCGCCGCTGCCACCCGTCGCCGCTACCGTGGCCGCTGCGGCGCCCGCAGTCTTCACGCCTTGCCCGCCAATGGCGCTTGCCGAGGCCTGGACTACCGATCCCACGGCCATGGTTGACGCACTCGCAGCGCCACCCGCGCCGTTGGTGGCGCTGCCGGTGCCCCCGTCACCTCCCGTGGCCGTGGTCGTAGCGGCCACCTGGCTTGCCCCGGTAAGGCTGAGCGTGGCTGTCGCCTTGCCGCCGGCGCCCCCGGTGATTGCGCTTCCCGATCCACCTGCGCCGGCCGTCGCCGAGACATTGGCCAAGAGATTGCTGGCGGCCAGTGTGTGCGAGGTGTCATCGTCCGACAGACTCGATGCCGCCGCGCCGCCCGCACCGGCGACGCCGCTCTGACTTTGCCCGCCATGACCACCGAAAGCGATCTGGCTGAGGCTCACCGACCCGCCAAGGCTCGAGCCACT
The DNA here is from genome assembly GCA_903923135.1 of uncultured Caulobacteraceae bacterium. GTDB lineage: Bacteria > Pseudomonadota > Alphaproteobacteria > Caulobacterales > Caulobacteraceae > Acaudatibacter > Acaudatibacter lapponiensis. The sequence continues at coordinate 570 of CAIXWN010000134.1, read as the reverse complement.
GACAGCATTGGTCAGGGCGATAGATCCGCCGGCCCCGCCCTTGGCCCCGTTCTTGCCGGCCCCCCCATCGCCGCTCCCGGCTCTCGCCTGGGCGACGACGTTGGCGGCGCCGCCGCTGGCGATGGCGCTCGCACTGGCCTTTGCCACGCCCCCCGCGCCGCCGACCTGTCCCACGCCGTTGCCGTAGCCGCCGGCCGCACCGGTCGCAACACCATAGGCCTTGACCGAACCGGCGCCGACCGCATTGTCGGTCGCAGTGGCCTTTGAGGTTGCCTTTCCGCCCGCGCCGCCCGCGCCGGTTCCGCCCGTGAAGCCACCGGCGGCCCCGAAACTCTTGGCGTAGGCCTTGAGCGTGGTCGCGCTGACAGCGGTCATGTTGACGCTGGCGGCTCCCGAGCCGCCCAGGCCGCCAGCGTGGGCACCGCCGCTCGATCCGCCGGCGCCGCCGTTGCCTTTGGCGTAGCCGGACAGGCTGAGGCTGGCCGCGTTGTTCACGGTCAGACTGGAGGTTCCGCCGCCACCGGCGCCACCGGCGCCGCCGCCGTAAGATGCACCCCCGCCGCCGCCGCC
>CAIXWN010000133.1 GCA_903923135.1 uncultured Caulobacteraceae bacterium | reverse complement strand
GCCGCCCGCCGCCGTGCGTCGTCACGATCCCGCCGACACCCTGGCCACGCTCTCCCGCATCGTGCGGCTTACCCTCACCCTGGAGGCGAAGCTCGAGGATGGTCTGGGCTCCCGTCTCGACGGCGCCATCGCCGAGGCGCGCAGCCGCCGCGAGGAGGCCGCCAAGGATCCCTTCGCCCCCCTGAAGACCGGCCGAAAGGCGCGGGTGCTCGATCTGGTGCGCGAGGCGGCCGACCGCGAGATCGCCGACCCGGAAGACCACGACATCCTCATGGACGCGGTCGAGGAGCGTCTGCTCTGCGACGAGGCCTACGCCGACATCGACGACCTGCCCCTGCGCGACATCCTCGAGCGCCTCTGCGCCGACGTGGAGCTCAGACCCGACTGGCGCCGCTGGGCCGGCGAGGGCTGGAAGCCGGACCCGCCCTTCACCCGGCCGCTGTGTTCCCACTTCGCCAGGCCAAGCCGCAGCCCCATCCTGGCCGACCTCGCCGAGCCGGATCCGCTGGAGTGAGGCGCACGGAGCGGCGCCCCGGTCTTTGGCTTTTCATAGGGGAGCGCCCCCGCAAGCAGCAGGTAAGTGGGGAGCTTCTGTTGCCAGGCGCTCCCCGGGCCCCGCCTGCCGCTGCTAAGACGACAGGACTTTTAGGCTGAGTTCACAGGCGCTGCTTACGCGGCGACCGCATACTCTTGAGCGAAGTTATCGTTCGCATTTAGTTTAAGGCCCGGAACGGTGAGCCACGCCGAGAGAAGGCAACGTCTTTAGACGTCTGTCGATGCTGATCGGCCCCGCGCCATCCCGCCGATAACGCGGGGGAAGGGTTTGGTGGAGCCGCCGGGAATCGCACCCGGGTCCAGTCCGCTTATTGCACGCGCGTTTATCTCCATAGTCCGGACGGGTCCGGACACCCCTGATATAGGCGCGATGGGGCCAAAGGGGAAGGAAGGCCGCTGGCGAAGCGTGAACGGCAGGCGTTTTTCGCGGATGGACGCCTCCGGTTCGCCGGCGGCCTACCGGTCCGGCGCCTGTCGGCCCTAGGGTGGACGCCTCGCTCAAGGGGGTCGCTACCTATGAACAGCCTGTTTTACGCCGCCCGCCCGATCGTCTCGGACATGCTTTCGACGATCCTGTTCGCGGCGCTGTTTTCGGTCACCAACAACATCTATCTGTCCACGGGCGTCGCCGTGGCCCTGGGCGTGGGCCAGGTCGCCTACGAGAAGATCCGGCGCAAGCCGGTGCCCGGCATGCAGTGGGCGAGCCTGGGTCTGGTGACGGTGCTGGGCGGCGCGACCCTGCTCACCGGCGATCCGCGCTTCGTGATGGTCAAGCCCACGGTGATCTATCTGACCATCGGCGCGGCGATGATGCAGCGCGACTGGATGGACCGCTACATCCCGCCGCAGGCCAAGACCTTCCTGCCCGACCGGGTGATCGTCGCCTGGGGCTATGTCTGGGCCGGCCTGATGTTCGTCACCGCCGCCGCCAACCTGTTCGTCGCCCTGACCATGGGCCACCAGGCCTGGGCCCTGTTCATCGGCGTCTTCCCGCTGGCCTCGAAGATCGGCCTGTTCGCCGTCCACTACGCCACGTTCCGCTTCGTCGCCCTGCGCAACAAGCGGGCCGCCCAGGCGTGGCCGACGGCCGACCAGGAGACGGCGGCCGGGACCCAGGCCGCCTGAGGCGCCCTGGTCGCCTGAGGGCGCGGTGAGCGGGGGCCTCAGGCCCCCTCGACCCCGCGCTCGATCGACAGCACCCCGGTGCGTGAGACCTCGATCAGGCCCAGCGGGCGCATCAGGCCGACGAACTTGTCGATCTTCGACGGCGCGCCGGTGATCTCGAAGATGAAGCCGCCGGTTGTGGTGTCCACAACGCTGGCGCGGAAGATGTCGGCCAGCATCTTGGCCTCCATCCGGTCGGCGCCCTCGGCGCGCACCTTCACCAGCGCCAGCTCGCGCTCGACCCCGTTGGGATCGCGGGTGACGTTCTGGACATGGCGGGTGGAGACCATCTTCTTCAGCTGGGCCTCGATCTGGCCCAGCACCTGCGGCGTGCCGCGGGTGACGATGGTGATGCGGCTGGTGTGGGCGCCGGGATCGGTCTCGGCCACGGTCAGGCTGTCGATGTTGTAGCCGCGGGCGGCGAACAGGCCCACCACCCGGTGCAGAACGCCCGGCTCGTTGTCGACCAGCACCGCGAAGGTGGCGAGGTGCTCGACCTCCTCGGCGTGGCCCATGTCATAGGCCGAGGCCGGGGCCTCGAGAGCGTCGGGGACGGGGCGGCGGCTCATACCAGCCCCCGTCCGGCGGCGTCGATCACCGAGCCGATGTCGCGGGTGTCCTCGCCCAGGATCATGTCGTTGTGGGCCTTGCCGGAGGGGATCATGGGCAGGCAGTTCTCCGTGCGTTCGACGCGGCAATCGAAGATCACCGGCCGGGGGGTGTTGATCATCTCCAGGATCAGGCCGTCGAGCTCGTCCGGCCGCTCGGTGCGCAGCCCCACCCCGCCGTAGGCCTCGGCCAGCTTCACGAAGTCCGGCAGGCTGGAGGAATAGGAGTGGCTGTAGCGTTCGCCGTGCAGCAGCTGCTGCCACTGGCGCACCATGCCCATCCATTCGTTGTTGAGGATGAAGATCTTGATCGGCAGGTCGTACTGCAGGGCGGTGGCCATCTCCTGCATGGTCATCTGCACGCTGGCGTCGCCGGCGATGTCGATCACCAGGCTGTCCGGATGGGCGATCTGCACCCCGACGGCCGCCGGCAGGCCATAGCCCATGGTGCCCAGGCCCCCGGACGTCATCCAGCGGTTGGGCTCCTGGAAGCGGTAGTACTGGGCCGCCCACATCTGGTGCTGGCCCACCTCGGTGGTGATGTAGGTGTCGCGGTCCTTGGTCAGGGCGTAGAGCCGCTCGATGGCGTGCTGCGGCTTGATCAGGGTGTCGCTGGGCCGGTAGGCGAAGCCGTCGCGCGCCCGCCACTGTCCGATCTGAGCCCACCAGTCGGCCAGCCGTTCGGGCCCCCGCGCCGGCGGGTGGCGCTTCCAGGCGGCGATCAGCGCCTCGAGCACCTTGCCGGCGTCGCCGACGATGCCGACATCGGCCCGCACCACCTTGCCGATCGACGAGGGGTCGATGTCGATGTGGATCTTCTTCGAGCCTGGGGAAAAGGCGTCCAGCCGTCCGGTCACCCGGTCGTCGAAGCGCGCGCCGACGGCGATCATCACATCGCAGTCGTGCATGGCGTGGTTGGCCTCATAGGCGCCGTGCATGCCCACCATGCCCAGCCAGGCCGGGTCGTCCGCGGGGAAGGCGCCCAGACCCATCAGGGTCGAGGTGACCGGCGCGCCGGTCAGGGCGGCCAGCTGGCGCAGGGCCGCGCTGGCGGCCGGCCCGGCGTTGATCACCCCGCCGCCGGTGTAGAACAGCGGCCGGCGCGCCCCGGCGATCAGGGCGGCGGCCTCGGCGATGGGCCCGGCGTCGCCGGTCACCTGGGGCCGGTAGTTGTGCAGCGACGGCGTCGCGCCGGGCGCCTGATAGACGCCGCTGGCGAACTGCACGTCCTTGGGAATGTCGATCACCACCGGCCCCGGCCGCCCGGCCGTGGCGATGGCGAACGCCTCGTGGATCACCCGCGCCAGCTGGTTGACGTCCTTCACCAGATAGTTGTGCTTGGTGCACGAGCGGGTGATGCCCACCGTGTCGCACTCCTGGAAGGCGTCGGTGCCGATCAGGTGGGTGGGAACCTGGCCGGTGATCACGACCAGGGGAATGGAGTCCATCAGGGCGTCGACGATCGGCGTCACCGTGTTGGTGGCGCCCGGGCCGCTGGTCACCAGCACCACGCCGGGCTTGCCGGTGGAGCGGGCGTAGCCCTCCGCCGCGTGGCCGGCGCCCTGCTCGTGGCGCACCAGCACGTGACGCAGGCGGGGCTCATGGAACAGGGCGTCATAGATCGGCAGCACCGCGCCGCCCGGATAGCCGAACAGGTCGGTCACCCCCTGGTCGATGAGCGCCCGCACGACGATCTCGGCGCCGGTCATGATTTCGGGCGCCGCGGCGGCGTCCCGGGTTGTCTTGGGCAGGGTGTGGGCGGTCATGGGCGGGGGCTTCGTTGTGGATGGGGCAAGAAAAAAGGCCCGCGAGGGGCCTTGATACACGCGACCGAGGGCGGGCGGAGGGCGGTCAGGCCCCCAGCGCGTTCGGTCGCCGACGAAGTACGAGGTGCGCGAGGCGCATGATCGGTCGCTCCGGATTGGATCGCTCAGGTCGTAGGGCCGCGTCGCGGCGAGGTCAAGATGGTCCTTGGCGCGGCGGCGTCTCGCCCGTCGCCCGCGGCCAGTCGGGGGTCTGGTTTCGGAACCAGGTGAGCTGTCGCTTGGCGTAGCGGCGGATGTCCTGGCGGGCCTGGGCCAGGGCGGCGTCCAGGCTGGTCTCGCCGCGCAGGTGGGCGGCGAGGGGCGCCACGCCCAGGGCCTTCATCGCCGGCAGCATCGGATCGAGCCCGCGCGCCGCCAGCCGCGCCACCTCCTCCAGCGCCCCGGCTTCGAGCATCGCCGCCAGTCGGGCGTCGCAGCGGTCGTAGAGCGACTGGCGGTCGGGTTCGATGACCAGGGCGCGCCAGCCGCCGGGCGGCAGGGCCGGGCGGGTGTCGCGTCGCCAGTCGCTGAGCGACCGGCCGCTGGCGAGGGCCACCTCGAGGGCCCGGGTCAGCCTCTGGCGGTCGCCCGCGGCGATGCGCGCCGCCGACTCGGGATCCAGGCCGGCCAGCCGCTCGCGGAACGCCGCCTCGCCCAGGGCCTCGTACAGGGCGCCGGTCTCCCGACGCACCGCCGCCGGGACGGCGGGCACCTCGGCGAGACCGGTGGTCAGGGCGCGGAAATAGAGGCCCGTGCCGCCGACGACGATCGCCGGCCGGCCCCGCGCGGCGATGTCCGCCAGCACGGCCTGCGCCGCGCGCAGCCAGCGCCCGACCGACCAGGCCTCGGCCGCGTCGGCCACGCCGAACAGGTGGTGCGGGGCCAGGGCCTCGTCCCGCGGCGAGGGCCGGGCGGTCAGCACGCGCAGGTCGGCGTAGATCTGCATGGAATCGGCGTTGACGATCTCGCCGCCGCTCTCGCCCGCCAGGGCCAGGGCCAGGGCGGACTTGCCCGACGCCGTCGGCCCGGCGATCAGGGTGACCGTCGGGGCCGCGGTCAGATGCGCCCCGCGTCGATCAGCAGGGTCTGGCCGGTGATCGCGGCGCTGTCGTCGGCGGCCAGGAACAGGGCCAGGCGGGCCACCTCCTGCGGCTGCACCAGGCGGTGCAGGGCCGCCTCGCGGTTCCAGTCCGCCTCCGCGTCGGGGCTCAGCCAAAGGGCGCGCTGCCGCTCGGTCTCAACCCAGCCCGGCGCGATGGCGTTGACGCGGATCGCCTCGCCGCCCCAGGCCCGGGCGAGGGAGCGGGTGAGGGCGTTCACCGCCCCCTTGGCCGCCACATAGGCCGGCAGGTCGGCGGGGCCGAGAAAGGCGGTGATCGAGCTGAAGTTGATGATCGAGCCGCCGCCGGCCGCCGCCATGCCGGCGCGCACCGCCCGCGCCGCCAGGAAGGTCGGGTCGAGGTTCACCGCCAGATGCGCCCGCCAGGCCGCGGCGTCGGTGTCCTCCGGGGTGTGGCGGGTGTCGTTGGCGACATTGTTGACCAGCACGGTCACCGGCCCCATCGCCGCCGCCGCGGCGGCGATGGCTCCCTCCAGCGCCGCGACGTCGGTCACGTCCACCTGCCGGAACCACGCGCCGGGCAGGTCCGCCGCCAGGGCCTCGCCCGCCGCCGCCGCCACGTCGACGAACGCCACCCGGGCGCCCTGGCCGTGGAAGGCCCGCACCAGGGCCGCGCCGATGCCCATCGCCCCGCCGGTGATGAAGACGACGGCGCCGTTCAGGCTGGGATAAGCGGCGAAGCCTCCGCTCATCGGCCCTGGAACACCGGCCGCGTCTTGGCCACGAAGGCGGCCGAGGCGGTCTTGTGGTCCTCGGTCATCATGGTGCGCACCATGTTCTGCGCCTCGGTGTCCAGCACCTCGGCCAGGGTGGCGTGCTCGGCGGCGTTGAGGTTGCGCTTCATGTAACCGATGGCCGTGGTCGGCAGGCCGGCCAGATAGCGGGCCCAGTCGGCGGCCGCCTCGGCCAGCTCTTCGCGCGGCACGCTGCGGTTGACCACGCCCAGCCTCAGGGCCTCGGCCCCGGTGATCACGTCGGCGGTGAAATAGAGCTCGCGGGCCCTGGCGCCGCCCACCAGGTGGCTGAGGAAATAGCTGCCGCCGTAGTCGCCGGCCAGGCCGACCTTGGAGAAGGCGGTGGTCAGCTTGGCGTCGTCGGCGGCGATGCGCAGGTCGCAGGCCAGGGCCAGCGACAGTCCCGCCCCCGCCGCCGGTCCGCCGATCACCGCCAGGGTGGGCTTGGGCATCTCGTGCAGCCAGCGCACGGTCTCCATGCCGGCGCGCAGGCCGTGGATGCGCTGTTCCATGTTGAAGCCGCCGCCGCCGGCGCCGCGGCTGGTGTCGGCCGCGAAGCCCTTGACGTCGCCGCCGGCGCAGAACGCCCCGCCGGCGCCGGTGAGCACCACCAGCCGCACCGACGGGTCGGCGGCCAGACGCGGAACCGCCTCGCCCAGGGCCGCCTGCATCTCGCCGGTCAGGGCGTTGCGGGCCTCGGGCCGGTTCATGGTCAGGGTGGCGACGCCATCCTGGTGGGTCTCGATCAGCTGGTCGGTCATGGCGCTCTCCCTGGTGTTTGTGCGTCCTTGGAGCCTCAAACCCGCCCCGCTGTCAAAGCCTGCCTTGCCATCGCCGCCGTCTGCCGTTCATTAGGGCCAAACGGGAGGACATCGCATGGCGAACGAGACCAACACGGCTCAGGGCAGGGGCGCGCTCAGCGGCGTGCGGGTGGTGGACCTGACGCAGTTCGTGCTGGGGCCGTACGCCACCCAGACCCTGGGAGACCTCGGCGCCGACGTGATCAAGGTCGAGGAGCCCACCGGCGATCGCCAGCGCACCAACGGCAAGGCGCCCAGTTCGAAGACGATGGGTCCGGTGTTCGTCGCCCTCAACCGCAACAAGCGCTCCATCGCGCTGGACCTGAAGACCGAGCCCGGCCGCCGCGCCCTGCGCAGGCTGATCAGGACCGCCGACATCTTCATCCACAACATGCGCCCCGAGGCTGTGGCCCGCCTGGGCTTCTCCTTTGAGGCGGTGGCGCAGATGAAGCCCGACATCGTCTATGTCGAGGCCATGGGGTTCGCCGCCGAGGGGCCCTACGCCGGGCGCCAGGCCTTCGACGACCTGATCCAGTCGGCCAGCGGCGCGGCGGGCCTGGCCCAGCTGGTCGACCCGGACGAGCCGTTGAAGTTCGTGCCCTCGATCATCGCCGACAAGACCTGCGGCCTGTTCGCCGCCATCGCCTGCCTGGCGGCCCTGCGCCACAAGGAACAGACCGGCGAGGGGCAGTATGTGGCCGTGCCGATGCTGGAGACCTTCACCGGCTTCATCATGGCCGAGCATCTCTATGGCGAGACCTACATCCCGCCCACCGGCCGGTTCGGCCACACCACCACCATCACCCCGCACCGCAAGCCCCTGCGCACCCTCGACGGCTGGATGATGGTGATGCCCGCCAACCAGCCCCAGGCGGCGAAGTTCCTCGAACTGGGCGGCATTCCCGACGCCTACACCAGCGAGCGCTTCCTCTCCAGCAAGGGCGCCCAGGCCCGCGTGGCGGTCTACAACGCGATGCTCGCCGAGGCCGCCGCCACCCGCACCACCGCCGAGTGGCTGGATCTGTGCGCCGCCAATTCGGTGCCGGCGATGATCGCCCACACCGCCCAGGACGTGCTCAACGATCCGCAGCTGAAGGTGACGCTGTTCGAGGAGCGCACCCACGAGACCCAGGGCGCCTACCGCGCCATGAAACCCGGCCTGCGCTTCGCCAGAACCCCGGCCAGCATACGCCTTGAGCCGCCCGAGGTCGGGCGCGACACTCTCGAGATCCTTGCAGAACTCGGCGAGGACGGCCTGGAAGCCGCCCAAGCCCATGGAGCCCAGTCATGACCCAGGACGCCGAAGTCCTCTATGAGGTGGCCGACCACGTCGCCACCATCACCCTCAACCGCCCCGAGCGGATGAACACCATCTCGCGGGCCATGCTCGGCCAGCTCACCGAACTGCTGATCCGCGCCGACGAGGACAACGACGTGCGGGCGGTGGTCCTCACCGGCACGGGCCGGGCCTTCTGCGCCGGGCTGGATCTCGGCGAGGTGACCCGCGTCCCCGAGCCGGGCCGCGAGGGGATCAGCAACTCCGCCACCCTGGCCACCAACCTCGACCTGCGCAACACCCCGCCCACGGTGCTGTTCAACATGGGCAAGCCCACCGTCTGCGCCCTCAACGGCTCGGCGGCCGGCTACGGCATGGACACGGCCCTGGGCTGCGACATCCGCCTGATGGCCGAAGGCGCCAAGATGGCCGCCGCCTTCACCAAGCGCGGCATCGTGCCCGAATCGGGCGGCACCTGGTTCCTGCCCCGCCTGATCGGCTGGTCGAAGGCCGCCGAACTGATCTTCACCGGCCGCACCCTCTCGGCCGCCGAATGCGTGGAGTGGGGCCTGGCCTCGCGCGTGGTGCCGGCCGGCGAACTGGCCGCGGCGGCCCGCGCCATCGCCCTGGAGATCGCCGCCAACGCGCCCCTGGCGGTGCAGGCGTCCAAGCGGATGATGCGCATGGGCCTCAACGAGACCTTCAACGACCACGTCCACCACGTCTTCCTGCAGCTCCTGCCGCTGATGCGGTCGGAGGACGCCCGCGAGGGCATGCTGTCGTTCATGGAAAAGCGCGAGGCGGTGTTCAAGGGGCGGTAGCCGCGCGGTCGGTCTCCCGCGGAGCGGCGCTACACCCGCGCCTGGTTGCGGATCCACTGCGAGAACAGCCACTTCTCGCCACTGGTCGGCGGCAGACCGGCGTGCAGGGTCTGGGTGTCGGGGGCGCCGTCGGACCCCAGATTGCCGAAATAGAGCGCATCGCCGGTCCCGCCGCGATGCTTCAGGCCCAGGCGGGGGAACTCGGTCTCGCCGCCCTCGAAAGCGTGGTTCAGATAGACCAGGAAGGTGACGATCCGCTGGCCGCGCTCGGCCACGTCCGGCAGGGCGGGGTCGAGATAGTCGAAGTGGCGGGCGTATTGTTCGCCGGCGGCGTAGTGCAGCACCTGCGAGGTCTCCAGGGCGCCGGCCGGCACGCCGATGGTGGCGGCGATGCGCTGGCGCACCAGCAGGACGACGACGTCGCAGTCGGTTATGCCCAGCTCGAGGGCCGAGTTGCTGCGCGAGCCCGAGGCCTGCGTCGCCACCCCGTCCGTGGCGTAGACCAGCGCCGGGGTCAGCCGTCCGTCCGCCCGCCGGATGATCCAGTCGCACACCTCGAAGGGCAGGAAGCCGGCGATCGCCACCACCCGCGGCGCGGCGTTCAGCACCCGTTTCTCGCACGGCTTGAGCCAGTCCTCGATGTGCACCCGCGCCGACAGGCCGCGCCAGTAGGCGGGGTTGTCCTCGTCGGCGTGGGTCGGCGGCCCGCCGGCCGCCAGCACCTTCAGCTGGCCGCGCGCCGAGGGCGATCCGCCCCGGGCGGCGGCGTAGAGATGCACCAGGCTGCGCGCCCAGCTCTGCGGCAGGCCGACGCCGGCCGCCGCCAGGGTGGCCAGATGCCGGGAGGCCTCGGCCTCGCCGTCCCGCGCCGCGCTTTCAAGCGCGGCCACGGCCCGGGCCACGGCCGCCGCCGAGCCTTCACGCAGATCGTCCAGGGCGCCTTCGACGGACATGATCCACCCCCCGTCTTCCCGCCTAAGCTAGACCGCGGCCCCGGTCAAACCGCCTCGCTCAGGGCCAGGGTCTCGCGCAGCTGGCGGCGCAGGAACTTGCCGCTGGCGTTGCGCGGCAGGGGCTCGTCGACGATCCACAGGTACCGGGGGATCTTGTGCTTGGCCATGATCGCCGCGCAGTGGGCGCGCAGGTCGGCGCCGTCGGTGGTCTGGCCGGGCCGCAGATAGATCGCCGCCGCCACCTCCTCGCCGAGCCGCTCGTCGGGCACGCCGAAGACGCTGCATTCGGCCACCGCCGGATGGCGGTAGAGGCTGGCCTCCACCTCGGCGCAATAGACGTTCTCGCCGCCGCGCAGCACCATGTCCTTCTTGCGGTCGACGATGAAGATGAAGCCGTCCTCGTCCACCCGGGCGATGTCGCCGGTGTGCAGCCAGCCGTCGGTGATGCTCTCGGCGGTGGCGTCGGGACGGTTGATATAGCCCTTGATCACCTGGGCGCCGCGCACCCACAGCTCGCCCACCTCGCCGGGGGGGACGGTGACGCCGTCGTCGTCGACGCACTTGGCCTCGAAATCGGGCATGGCCGGGCCGGCGCTGGCGGGCTTGTCGACGAAGAAGTCGGCGGCGATGGCGGTGATGATGCCGCAGGTCTCGGTCATGCCGTAGCCGGTGGACGGCCGGGCGGTCTGCACGGTCTGGTCGATCTTGTGCACCAGGTCGGGGGGCAGCTGGGCCCCGCCGCCGCCCAGGCTGACCAGGCTGGAGAGGTCGTGGCTGTCGAAGTCGGGATGGCTGATCAGTTCGCGCGACATCACCGGCACGCCGCTCATCGAGGTCACCTTCTCCTGCTCGATCAGGGTGAGGGCGGTCTTGGGATCCCAGCGGTACATCAGGATCAGCTTGCCGCCGGCGGCGGTGATCGCATAGGCGCCGCAGTTGTTGGCGGTGACATGGAACAGGGGCGTGGTCAGCAGGGCCACCGGAACCGGCGGCGGGGCGCCCGGCTCGGGGCCGACGCCGGTGGCTTCCAGCGTCGCCAGGGCCGTCACCTGGCCGGAGAACATCAGGCTGAACAGGTTGGAGATGCAGCCCCGGTGGGTCAGCTGCGCGCCCTTGGGAAAGCCGGTGGTGCCGGAGGTGTAGAAGATGCAGGCGTCGTCATCGGGATCGACCGTCGCCTCGGGCAGGTCGCCGCCGTGGGCCAGCACCTCCGCCCAGGGCAGCATGCCCGCCGGCAGGGTCTCGGCGCGGGTGGCCACCAGGGTGATGCCGGCGATGGCGTCCGGCAGTTCGGTCAGCCGCGCCAGGCGCTCGCCGTCGCAGAAGATGACCTTCGGCGCGGAATCCTTCAGGGCGTAGGCGATCTCTTCGGGCACCCACCAGGCGTTCATGCCCACCACCGCGACGCCGGTGCAGACGCACGCCCAGTAGACCAGCAGCCATTCGGGATAGTTGCGCATGGCGATGGCCACGCGGTCGCCCCGCGTCACGCCCTGCGCCGCCAGCCAGGCGCCGATGGCGTTCACCCGCACATGGGCCTCGGCGTAGGTGATCCGCTCGTTCTCGTAGACCATATACTCGCGGTCGGCGAACTGCGCCGAGGCCAGCCACAGCTCGCGCACCGTCGGCGGCGCGTTCTTGTAGGTGCGGATCGGCACGCCGCGCACCTCGACGGTGGCGATCTCGAACGGCGCGCCGGGGGCGGTCAGCTCGCCCCAGGCCTTCTTCAGTTCCGTATAGTGCATCTCGTACTCCTGAACGATCGGTGTCGGTTTGGCCTGCCCCGACGGGGCGGGCGGTCATGGGGTGGGGCTTAGACGGCCAGTCGGTAGACCCGTCGGGCGGTGTCGCTGAACAGGGCGGTCTTCTCCTCGGCCGAATAGCCCTGGCTGAGGATCTTGAAGGCGTTCCACAGCACGTCATAGGCGCAGGTCCCCCGGTCGACAGGGAAATTGCTCTCGAACATGCAGCGGGTCGGGCCGAAGCTCTGGATGCAGGCGTCGACATAGGGCCGCCACTCCGCGGCCAGCTCGGGCGAACCGGCCGCCGGCTCTGCCATGTAGGAATCGAAGCCGGGAAAGACCATGGCCAGGCCGCCCAGTTTCACCTGAACGTTCGGCAGGGCCGCCAGGGCGCGAATGCTGTCCAGCCAGGGGGCGAACCGCTCCGCGCGCCGACCGCGATAGACGCCGATGCCCAGCGGCGTGCCCACGTGATCGACCACGATGGTGGTCTCCGGAAAGGCGCGGGCCAGCTCGATCAGGTCGCCCAGCTGCGGCTCCAGGAGCCACGCGTCGAACGACAGCCCCAGCGGGGCCAGCTGGGCGAAGCCCTCGCGGAAGCGCGCCGAGCGATAGAGACCGGGCTCGCGGCGGGCCAGGGGGCCCAGGACGTCGGGATCGGGATCGGACGAGGCGCTGTGTCGGATGCCCTTGAACAGCCCGCCGCCGGCCTCGATCTGCGCCTCCAGCACCGCCCTCACGCCGGCGCCCAGCGTCAGATCGGCGTGGCCGACAATGCCGGCGCAGGCGCGCACGTCGCCATAGATCCCGCTGGCGCTCATCGCCGCGACGCCGCGCACGAACTCGGTCTCGCCCACGCAGCGGAACGCCGGTTCGGCGTCCTGCCGGTACATGGCGCCGCACTCCATATAGACCGTGGCGATCACATTGTGACCGCGCCGCATGTCGGCCAGAAGCTCGTCGAACAGATAGCGGGGAACCATGCGCAGCATGGCCTCGAAGCCGTGCTTCGGCGGCGGCAGATCGCCGGTGTTTCCGGCCGACCGGTCCCAGAGGTGATGGTGGGGATCGATGATCGGCAGGTCGGGTTCGAGAATGGCCTCGGTCAAGGGGGAGTCCTCCGTGAGCGTATCGCGCTCTTGGCGGCGCGTGAGGGGGCCTCATGCCTTGCCCCGCCCGGCCGCGCAACCCTGCCTGGCCCGCGCCGATTGCGCCTTGCCCTCGGGCGGCGGATCGGCCAGATGCGGGGCCGCCCATGCGCCTCGTCCTCACCCTCGTCGCCCGCGACCATCACGCCCTGCAGGACGCCCTGTGCCTGGCCCTCGAGGCGGTGGCCGGGACGGGCCGCGCCATCGACCACACCCACATTCTCGGCGACGGGGCGGCGGATGTGTTCATCGATGGCGGAGAGGTCGCCGCCCTGCGCGCCCGTGTCGGCGCCGCCGTTTCCGGCGAGGCCGCCGACTTCTGCGTCCAGCCGGCCGAGGGGCGGCGCAAGCGCCTGCTGCTGGCCGACATGGATTCGACCATCATCAGCTGCGAATGCCTGGACGAACTGGCCGACTTCGCCGGCGTGAAGGCGCAGATCGCCGCGATCACGGAGCGGGCCATGGCCGGCGAACTGCCCTTCGAGGCGGCCCTCACCGAACGGGTGTCGCGCCTGGCGGGCCTCGATCTGGCCGCCCTGCAGCAGACCTACGACGAGCGCGTGCGACTCAACCCCGGCGCCGCGACTCTGGCCCGCACCATGGCCGCGCACGGCGCGCGCTGCGTGCTGGTCTCGGGCGGCTTCGATTTCTTCACCTCGCGAGTGGCGGCGGCGGCGGGTTTCGCCGCCAACCGGGCCAACCGGCTGATCGACGACGGCGCGCGCCTCACCGGCGCCGTCGGCCTGCCGATTCTCGGCCGCGAGGCCAAGCTGACAGCCCTGAAGGAGGAGGCGGCGGCGCTCGGCGTCGACCTGAGCGAGACCCTCGCCGTGGGCGACGGCGCCAACGACCTGGCGATGATCGAGGCCGCAGGCCTTGGCGTCGCCTGGCGCGCCAAGCCGATCGTCGCGGCCCGCGCCGACGCCCGCGTCGACCACGCCGACCTGACCGCCCTGCTGTATTTTCAGGGCTACGGCGCGGACGCGTTCGCGTGACCCTGCCGCGCCCGGTCGAGGCGGTGGTCTTCGACATGGACGGTCTGCTCGTCGACAGCGAATCGATGTTTCGCGACGTGATGATTGAGGCCAGCCGCCGTCGCGGGGTCCACCTGCCCCTGGAGGTGTTCCTGCGCATGGTCGGCCTGCAGCACGACGGCAGCCGCGCGGTGGCCATGGCGCACTTCGGACCGGACTTCGACTACGACCCGTGGATCGCCGACGCCTGGGCCCTGGCCCATGCCCGTATCGAGGTGGGGGTGACGGTCAAGGCCGGCGTGATGGAGCTGATGGACGATCTGGAGGCCGCCGGGATCCCGCGCGCCGTGGCCACCTCGTCCGGCCACGCCACCGTGGCCCGCCAGCTGGGTCCCAGCGGCCTGTTCCCGCGCTTCCAGGCCATCGTCGCCGCCGGCGACTACGCGCGCGGCAAGCCCGCGCCCGATCCCTTCCTCACCGCCGCGCGGCGGCTGGGCGTGGCTCCGGCGGCCTGCCTGGCTCTCGAGGATTCCCATAATGGCGTTCGCGCCGCCCACGCCGCCGGCATGATGACCATCATGGTGCCCGACCTGCTGGAGGCGACCGACGAGATGCGCTCGCTGTGCGTTGCGGTGAAGGAGTCCCTGCACGAAGTGCGGGATCTGATCGCCGGCGCCCGGCCTTCGGCGGCGGGGGGCTAAACCTCGGGCCCGCGACCGGCTATACACGGTCCGGGGCTGATGGAGGGGAGACCGATTGATGTCACTGCGTTCCAAGATTGCCGTGGCCCTCGCCGCCGCCGCCCTGGTCTTCGCCGGCGGCGCGTCCGCCCAGGTGGTGGTGCTGTTCGCCCGCGGTCCGTCGGCCGGCGCCTATCCTCAGGGGACCGTCCTGCCGGCCACCAAGGTTCTGGCCCTGAAGGCCGGCGACCAACTTGAACTTCTCGACGGCGCCGGGTCGCACGTGGTCACCGGGCCGGCCACCATCGTCGCCGGCCATGTGGATCCGAAGGTGCGCGACCAGATGATCCAGCTGTTTCTTAAGGCCCAGCAGGTGCGTCCGGGCATCGCCGCCACCCGGGGCTTCGAGCTGCAGCCGAAGGCGCCGGCCGGCCTCTGGCAGCTGGACGCTTCCGACAGCGGCGTGATGTGCACTGTGGCCGGCGCGCCGCCGGTCCTCTGGCGGTCGGGCGCCGAGGGCGGCACGCCGGTGCGCATCCACCGCACACGCACCGACGAGTCCCGCCCCGTCGACTGGCCCGCCGGCGCCGAGTCGGCCGACTGGCCCGCGGGCCTGCCCGCCGTCGCCGGGGAGAGCTACGATGTCGATCTCGACGATCAGTCCACCGTCATCGTGACCCTGCGCGCCGTCGCCCCGCCGGCGACGGGCCTGAAGGGCCTCACCGGCGTGCTGCTGGACAACGGCTGTTTCAGCCAGATCGACCGCCTGCGCTCGGCGACGGTGCAGTAGGGCCGCACTCAGCCCGGGGTCTTGGCGGCCGGTTTGGCGGCGCCGGGCTTGCCGAATGCGGCCTTGACGTCGGCTTCGGTGATGCGGGCGCTCGGATCGCCCGTCTGACCCAGGTTCTGTTCCTCGGTCCAGTCGCCCATCACGCCGGGCTGTGAACCGTCGTTTTTGGGCGGGGTCTTGTCGGTCATGGTCGTCTCCTTGAAGGGGCCCCTCAGAGCTAATCCCCGCCGGAGCCGTCCGTTCCCCCCACGGCCCGCGATTGGCCGCCGACCCGGCGCGGCGCCAGGGCGGCGGTCTCCACACCGATGCGGTGGCGCAGGAGCAGCGCGTTCAGGACAGACCAAACCGCCGCCACCGGCCAATTGTGAAAGGCCAGCGGCAGGACGGCGATCTCGCCGGCCACCACCCAGTAGTTGGGATGCCGCAGGAAGCGGTAGGGCCCCCGGCGCACCACCGGCGCGTCGTCCAGGGTGATCACCCGCGTCGTCCAGTAGGGCCCCAGGGTGGCGATCACCCACAGCCGCAGCAGCTGCAGGATGACGAACACCCCGATCAGCGGCCAGGACGGCCGGGTGTGCATCGGCGTCGTACCGGCGATGGCGACCAGCCAGGAGGCGTGCAGCAGCACAAAAAGCGGATAGTGGCCACGGCCGATCTCGCGGGCCCCCCGGGCCATCAGGCGGCGGGTGTTGGCCGAGGCCAGCACCAGTTCGCCCAGGCGCTGGGCTGCCACCAGGGCCAGGATCCAGACCAGCGGGGCCGCGGCCAGGAACGCCATCAGGCGTCGATCACCAGCATCGCGGCGGTGAAGCCGGGGCCCAGGGTTGTCATCAGCCGCCGCCCGCCGCCGCCAGCGTCCAGCGAGGCGCGCAGCACGAACAGCACTGTCGCCGCCGACATGTTGCCGTGGTCGCGCAGGGTGTCGCGGGCGTGACCCAGGGCGCCGCGGTCCAGGTCGAAGCAGTCCTCCAGGGCGTCGACCACCTTCGCGCCGCCCGGATGGCAGACGTATTCGTCGATATCGGCCAGGCGCAGCTTATGGCGGGCCATGAAGGCGTCGACCACCGGCCGCAGGTCGTCGCGCACCAGGGTGGGAATGTCGCGCGAGAACACCACCTTGAGCCCGTCGTCGGCCACCTCCCAGCCCATGACGTCCAGGCTGCCCGGCCAGGTGTGCTCGCCCCAGGGGCCCAGCCGCGGGGCCGCGGGGCTCACCGTGTCGGTCCGGCAGGTGATCACCGCCGCGGCGGCGCCGTCGCCGAACAGGGCCGTGGCCACCATGTTGCTCTTCGAGTGGTCCTGCCGACGGAAGGTCAGGCTGCACAGTTCGACCACCAGCAGCAGCACGTGCGAGTCCGGCGCCGCCCGGGCCATGGCCGCGGCCCGCGCCAGGCCGATCACCCCGCCTGCGCAGCCCAGGCCGAACACCGGCAGGCGCTGCACGTCGCGGCGGAAGCCGAGGGTCTCCATGACGCGGGCGTCCAGGCCGGGCGTGGCGATGCCGGAGGAGCAGACCGTGACGATGGTGTCGATCTCGTCCGCGCCCAGACCGGCCTCGGCCAGGGCGCGGCCGGCGGCCTCGCTCAGCAGCGCCGTGGCGTGCTCGAGGAACAGACCGTTGCGCTCGGCGAATCCGTGGGTTTCGTCGAACCACTCCAGCGGCACGCAGGCCTGGCGATGCTCGATGCGGGCGTTGCGATAGATCGGCGAGGGCCGCTGGACGCCGCTGCTCTCCGCCGCGAAGATCGCCCCGGCCCGGCGGGCCACCGCCTCCTGCGCCAGGTCGAACGGCGGCGTCGCCGTGGCCAGGGCCGCCAGGCGGGGAACGGGCGGCGGAGCGTGGTTCAGCGACATTCAGGCTTCCTGACGAATTCGGCCGGCGCGGCCGACAGGGGTTGAACGACGCGCGGGCCGGCGCGTTCCGCTATGACAGCATGATGGACCGGCGCGCCGCGGCCGGCCGGCGGGTCGCGAGGGGCTTGATGACGTCTGCATCATACGACGGGGCCGCCCGTCGGGGATCACCCTGGCCGGGATTCGCCATCATGTCGGTGGGCATGTTCATGGCCATCCTCGACGTGCAGGTGGTGGCCACCTCGATCCCGACGATCCAGCAGGCCCTGGCCGTCCGCCCCGACCAGATCAGCTGGGTGCAGACCGCCTATCTGATCGCCGAGGTCATCGCCATTCCCCTGACCGGCTTTCTCACCCGCCTGATGACCATGCGCTGGCTGTTCGTCGCGGCGATCAGCGTCTTCACCCTGGCCTCGCTCGGCTGTGCGGCCAGCCACGGCTTCACCGCCCTTGTGGCCTGGCGGGTGCTGCAGGGGTTTTCCGGCGGAACCCTGATCCCGTCGGTGTTCTCGGCGGTGTTCCTGCTGTTTCCGCCGCGCCGGCAGGGGGTGGCCACCACCATCGCCGGGGTGCTGGCGGTGCTAGCGCCCACCGTCGGGCCGGTGGTGGGCGGCTGGATCACCCACGCCTACAGCTGGCACTGGCTGTTCCTGATCAATGTGGCGCCGGGGATCGTCTGCGCCCTGGGGGCCATCCGACTTTTGCCGGTGGAGGCCGCCATGCCCGGCGAGGCGAGGCGGCTCGACATCCCGGGCCTGGCGCTGAT
Source organism: uncultured Caulobacteraceae bacterium (assembly GCA_903923135.1). Taxonomy (GTDB): domain Bacteria; phylum Pseudomonadota; class Alphaproteobacteria; order Caulobacterales; family Caulobacteraceae; genus Acaudatibacter; species Acaudatibacter lapponiensis. Next base: position 7,066 of record CAIXWN010000133.1, on the reverse strand, counting down.
GGCGGCCGCCCTCGCAGCCCTGGAGATCGCCCTGAAGACCGCTCCCGAACGGGGCTGGGGATCGGCCCCGGTGCTCGGCCTGCTCGCCGCCAGCGCCGGCGCCGGGGCGCTGTTCGTCCGTCGCTCCCTGAGCGCCGCCCATCCGGTCGTCGAGTTGCGCACCCTGGCCCGGCGCGACTTCGCCATCGGCTCGACGCTCAGCTTCGTCCTTGGCGCGGGCCTGTTCGGCTCGGTCTATCTGATGCCGGTGTTCCTCGCCTTCGTCCGCGGCCACGACGCGCTTGAGATCGGTCGCATCATGCTGGTCACGGGCGTCGCCCAGCTGCTCACCGCCCCTCTCGCCGTGGCCCTGGAGCGCCGCGTCGACGCTCGTCTGCTGTCGGCCTTCGGCTTCGCCCTGTTCGCCCTGGGACTGGGGCTCAGTGGCTTCCAGACCGGCGACACCGACTTTTCCCAGATGGCCGGTCCGCAGGTAGTGCGCGGCGCGGCCATCATGTTCTGCCTGCTGCCGCCTACCCGCCTGGCCCTGGGGCGCCTGGCGCCGGCCGAGGTGCCCGACGCAAGCGGCCTGTTCAATCTGATGCGCAACCTCGGCGGGGCCATCGGCATCGCCCTGATCGATACGGTGATCTACGGCCGAGGGCCGGCGCTCGGTCGCGCCATCGTGCGGCGTCTGGAGGCCGGCGACGCGGCCACGGCCCGCGCCGTTGGCATCCCGATGGATCTCTTCCTCGCCCATGGCCGCGGCCCGGTGGATGTCGCCACCGCCGCCTATCTGAAACCCATGGTCGACCACCTGGCCCTGGTGCAGGCGATCAACGAGGCCTGGCGGCTGATGGCCGTGCTGACCGTCCTGGCCCTTGCCTGCCTGCCTTTCGCCTCGCGGATGTCCGGCCGGCCGGTGGAGGCGGAGGAGGAGACCCTGGCGACACAATAGCCGCGCTTCGACGGGGTCCAAACGCGGCTCTGGTCTTCCTTGCTTTCGCGCGTTCCGAAAACTGGGTCCCACCGTTCGGAACGCGCTTCACAACCTCGGCGTGGTGCGCGTGCGCCGCTCGTCCAGCCACAGGGCGATCTCGCCCAGGGCGGCGCGACGGCCGCGCAGCTCCCAGGCGCTCCGAACCCGGCGGGCGAACTTCAGCGAGCCCAGTTCGACGTCCAGCTCGGCGATGGAATCCTCGATGAAGGCGGCCAGATCGTCGGCCAGCCGTTCGGCGCTGGACATGCCGCCCGGCCCCTCGCCGGCCGCCCGGCTCTTCACCGCCAGCATGTTGAGGATGGAATCGGCGCAGTCGGCCGCCTGCAGGCGGATGTCGGGCACCGAGGTGATCTCGTAGAACTGGCCGCGGGTCAGCGGGCCCACGGCGAACAGGCTGTCGTTGGCCTCGCCCGAGGCGCCCAGCACCCGCGAGCGGGCGTCGACGTCGACGCCCAGGCTGCAGGCGTCCGGCCTCACCAGCCCGGCCCGCAGCAGACCGGCGATCAGCGGATCGCCCGACTGGGCCATGTCGCCGCGCGGCCCGGTGCAGTTGATCACCTGGCCCACTCGCCGGGTCTGCGGCCCGGTCCCGCCGCGCGGCGTCCAGACGACGTCGACGCCGTCCGGCTGCAAGGTCAGGCTGCGGATGCGCCCGGCCCTGACCGTGAACAATCCCGTCTGGCGGAAGTTCTCCACCTGTCCGGCCACTTCCGGCGCCAGGCGGTGACGGCAGATGTTCCACCAGACCTGAAGATGGCGCAGGAACTGCCGGCGTTCCTTCAGCGACCAGCCGCGCCAGATCGCCTGGACATGGGGGCGCAGGCTGTCGATCGCGCCGCGCCAGTCGACCTGGGCCCGGCGGCGCACCTCGACCAGCACCGCCAGGGGCGATCCTGTCGGCGCCCCCGCGCCGGCCGTCGCCGGCAGGGTCTCGCCGTGGCTGCGCGGCGACAGGCCATGCCGGGACAGCGCCAGCATGCGAGTGTTCGGCTGGGCCTCGTTGATCGACAGGGCCACGTCCACGGCGGTGAGGCCGGCGCCGATGAGCAGCACCTCGCCGGGCGCCGCTCCGCCCAGACCGCGCCAGGCCCAGGGGTCGGCCACATAGCGTTCCGAGGTCAGCAGGGCGGGATCCATGCCCTCCAGCGGCGTCGGCGGCAGGTTTCCCAGCGCCAGAACCACGGCGTCCGCGAGGATCTCCCTGCCCATGGCCAGGCGTACGCGCCACTGATCCCCCGCCCTCGTGACGTCCACCACGCCGTCATGTTCGAGCGTGAGCCGCCCCGAGGCCGTGTCGGCGGTCGCCTCGCGCAGCAGCGACTGCAGGTACTGGCCATATCGGTCGCGAGTGACGAACACACGGTCAGGCGCTGCCACGCCGGCCTGGCCCAGCCAGTCGAGAAAGTGCGACGGCTGCTCTACCAGCGCCGACATGTTGGTGGCCCGCACGTTCAGAAGATGGTTCGGGTTGGCGGTGGAATAGGCGGCGCCGCGGCCGAAGCGCGGGCCCTTTTCCAGCAGCACCACGCGCGGCCCCTCCGGCGCCAGCAGCAGGCGCAGGGCGGTGAGAAGACCGCTGAAGCCGGCGCCGATGACGGCGACTGTGGGGTGATCGGACATGGCTGTCTCGTAGTCGGACTTTGGCCCCGCGGCAAATAGGCGCCGCCGGTCGCTTCCCGCAAGGACTTGAATCAAATGAGTATTTCTGGAGGAAAACTGAAGTCTGGATTTAGAAAAACTAACGATAGGGGATCGGGCCGGGACGAAAGAAAAAGTGCCTGTCGGGCTCCGGATTCGGGCCCTAGGTTCCGCCCCGTTCAACGAGGGTCCCGAAATGTCCGCCGATCTGTCCCGCCGTGGCCTGCTGGCCGCCTCCGGCGCCGCCGCCCTGATGACGCCCGGCCTGGTCCGCGCCGCCGCGCCGCCAGTGGCCCTGCTCAACGCCAGCTACGATCCCACCCGGGAGTTCTATAAGGACTTCAATGGCCTTTTCGCCGCCGACTGGAAGAAGCACGGCGGCGGCGATGTCAGCGTCCGCCAGTCGCACGACGGGTCGGGCAAGCAGGCCCGCGCCGTGGTCGACGGGCTCGAGGCCGACGTGGTCACCCTGGCCCTGGCCTATGACATCGACGCCATCGCCCAGCGTGGTCTGATCGACCCGAAGTGGCAGTCGCGCCTGCCGTTCAACAGCGCCCCCTACACCTCGACGATCGTCTTCCTGGTCCGCAAGGGTAATCCCAAGGGCATCCATGACTGGCTCGACCTCGTGCGGCCGGGCGTGCAGGTGATCACCCCCAACCCCAAGACCTCCGGCGGCGCGCGCTGGGCCTATCTGGCGGCCCTCGGCTTCGCCACCCGCCACAACGGCGGCGACGAGACCCGGGCGCTGGGCTTCGTCAAAGGCCTCTACAAGAACGTGCCGGTGCTCGACACCGGCGCCCGCGGTTCGACAACCACCTTCGTCCAGCGCGGCATCGGCGATGTCCTGCTGGGCTGGGAGAACGAGGCCCTGCTGGCCATCGACGAGGTGGGTCCGGGCAAGTTCGACATCGTCCGCCCGTCGATGAGCATCCTCGCCGAGCCGCCGGTGGCGGTGGTCGACAAGGTGGTCGACAAGCATGGCACCCGCCGCGCCGCCGAGGCCTATCTGAAGCTGCTGTTCACCGAACCGGCCCAGGACATGGCCGCGCGCCACCACTTCCGCGCCCGCAGCCGCGCCGTTCAGGCCCGCTACGCCGACAAGTTCCCGGCCCTCGACCTGATCACCATCGCCAAGTTCGGCGGCTGGCAGGCGGCGCAGGCCAAGAATTTCGCTGACGGCGGCTCCTTCGACAAGATCTACCAGCCGGGCTGACGTGGTCGCTCTCGACGCGGCCTTCGCGCCGGCGCCCCTCAAGCCCGCCCGCCGGTCCTGGCGTGAGCACAGCGCCCTGCCGGGCTTTGGCGGAGCCTTCGGCTTCACCCTGCTCTATGTCGGCCTGATCATCCTGCTGCCGCTGGCCGCACTGGCTGCTCGGCCGTGGGAGCATGGCCTCGGCGGTGTCGTTGACGCCATCCTGCAGCCGCGCACCCTGGCCGCCCTGCGCCTGAGCTTCCTCGCCGCGGCGGGGGCGGCGGTGGTCAATGTGCTCACGGGCCTGCTCATCGCCTGGGTCCTCACCCGCTACGACTTTCCGGGCCGCGGCGTCGTCGACGCCCTGGTCGATCTGCCCTTCGCCCTGCCCACCGCCGTGGCCGGCATCGCCCTGGCCACCCTCTACAGCCCGGGCGGCTGGATCGGCTCGCTGCTTCAGCCCGTCGGGCTGAAGGTGGCCTACACCCCGGTTGGCGTCTTCGTCGCCCTGCTGGCCGTGGGCCTGCCCTTCGTGGTGCGCGCCGTTCAACCGGTTCTCGAGGATCTCGACGCCAGCCTCGAGGAGGCCGCCCAAACTCTCGGCGCGCGGCCGCTGCAGACCTTCTCGCGGGTGATCCTGCCCGCCCTGACCCCGGCCCTGCTCACCGGCTTCGCCCTGGCCTTCGCGCGCGGGGCGGGGGAGTACGGCTCGGTGATCTTCATCGCCGGCAACATGCCCGGCGTCTCGGAGATCGCGCCCCTGGTCATCGTCACCCGGCTCGAGGGCTATGACTACGCCGGCGCCGCCTCGGTGGGGCTGGCCATGCTGGCGGTGTCGCTGATCGTGCTGGTCGCGGTCAATTCGATCCAGGTGGCGCTGTCGCGGCGAGGCTCCCGATGATCCCCCGCGGCCTCGAACACCGCCGGGTTAACAGTCCCACGGCGGTCATCCTGGTCACCCTGGCCCTGGCCTGGCTGGCTCTGATCATCGGCGCGCCGCTGGCCACGGTGGTCGTCGAGGCGTTCGGCAAGGGGCTGGACGCCTTCCTCGCCGCCTTCCGCGAGCCCGACGCCCTGGCCTCCATCCGCCTGACCCTGCTGGTGGCGGCCATCGCCGTGCCGCTCAACGCCGCCTTCGGCCTGGCCGCCGCCTGGTCGATCGCCCGCTTCGAATTCCGCGGCAAGGCGGCCCTGCTGACCCTGATCGATCTGCCGCTCTCCATGTCGCCGGTGGTCGCCGGCCTTGTCTGGGTGCTGCTGTTCGGCGCCCGGGGCTGGTTCGGCCCGCTGCTCGAGGTGGCCGGCGTCAAGGTGATCTTCGCCGTTCCGGGCATCATCCTGGGCACCATCCTGGTCACCGTGCCGCTGATCGCCCGCGAACTGATCCCGCTGATGACCGAGCAGGGCGCCGACGAGGAGCTGGCCGCCACAACCCTGGGCGCGGGCGGATGGACGGTGTTCCGACGGGTCACCCTGCCCAACATCCGCTGGGCCCTGCTGCACGGGGTTCTGCTGTGCAACGCCCGCGCCATGGGCGAGTTCGGCGCCGTCTCGGTGGTTTCCGGCCATATCCGCGGCCTGACCGAGACCCTGCCCCTGCACGTCGAGGCGCTGTATAACGACTATGACTTCGTCGGGGCCTTCTCGGCCGCCACCCTGCTCGCCGGCCTCGCCGTGGTCACCCTGGTCGCCAAGACCGTCCTGGAACAGCTGATCCGGGCCGGCCAGGCCGTCAAACCCGCTCAGGAGCTTGCGATCCCATGACCCTGACGATCGATGGCGTCTACAAGCAGTTCGGCCGCTTCCCGGCCCTCACCGGCATTTCCCTGGACGTGCGCGACGGCGAGTTCATCTCCCTGCTGGGGCCGTCCGGCTCGGGCAAGACCACCCTGCTGCGCGTTCTGGCGGGGCTCGACCGCCCCGATCACGGCTGCGTCTTCCTCAATGGCGTCGACTTCCTCGCCCTGAGCGCCCGCGAACGGCGCATCGGCCTGGTCTTCCAGCAGTACGCCCTGTTCCGCCACATGACCGTGGCCCGCAACATCGCCTTCGGCCTGGAGGTGCGCCCGCGCGCCACCCGTCCGTCGCGCGCCGCCATCCAGGCCCGAGTGAGCGAGCTTCTGGCCCTCACCCAGATCGAGGGCCTGGGCGACCGCTATCCGGCGCAGCTCTCCGGCGGCCAGCGCCAGCGCGTCGCCGTGGCCCGCGCCCTGGCCGTCGAGCCGCAGCTGCTGCTGCTCGACGAGCCCTTCGGCGCCCTCGACGCCAAGGTTCGCAAGGAGCTGCGCGGCGAGCTGCGCCGCATCCACGACGCCACCGGGGTCACCACCATTCTGGTCACCCACGACCAGGAGGAGGCCATGGCCCTGGCCGACCGCGTGGTGCTGATGAACCAGGGTCGCATCGAGCAGATCGGCTCGCCGGCCGAACTCGACACCGCCCCGGCCTCGCCCTTCGTGTTCACCTTCCTGGGCGAGACCAATCGCCTGCCCTGCGAGGTGACCGCCGGCGCGGCGCGCTTCGAGGGGTTCGTCGCTCCGGTGATCAGCCCCGCCGGCGCCGCCGATGGCCGCGCCACGGCCCTGTTCCGGCCGGAAGACACCCGGCTCGACGCCGGCCCCCACGCCGAGGGCCTGCCGGTGCGCATCGTCGAGATCCGCGGCCGCGGCTCGCTCCGCCTCGTCGAGTGCCAGGCGCTCAGCGGTCACCGTCTGGTGGCCGAGCTTTCCGAGGCCGCGGCCGGCGCCTTCGAGGCCGGACAGCGCGTGCGCCTGACCGCCCGCCGGGTGGTCATCGACACCGTGGCCGCCGCCCGCCCCGACTGGAACCCCGAGGCCGGCGGCCGCGGCGCCCCGGCCGCCGCGGCGCATTGACAGACGGCGCAGTCCGGATGACTCCGGACGCATGAGCCCGCCGGTCCAGTCCCGATGAGCGGAACCGCCGCCACCCTGCGCCTCGGCGGCGTGACCCGCACCGGCGAGGACCGCCTGCGCCTGCTCGAGGCCATCGCCCGCCGCGGCTCGATCACCGCCGCCGGCGAGGAGATCGGCCTGGGCTATCGCGCCACCTGGGACGCGGTGCAGGCGCTCAACAACCTTTTTCCCCGGCCCCTCGTCCGCGCCCACGCCGGCGGCCGGGCCGGCGGCGCGGCGGGCCTGACGGCGGAAGGCGAGGGCGACCTTGTCGGAGAGTGGATGCAGAAACTCGCCCGCTTGAGCGGAAGGCCCTCGTGGATAAACAACTACGAAATCATG
>CAIXWN010000132.1 GCA_903923135.1 uncultured Caulobacteraceae bacterium | reverse complement strand
GCAACTATTTTAAAAATTGGGGAAAAGAGAAAAATTAGGCTCCCGTCTTTAGTATACAATCCTATTCTCCGCCAGAATATGACACGGAGGAAAAGAATTATTCCAGTGAAGAAAAAATAGGAGGATATCGCTGCAACAACGGGCCACTCTAACGCATATCTGTCGTGTGCGAAAAACGAATTTAAGGATCCATACGTGGAGAACGGGTAGTTTATTGTCCAAATCGATCCCACCGTCACCACCGCGAAATATGCAAACACCTTGGTTACATTTAATCTAATTAAAATATTTTCTTCTCCATGTATCATTTCTATTTCATTCCAAGCCCAAACAAATTTAATGAGTTGATAGTATTTTCGACCAGAACCGGGGGTTGAAATAAGAATTCTAGATGAAAGCGGATGATCTCGCTTGCATATTCAATATTTCTGTCTTCGCCACACTCTTGAATTGCTTATAGAGCTCCCCCACGGCATCGCCAGTTTTGTCGCCCTGTTTCGCGAAGGCCCATGCCCCGTATGCGCCACCGGCCACTTCCGTCACCCCCGTCTCGCCTGCTCCTGGCACCAAGGAGCCGAGGGCGGGACTATGGTGACAGTGCATTCTATTCACCCTCCGCGAGTCATCAGCGAAATTGAAGGCGCTCACAAGGCGATCTGGCGAAAGCCGGGATAGAGTGCACTGTCACCGTAACCCTGGTCTCTGACGACATCCCCGATATCCGGGCGATATGGCGGAGCCCCTCCCCCCTCACACCCGCACCTCGCCGGAGAGGAGGCGCGCGTACAGGGCGGCGTCGAGGGGGATGAAGCCGTGGTCGCGGTCGTTGAGGAACAGCCGGTCGGGGGCGCGGGCGGGGTCGAAGCCCTGGGCGACCAGATCGAGCCTGCGGGGCTTGAAGGTGCCGGTGGTGGTGAGCGCCGGGGTGAGGCGCAGGAACAGCGGCCGGGCGTAGGCCGGCAGGGCCGCCGCCAGGGGCGCGCCCAGGGCGGCCGGATCGAAGCTGGCGTCGACCACCAGGGCGGCCATGCCGGCGCGGCCGTCCTGGCGCGGCACGGCGACGCCGTAGACCACCGCCTCCTTCACCCCCGGACAGGCCAGCAGGGCGGCGGCCACCTCGGAGGTGGAGACGTTCTCGCCCTTCCAGCGGAAGGTGTCGCCCACCCGGTCGACGAAATAGAAATAGCCGTCGGCGTCGCGGGTCATCAGATCGCCGGTGAGGAACCAGCGGTCGCCCGGGGCGAAGGCGTCGCGCAGCACCTTGCTGTCGCTGGCGGCCTTGTCGACATAGCCGGCATATTCGCTGCGGGCGCCGGCGGCGATGCCGCCCAGGCACTCGCCCACCTCGCCCGGGGCGGCGCGCACGCAGCGGCCGTCCGGGCCGCGCACCGGCGCCTGGGTCTCGGGGTCGAAGCGGGCCAGGGCGACGTTGAACAGCGAGCCCAGATAGGGCGCCACCCGACCCAGGGCGCCGCGCCGGCCGTCGAAGTTGAACAGCGACACGTTGCCCTCGGTGGCGCCGTAGAATTCCAGCACGCGCGGCACGCCGAAGCGGTCCTCGAGGGCGGCCCAGACGTCGCGGCCCAGGCCGTTGCCGAAGGCCAGGCGCAGGCGGTGGGCCCGCTCGGCCGGGCGCGCGGGCTGGTTGGCCAGATAGCGGCACAGCTCGCCGATATAGACGAACATGGTGGCGCCCTCGGCGACGATGTCGTCCCAGAAGTGGCTGGCGGAGAAGCCCACCCGCAGCGACACGCAGGCGCCGTTGAGCAGGGCCGCGCCCATGGCGCACAGGCCGCCGGTGGCGTGATAGAGCGGCAGGGTGACATAGATGCGGTCGTCCGGCCGCGCCCCGGTGGCCCCGGCGAAGCCGCGCATATAGAGGCCGGCGCGCACATGGGTGATGCGGGCGGCCTTGGGCAGGCCGGTGGTGCCGCTGGTGTAGATCAGCAGGGCGGTGTCGCGGCCGCGCAGATCGCGGCGCAGGACCCGGTCGGGGCGGGTGGCCGGCAGGGCCGCGGCGGCGGCGGCCAGGTCGTCGCCGTCGGCCCCGGAGACGCCCAGG
>CAIXWN010000131.1 GCA_903923135.1 uncultured Caulobacteraceae bacterium | reverse complement strand
TTCCTGCAGCCTTTGCCTGAGGGCGCGGAGGCGCCGCCGGCGCCTTTGGCGCATCGGGTCGCGGCGCAGGACTCCTATGCCTCGGTTCCGGGGATGAATCCGGGCCTGGGCGCGGTCTACGACCAGGACACCGGCAACCTGGAAATGCAGTACCGCGGCTTCGTGGCGGCCAAGAAGCGCGGGCAGACGTTGGGGGACTATCAGGAGGTGCGGATCCGGCATCTGCACCAGACGATCGACCGGTACATGGCGGGGTGAAAAGGGAAGCGCACCACGAAGTCACGAAGGGCACGAAGGGCTTCCTCCCCCTGCCGCGTTGAGGTGGATGGGATTTGTCGCGGCTGCGCCGCAAGAAGGCGTCCGTGGTCTGTTTGGCGGGGCGGAATTGCCGAGGCGTCGGAAAGGCCCTCGGCGAGCCGCGTCGACGTTGGCAGATCGGACCCGGGCCGTCCCGGCCCGGTGTTGCGACCCGGCTATGGCGGTGGTGGCGGGGGCGGGACGCCCCCGGTCCGATCTTGGCGCGTCTATGCGGCTTCGGCGGCGATGGTGCGGAGCGCGCGTTCGAAGGCGGCCGCCGGCTGACCGCCGGAGATCAGATACTTGTCGTTGATGATCACCGCCGGCACGGCGTTGATGCCCGCTTCATGCCAACGGCGCTGGGCAGCCCGCACGTCGTCGCCATAGCGGCCGGATACCGGGACTTCGCGCGCTGTCGCTTCGTCGAGGCCGGCCCTCCCGGCGGTGGCGACGAGAACGTCGTGATCGCCGGGGTTCTCGCCGTTGGTGAAATAGGCGTCGAACAGGGCGTGTTTCAGTGCCGACTGGCGGCCTTCGAGGCCTGCCCAATGCAGCAGCCGGTGGGCGTCGAAGGTATTGTAGATCCGGCTCTGATCGCTGGTCACCATGCGGAAGCCGACCTCGGCGGCGCGATCCTGGATCATCTTTCGGGCCGCGGCCGACTGCTCAGGCGTCGAGCCGTATTTCTGGGCGACGTGCTCGACGATGTTCTGACCCTCCGCCGGCATGGCCGGATTGAGTTCGAACGGCTCGAAATGGATGTCCGCCTCGACAAGGTCGCCGACCCGCTCAAGCGCCTGCTCCAGGCCGCCCAGGCCAATGATGCACCACGGACAGGAGACGTCCGAAACGAAATCGATCTTCATGGGCTTGGGCATGGGTGTGTCTCCCGGACTGATGTTGATTCGAGATAGGCGCCGGGCGGGAAATTTTCACCTGGGTGGACGCAATTTGCGTGGATGGCGGCGTAAGGTGGCAGTTGGGCAGACGGCCCGTTGTCGGTACGCATGCCCAATATGACGCGCTTGATGTCGCGAAGCTGTGAAGGAGACCGCGATGATTGAACTGCGCCAGATCCGGACATTGCGAAACGAGGCGGAATATGAAGCGGCGCTGGCCGCCGTCCGGCCCTATTTCGAGAACGAACCCGAGCCCGGCTCGCCTGAATCGGAAAACTTCGACGCTCTATTCCTGTTGATCGAGGACTATGAGTCGAAGCACTATCCGATCCCTGACGCCGAGCCTGTCGCCGTCATCCGGCACATCATGGAGGCGAACAGCTATTCGCGGGGCGATCTCGCCGCCGTTCTGGGATCGAAGTCCCGCGCCTCGGATCTGCTCAACGGCAAGCGCCAGATCAATCTCGAACAGATCCGGAAACTCCACCGGGCCTGGCACATCCCGGTCGTCGCCCTGCTGGGCAATCTCGACGCGGCATGAACCCTATCGCGTGGACCGCGAGTCTGGATTAATGTCAAGGCGCTTCAACGGGGCCGCTCGGGTATGACCGCCAAACGAATCCAATGGTTTATCGCCGCCGTATTCTTCATCCTCGGCGGCTGGGCGATGCTGGCGCCGGGCTCGGTGATCGCGCTGACCTTCCGGCCGGAGTACCGCCTGGGCGGGACGATCCTGCCTTTCACCGTCGCCTGTTTTGGATCGCAGGCGATGATCTCGGGCCTGTTTGCCGCCTTCTCGCGGTTCACGCGGCTGACCTTCCTGGTCTATGGCGTCGCGCTGGCGCCGTTCCTGATGTTCGACGTGTGGTTCACCTGGATCGATCCGATCTTCACCCCCGTCGGCCTGCTGGATGCGGCGGGCAATGTGGTGATGCTGGGACTTTGCGTCCTGGGCTGGCGCAGGGCGCCGGAATAGCCTGACGACATCCGCCTCGCCTCGTCGCGATGGCGTTGAACCTGAACGGCGTGGAGCGGAATTAACCGACCAATGCCGCAGATCCCCGTCCGGGCGATTGGTCAGCGGCCGTACAGGCACGTCTGGAAGAATGGGAATGTTCATGGTCGCCCTATGCAAAGCCCCCGCCGTCTTCGCGGCCGCCATCGCGCTGGCCGTTGTTGTCGGCCCACCGGTGATCGCGCAGAAATTCACAGCGCCCGCGCGGCTCAACCAGGGCGACGGCGCCGGGTGGGCCTCAGCCGGCATCGACGCCGTGGGGACCGCGACGGCCGTCTG
>CAIXWN010000130.1 GCA_903923135.1 uncultured Caulobacteraceae bacterium | reverse complement strand
TCACCTGGATCAGTCGCGGGTGGCGCGCCCTCAGGGCCTCGGGGTCCAGCCCCAGCGCCGCCCGGCGGCCGGGGTCGGCCGATTCGATCAGGAAGTCGGCCGTCGCCAGCAGCCGGTCCAGCGCCGCGCGACCGTCGGCCGTCTCCAGATCGAGGCGGACGCCGCGCTTTCCCGCCGCGAACGCCGACCAGTAGAAGGAGGCCCCGTCAGGGGCCAGGGGCGCGACGCGCCGGGCGCTCGATCCGCCGGGCGGCTCGACCTGGATGACATCGGCGCCGAGCTTGGCCAGCATCTGGCCGGCTAGCAGGCCCCGTTCGTCGGTGAGATCGATCACCCGATAGGGCGAGAGCCAGCCTGTCATGCATTCTCCCCGTTGGCCGCCGACCGGCGATCCGCCGCGACGATCTCATCGAACGGCCCTGTCGCCAAGCCGGTCCATCCGCGTCGCCAGGCCCGGGCGACTATGTTAGCCTGCCGGTGATGGCCGAGGACTATGAATATCGTGGACTCATGGCCCAGGCTTGGGACCTGCTTCGCGGCGACTATTCGACCTGGCCTGACCGGCCGTTCTATCGGGCGATCATCCAGGGGCGTGGCGGCGCGGCCCTGGACGTCGGCTGCGGTACTGGCCGCCACCTGCTGGACTATCTGGCGGACGGTCTCGATATTGACGGGGTCGACAACTCGCCCGAGATGTTGGCGATCTGCCGGGCCAAGGCCGCCGCGGCGGGCGCCGCCGTCGACGGTCGACTGCACCTTCAGGACATGGATCGACTCGATCTGCCGCGCCGGTATGAGACCATCTTCGTTCCCTCCGGCACCTTCATGCTGCTCACCGACCTGACTGCGGCCGATACGGCCCTCAGGCGGTTCCACGGCCATCTGACGCCGGGCGGACTGCTGGTGGCGTCCTTCAATTCCAGGCTCTGGCCCGGCCGCCGGACGCCGCCGCAGATGGTGTGGAGCGAATGGTACAATCTGGCCGAGAAGCCCTGGGGCCAGGACGGGGCCATCCTCCGCCGTTGGATCCGCACCCGCTACGACCACGATCAGCAGCTTGAACACGAGGAGAACCGCTATGAGGTGCTGTGCGGGGACGAGGTGATCCAGTCCGAGCACCACAGCCGCTCGCCCTGCGTCCGCTGGCGCAGCCAGGCCCAGGCCGTCGCCGATTTCGAAAACGCGGGGTTTACAGACATCCGTGTCACCGCGCAGGACACCTTCGAGCCCGCGCCGCCCGATGAGGTCCGGTTCAAGGTCTGGGGAACGCGGACCGGATGACGCCGGCCGTCGCACGGACGCTTGCCTCAGCGCCGCCCGCGCGACTGGCTCCGGGCGATGTATTCCAGGGCGGCCGGGGTGAGAACGAACTGGTCGTCCTCGGAAGGCGGCGGGCGCTCGACCACCGCCAGGGGCGGCGGGGCGCCATCGAGAACGCGGAACAGGCAGTCCTCGCGCTCGTCCCAGATCACCGCCACATCGCCCAGACGGGCGGCGTCGGCGCCCAGCTGCCGGCGCACCCGGGGTTCGGCCAGACGCGCCGGGCTCAGGCGCAGCAGCACCCGGCCGCCGCCCATGTCGTCGCGCAGGTCGGCGAACTCCAGCACCGCGTCGATCAGGGCGCTGGAGGGCGGCGGACGAAGGCGCCCGGCGGGGCGGGCTCGGCGGGCGGCGGCGTGGGGGCGGGCGCGGCGGGTGGGGAAAGCGACCATGGACTCCTCCTGGGCTTGAACGTGAGTCCAGGCGTAGAAGGGCCGTGCGTCAGAATCGGTCGTAGATCTCCGGCCGTCCCCGGCGGGGCGTCAGTCGCCGATCAGGGTGCGGTCGACCTCGGCCTTGTAGACCTTCACCGAGCCGCCCTGGTTGTTGGCCGAGCCCAGGGCCTGCTGGAAGGCGGCCATGTGCGGGGTCTGGAAGTGGGCGGCCAGGGCGGCCTCGTCGCGCCAGCGCTCGACGATGCGGAACAGGCCCGCGTCCACCAGGTCCTGGGAGAAGGCGTATTCGAAACAGCCGTCCTCCTGGCGCGTGGCGGCGATCATCGCCGCCGCGGCCGGCCGCAGGCGGTCGATATCGGCGGCGTCCATGCGCACCCAGCCTTCGATCATGATCATGGTCTGCTCTCCCTTGGCGTTGTCTTTGTGCAGGATCCGCGCGCCGCCGTGACGGCGCGGGGCCGGCGTCTTCATAGCCGGCGGAACGGATTGCGCCAGAGGGGCCGCGCCATCGGACGTGCGGCGTCGCGAAATCCTGACTATAGGGCGAAGGCGCGCCTCGCGCCGGGGCGGCGAGCGGAGATCGGCGATGTCGGACAGCTGGCTGCAGTTCATTCCCGCCGACCCTTGGCAGCGACCTTCGCCCGAAGCGGCCGCGCGGGCGCGCGCCTTGCTGGCGTCTTTCGCGCCCGCCGCCGACGCTGTCGATGTCGCCTTCAAGAACGAGGTGGAGTTCTTCGCCCCGGGCGAGAACTGGTCCGGCGTGGCCTGTCCGGCCTGCGGCGCCGACCTCGAGGACTGGTGGAACGAGGCCATGAATACGGCCTACGGGAACGCCTTCGAGGACCTCGCCGTCGCCACCCCCTGCTGCGGCGCGGCCACCTCGCTCAACGATCTCAACTACGTCTGGCCGGCCGGGTTCGGGCGCTTCGTCCTGGAGGCGATGAACCCGGACATCGGCGACACAACCCCCGAGCAGGACCGCCGCCTCGCCGAGTGTCTGGGCCTGCCCTTGCGCAAGATCCACGTCCGGATCTAGCCGCGGCTTCGCAGCCCGACGCTCGCGCCGTCCTCCATTGACATGTGTCAACGACGCCCCGGCCGGGGCGGCGTCCTAACGGGGCCTGTCCGTTTCAGCGAGCTCCGGTCCGATGAACCACAAGCACCGCGTCACCCTGCACGCCCTGTTCGCCCATCCCATCAGCAGCAACATCGACCCCAAGGCGGTGAAGTCGGTGCTGGAGGAACTCGGGGCGGAACTCAGCCACGGCGGCCATGGCCATCTGGCCATCAAGCTCAACGGCGTCAGCCACAGCCTCCACGACACCCCGCACAGCTTGTCCAAGGATACCGTCGCGGCGCTGCGCAAGTTCCTGGAGGAGGCCGGCGTCAACCCGGGCCGCGACTTCCCCCTCTAGCGCCTTCGGGGTTCAGCTTCCCGGCGTCCACCAGGGATAGCCCGGCGGCATGTCCGCCGAGACCTTGCCGGGGAAGGCGGGCGGTCGCTTCTCGAGGAAGGCGCTGACTCCTTCCTTGACGTCGGCGGTCGATCCCAGGGCCTGGACGAACGGCCCGTCGACCTTCAGCAGGTCGAACGGTCCCGGCGCCGAGGCGAAGCGCCACAGCAGCTGGCGGGTCAGGGCGATGGACACCGGGGCGGTGTTCTCGGCGATGCCCAGGGCGATCTCCCGGGCCCGGTTGAGCAGGTCCTGCGGCTCGACCACCTCGCTGACCAGGCCGGCCTTCAGGGCCTCGTCGGCCTCGATCATCTTGCCTTCCAGGCACCAGCGCAGGGCCTGGGTCAGGCCGACCAGCTGGGGCAGGAACCAGGCGCTGGCCGCCTCGGGCGCCAGGCCGCGGCGGGCGAAGACGAAGCCGAAGCGGGCGCGGTTCGAGGCGATCTTGATGTCGGTGGGCAGGGCCAGGGTGATCCCCACCCCGACGGCCGGACCGTTGAAGGCGGCGATGATCGGCTTGCGGCAGTTGAACATGGCGTGGATGAAGTCGCCGCCGGCGCGGGTCTGCCCGCCGCCGCCGCCCTGGCCGAAGTTGGTCGAGCCGGCCCCGCCGGCGCTGGTGTCGAAGCTGTCCGCTCCGGCCGACAGGTCGGCCCCGGCGCAGAAGCCGCGGCCCTCGCCGGTCAGGATGACAACCCGCACCGCGTCGTCGGCGTCCGCCTCGACGAAGGCCTGCGCCAGCTCTGCGCCCATCCTGGCGGTGTAGGCGTTGAGCTTGTCCGGTCGGTTCAGCGTCAGGGTCAGCACCGGGCCGTCCAGCTCATAGCGGATCGCTTCATAGTCCATGGCGTGTCTCCCGGCTGGCCGGCGCGTCGGGGCGGCGGCGTCTTCTGAGCTGCAACATGTTCTAAGCTTTCCGAGGGCGTCAAGGCGGCCGGGGCGGACCGGCCGGACCGGGCCGGGCAAATGCTTGAACACGTTCTAAACTTCTGACAGTGTTGGCACAGGGAACGCCGCAAACGGGCGTTCGGGGCGGGGGGCGCCCGGGCGAAGAGAGTCCACGGGACGGCGCAAGGCGGCCGGAGCCGCTCCGCTGGTCCGGCACAGAGACGGAGGCGACAGGCGTGAACCGTGTGGCGGGGATGGCGAGCGAACCGCTCAGCCGCCGGGAAGCCGGCAAGGCTGAACGCCGTCGGCTCATCATCCAGGCCGCCCGCGACCTGATTCGCGAGACCGGCAACGCCGGTCTCTCCATGCGCGGCCTGGCCGCCCGGGCCGGGGTCAGCCTGGCGACGCCCTACAATCTGTTCGGCTCTAAGCGCGCCATCGTCGTGGCGGTGCTGCAGGACGTCCGCCAGTTCCAGGAACGCTTCTCCACGCTGCAGGGCGCCGATCCGCTGGAAAAGATCTTCGCCGCCCTCGATATCGCCATCGAATTCTACATCGGCGATCCCAGTTTCTACCGGACCCTCTGGTCGGCGCTGTTCGACGCCTACGACGGCGTGCGCGGCGAGATCCTCAACCCCAAGCGCGACGCCTTCTGGCGCGGCCTGCTGCTGGAGGCCGCGCGGGCGGGCGCCATCGCGCCGGACGTCGACCCCGCGCTTCTGCTCACCCAGCTGGAGCTGCTCCTGAGATCGGTGATGTTTGACTGGGTGGTGGGCGAGGTGAGCGCGGCGCGCCTGGCCCCGACCGCGCGCTACGGCTACGCCCTGATTCTGCTCGGCGCCGCCTCGCCCGAATGGCGCGGGCCGCTGAAGGCCCGGGTGCTGGAGGCCCAGGCCCTGCTGCGGCAGGTGGGCTGAGCCCGATCCGCGGGGCCGATCTGTTGCCGATATGTGTCAGTCGGCGGCTGATCGCAGGTCTGGTCCGTTCGGGCCGCCGCCGTCGCTGGACAGCTTCCTATAACGCGATCTATTCTCATCCGGAGTTGTAACGCCGACGGCTGGGTCGGCGCGACCGATTCGCCCGGAGCCAAGCGCCCTGGCGGACGTCGCGCTTCCGGATGATCGGCTCCAGTTGACACCGGCCCCGGAAACTCGGGGCTCCTTGAGGAGGAGACGTCTTGTCCCGTAGCAAGCTTGCGCTGTTTGGCGCCACGGCCACTGTGGCCATCTTCGCGATGCAGTCCGCGCCCGTGTGGGCGGCTGACGCCGCCGCCGCCGCCGCCGAGACCGCCAGTGGCGGAACGTCCGTCAGCGAACTGGTGGTGACCGCGCAGAAGCGCGAGGAAAGCATCCAGAACGTCGGCATGTCGATCCAGGCGGCCAGCGGCGACAAGCTGCAGAAGCTGGGCGTGACCAACACCGAGGACCTGCAGAAGATCGTCCCCGGCTTCCAGGCCACGCCGACCTATTACGGAACCAACGTCTTCACCATCCGCGGCGTCGGCTTCCAGGACACCTCCCTGGCCGGTAACCCGACCGTCAGCGTCTATGTCGACGAGGCGCCGCTGCCCTTCTCCGCCCTGACCAACGGCGCCACCCTCGACCTGCAGCGCGTCGAAGTGCTGAAGGGCCCGCAGGGCACCCTGTTCGGTGAGAACGCCACCGGCGGCGCCATCAACTACGTCGCCAACAAGCCGGTGAACCACTTCGAAGCCGGCTTCAACGCCAGCTACGGCCGCTTCAACGACGGCGACATCTCCGGCTACGTGAACGTGCCGGTCAACGACACACTGGCGGTTCGTCTGGCTGGCCGTCTCAACCAGAGCGGCGCCTGGCAGCACGGCTACGGCCCGACCGCCAGCCAGTCGATCGGCGGCAAGGACTTCCTCAACGGTCGGTTCTCGGCGCTGTGGCAACCCACCAACCGGTTCAAGGCCCTGCTGTCCGTCGACTCCTGGCTGGACAAGGGCTTCACGCAGATGGGCCAGCTCTACGGGATCGCCGAACTGAGCCAGCTCTCGCCGCTCTCGCCGACCATCGCCAACTATCCCAAGGCGCCGCACAACGACCAGGCCGCGGCCTGGAACACCTGCGTCAACAACAGTCCCTATGACCCGATCGCCAACCAGACCGGCGCGATCTCCGCCACCGGGCCGCTGGTCCCCACCAACATCCCGGGGGTCTATGAATCCCAGGGGCCGGGCTCCACGGTCGTCCAGGGCGGCCAGCCCACCAGCTGCGAGGCGCCCCGCAAGAACAACACCTTCTTCAGCGCCTCTCTGCGGATGGACTACGATCTCGGCGGCGACATGACGGTCACCTCCATGACCTCATTCGAGCGTTTCAGCCGCCACGCGGCGATCGACGGCTCGGGCATGCCGATCCAGGACTACCAGTCCCTGCAGCACGGCAAGATCACCAGCGTCTATCAGGAACTGCGCCTGTCGGGTAAGTTCAACAACAAGGGCTCCTGGACGATCGGCGGCAACTACCAGCACGACGACACCTGGGATCAGTTCCTCCAGACCTACAACGCCTCGACGGCCAGCCCGACGCTGTTCGCCTATGACACCCAGCAGCCGTTCAGCACCGCCGTCGGCTTCCCGCTCGGCCCGACCAAGCCCACCGACGTTCAGACCAACAACACCTACGCCGTGTTCGGCCACGTCGAATATCCGGTCCTGGAGAACGTCACCGTCCTCGGCGGCGTCCGTTACACCGAAGCCGACAAGCTCGGCGGCGTTTGCGGCAACGACGGCGGCGACGGGACCTGGGCCACGGTGGCCTACATCCTCCAGGGCGCCCTGGCCGGCGGCGACTATTCCCATGCCGTGCTCTCGCCGGCGGGTTCCTGCGCCTCCACCGGGCCGGCGGCGAACCACTTCAACTCGCCACCCAACGGCGGCCTGTTCTACGCTACGCTCAACCAGCACAATGTGGCCTGGCAGGCGGGCGTGAACTGGAAGGTGACGCCCGACAACCTGATCTATGTGAACATCAGCCAGGGCTATAAGGGCGGTTCGTTCCCGACCGTGGCGCTGGCGACGATCCAGCAGGTCCGGCCCGTCGTCCAGGAAAGCCTGCTGTCCTATGAAGTCGGCTTCAAGTCGAGCCTGCTCAACCATCAGCTGCAGCTGAACGGCGCCGGCTTCTACTACGATTACAGCAACAAGCAGATCCTGGGTTCGGTCTCCGACGTGCTGTTCGGCGCGCTCCCGGCGCTGGTCAATGTGCCGCAGTCCCACGTCATCGGGTTTGAACTGTCGGGCGCCTATTCGCCCGAATGGATCAAGGGTCTGACGATCACCCCGGCGATCAGCTACCAGTACAGCCGGGTCGACACGTCCTCGACCACCACCTGCAACGGTTCGGCCACCGACGGCTTCTCGCCGCCGCCCGCGCAGAAGAACCCGGCCATTCCCGGCTACATCACCTGCACCCCCGGCCACTACTACAACTTCGACCCCTACGGTCAGTATGCGGACTTCACCCACGAGGCCTTCCCTTCCGCTCCGGCGTGGCAGGGTTCGGTTGACGCCGAGTACGACTGGGTGGTTCACAACGACTTCAAGATGTTCGCCGGCGTCGCCGTCAACTTCGTGTCCTCGACGAATACGGGCTTCGTGAACCGGTCGCCGACCCCGGCGTTCTATGCCGGCCCGACGGCCCTGCCGGGTTACACCCCGGGCGAGCAGGCCTTCACCTACCTGACCTGCTCGGGCGCCACCTCGGCCACCCCGGTCGGGCCCTGCCCGACCAACCACGCCAACGATCCCCTGGCCGTGCCGGGTTATGTGCTGGTCGACCTTCGTCTGGGCGTCAGCCACGACAACTGGACCCTGCAGTTCTGGGGCCGCAACGTCGGCAACACCTGGTACTGGAACTCGGCCAACCACGTGAACGACGTGCTGATCCGCTACACCGGCATGCCGACGACCTACGGCGCGACCTTCAACATGAAGTTCCGCTGACGGCAGCCGCGCGCGGGCCATCGCGCCGCGCGTGACCTGAAGAGATCGTGGCCGGGCGGGACGAAAGTCCTTCCCGGCCCGTTTTCTTTTGCGGCTATAGAGCGGCAGGAACGGCCCCGGAGACGACCGCCATGACGACCGCCAGCCTGAAACAGCGCCGCGACCAGGCCCTGGGGGCGGGGGCGGCGCTGTTCTACGACCAGCCCCTGAATATCGTCCGCGGCGACGGCGTCTCGCTCTTCGACGCCGACGGGCGCCGATACGTCGACATGTACAACAACGTTCCCTGCGTCGGGCACGCCCACCCGCGGGTCGTCGAGGCCATGGCCCGCCAGCAGGCCACCCTGAACGTCCACAGCCGCTATCTGCACGAGGGGATCGTCGCCTTCGCCGAACGTCTGGTGGCCCTGCACGGACCTCAGATCGAAAGCGTGGTGTTCAGCTGCAGTGGCACCGAGGCCAATGAGAACGCCCTGCGCCTGGCCCGCTTCGCCACCGGCCGCCGCGGGATCCTGTGCACCGACGCCACCTATCACGGCAACAACGACCTCGTCGGGGCCCTGACCGGTCTTGGCGGCCGCGAGCCGGCCCATCCCGACATCCGCGCCATCCCCTTTCCCCAGACCTTCCGTCCCCTCGTCCCGGGCCTTTCGGGCGCGGCGCTCACCGACGCCTATCTGGAGCGCCTGGACGGCGCCATCGCCAGCCTGGAGGCGTCCGGCGCGGGCGTCGCGGCCCTGATCGTCTGCTCGATCTTCGCCAACGAGGGCCTCCCGGACGTGCCCCCGGGCTTCATGGCCCGCGCGGCCGAACGGGTGCGCGCCGCCGGCGGTCTGGTGATCGCCGATGAGGTGCAGGCCGGCTACGGCCGCACCGGCCGGTGGTGGGGCTATGACGGCACCGGCTTCACGCCGGATATCGTCGTCACCGGCAAGCCCATGGGCGCGGGCCTGCCGCTCGCCGCCACCGCCGCCAGCCGCGATCTGGTGGAGACTTTCCGGCGCCGCACCCGCTATTTCAACACCTTCGCCTCCAGTCCCCTGCAGGCGGCTGTGGGCATGGCGGTGCTCGACGTCATCGAGGACGAGGGGCTGATCGACAACGCCGGCCGGGTCGGCACGATGCTCAAGACCGCCCTCGCCGGGCGACGGAGCCGCTGGGACGCCATCGGCGACGTGCGCGGAACGGGTCTGTTCATCGGTCTGGAGATGGTCGACGCCGCCGGGGCGCCCGATCCCGATCTCGCCTCCGACGTGGCCAACCGGCTGAAGGATCGGTGTTTCCTGACCAGCAACGCCGGGGCCTTCCGCAATGTGGTCAAGATCCGTCCGCCCCTGGTGTTTTCCCAGGACGACGCCGCCGCCTTCCTTGAGGCCTTCGACGCGGTCGTCGCCGATCTCCATGGATAGGGCCGCCGCGGCCCGGGCCTATCTGCCCGCCGCGCGCCAGGCCATCGCCGCCTTCCCCGTCCGGCCGGCCGATCTGACCCCGGTGTGGATCTCCGAGAACGTCACCTTCCGGGTCACCGACGCTCGGGACGGCGCCGCCTACGCCCTGCGCCTGCACCGGCCGGGCTACCATGACCTGCCGGCCCTGACCTCGGAGAGGGTCTGGACGCGGGCCCTGGCGGCGGCGGGGATCGGGGTGCCGGCGGGCGTGCGCACGCTGGCCGGCGACGACTTCGCGCCGGTTCACATTCCGCACGCCGGCGAGACGCGCTTCGCCGGCCTGACCGCCTGGACCGAGGGCGAGGTGCTGGCCGACCGTCTGGAGCGCGAGGGTCTCGGAGACGCACCTGGGCGATTCCGGCGCCTGGGGGCGGTCATCGCCGCCCTGCACACCCAGGCCGCCGGCTGGACGCCACCCGGGGGCTTCACCCGCCACGCCCTCGACACCGCCGGCCTGATGGGCGAGGCCCCCTGGTGGGGGCGGTTCTGGGAGAGTCCGGCCCTGTCGGCCGCCGAGCAGACGGCCCTCGGTTGCGCGCGCGACCGCCTGGCCGCCGCCCTCGACCGCCTCGGCCGCGATCCGGCGATCTTCAGCCTGATCCACGCCGACCTGCATCCGGGCAATGTGCTGGCCGCGGACGAGCGCCTGACGGTGATCGACTTCGACGACGCCGCCTTCGGCTGGCTGCCCTACGATCTGGCCGTGGCCGTTTTCCACTACCGGGACCGGCCGGAGTTCCCGGCCATCCGCGCCGCCCTGCTGGAGGGCTACCGCGCCGCGCGCCCGCTCCCGGCCGACGTCGAGGCGCTGATCCCCATGTTCCTGCTGATCCGCGGCCTGGCCGT
Source organism: uncultured Caulobacteraceae bacterium (assembly GCA_903923135.1). Classification (GTDB taxonomy): domain Bacteria; phylum Pseudomonadota; class Alphaproteobacteria; order Caulobacterales; family Caulobacteraceae; genus Acaudatibacter; species Acaudatibacter lapponiensis. The sequence goes on along the minus strand of CAIXWN010000130.1, from coordinate 12,147 downwards.
CATCGGCTGGCTCGGCCAGCGCCCGGAGATCGACCCGGGCGCCTACATGGCCGAACTCAAGGCGTGGGTCCTGGCGCAGGCCGCCGCCTTCGAGCCGCCAGTCTAGGCCGCCACGGCCAGGCGGGTCGCCTGGTCGATCGCCCGCTTGGCGTCCAGCTCCATGGCCTCGAAGGCGCCGCCGGCCAGACTGGCCTTGACGCCCTGGGCGACGAGATCGTCGTAGAGCGCCCGCAGCGGTTCCTGGCCGGCGCAGACGATGATGGTGTCGGCCTCGATCAGCCGGTCCTCGCCGCCGATGCGCACATGCAGGCCGGCGTCGTCGATGGCCACATACTCTACGCCGCCCATCATCCGCACGCCGCGGCGCTGCAGGGTGGCCCGGTGCGTCCAGCCCGTGGTCCGGCCCAGGGTCTTGCCCAGGGCGTCGGCCTTGCGCTGCATCAGGGTCACCTCCCGGCCGGACGAGGCCACCACCGGGGTCACCCCGGTGACGCCGCCGCGGGGATGGTTCTTGAAATCGATGCCCCACTCCCTGGCGAAAACGTCGATGTCCACCGCCCCCGACGGCCCCGCGTGGGTGATCAGTTCGGCCACGTCGAAGCCGATGCCGCCGGCGCCCATGATCGCCACCCGCTGACCGATCTCGCGGCGGCCCAGGATGGCGTCGATGTAGCCGATCACCTTGGGATGATCGATGCCCGGCACGGCGGGCCGTCGCGGCTCGATGCCGGTGGCCACCACCACCTCGTCGAACCCTTCGGCCTTCAGGCCCGCGGCGTCGGCGCGGGTGTTCAGGCGCACCTCGATCCCTAGCACCTCGATCATCCGCCTGTAGTAGCGCAGCGTCTCCTCGAACTCCTCCTTGCCGGGAATGCGCCGGGCCAGGTTGAACTGGCCGCCGATGGCGTCGCCCGACTCGATCAGGGTGACCTTGTGACCGCGCTGGGCGGCGGTCACCGCGAAGCTCAGGCCCGCCGGGCCGGCGCCCACCACGGCGATGTGCTTGGCGTTCCCTACCGGCGCATAGACCAGCTCGGTCTCGTTGCAGGCGCGCGGATTGACCAGGCAGCTGGTCAGCTTGCCGGTGAAGGTGTGGTCGAGGCACGCCTGGTTGCAGGCGATGCAGGTGTTGATCTCGTCCTCGCGGCCCTCCAGGGCCTTCTTCACCAGATCCGGATCGGCCAGCATCGGCCGGGCCATGGACACCAGATCCGCATCGCCGCGTTCCAGCACCGCCTCGGCCACGGCGGGCATGTTGATGCGGTTGGAGGTGATCAGCGGCACGCCCAGGGCGGCGCGCAGCCGGCCGGTCACCTGGGTGAAGGCCGCCCGGGGAACCATGGTGGCGATGGTGGGGACCGGCGCCTCGTGCCAGCAGAAGTGGGTGCTGACGATCGTCACCCCCGCCGCCTCCACCGCCTTGCCCAGGGTCACCACCTCGTCCCAGGCCATGCCGCCCTCGAGCATGTCCATGGCGGCGATGCGGAAGACGACGATGAAGTCGGGGCCCACGGCCTCGCGCACCCGGCGCACCACCTCCACCGGGAAACGCATGCGGTTCTCGAACGGGCCGCCCCACTGGTCGGTGCGCTGGTTGGTCCGCTCCACAAGGAAGGTCGACAGCAGATAGCCGGCCGAGCCGATGATCTCGACGCCGTCATAGCCGGCGCTCTTCGCCAGGGCGGCGCAGTTGGCGAAATCGGCCAGCTGCTTCTCGATCCCGACCTCGTCCAGCTCGTTGGGCGTATAGCGGCCGATGCGCGAGCGGATCGCCGAGGGCGCCACGCACCTGGGCGTGCCGGCCAGGGGGCCGGTGTGCAGGATCTGCATGACGATCTTCACGTCCGGGTCGGCGGCGTGCACGGCGGTGGTGACCAGCCGGTGCTGCTCGGCCTCCTCTGGGGTGGAAAGCTTCGATCCGCCGCCGGCCTCCTCGTTCGGCGGAATTCCGCCGGTGATGATCATGCCCACGCCGCCGCGGGCGCGCTCGGCGAAGAACACCGCCTGGCGCTCGAAGCCGTGCGGCACGTCCTCCAGGCCGGTGTGCATCGAGCCCATCAGCACGCGGTTCTTCAGGGTGGTGAAGCCCAGGTCGAGGGGCGAGAACAGCAGGGGATAACGATCGGCGCCGGACATGGATTTCCTCCTGCGGGGCGCTCGCCCCGGGATGTTCTTCTGTCCCCGACGGTAGCGGCTGGCCGCGCGGGGTTCAACGATCACCCAGGGGAAGGCGCGTTGCGGAGGCTAGGGGCGTCTTGCCGCGCGCCGCTGGGTCGTCGCCCTCAATCGTCGCCCTCAATCGTCGCCCTCAATCGTAGCCTGGGGGCGCCACGAAGCCGAAGCCCAACTGCTCCAGGCGCTGGGCCAGCTGGATCGTGCGAAGGTCGCCGTAGGCCGGGCCGATGATCTGCAGGCCCACGGGCAGGCCGTCCGGCGCCAGGCCGGCGGGGAACACCGTCGCCGGCAGATAGGCCACCCCGGCCAGCCCCGCCCAGAACGTCTGGTTGAAATAGGGCACGCTGCGGCCGTCGACCTCGATCACCCGCGAGCCCTCGGGGCCGTGATCGTGCGGGAAGGCGGTGACCGGCATCACAGGGGTGATCAGGAAGTCGACGTCGTCGAAGAACCGCCGCCAGGCCCAGCGCAGCCTGTTGCGCTGCTCGTTGATCGTCGACCAGTCGCGCACCCGCAGGGTCTGCCAGCGGGCCTGCGTGACGGCCGGGCTCATGTCGTCGGCCGCCGAGCCGTCGGCCTTGGCGATGCGGCGGCGGAAGTCCTCCTCGGGCAGGCGGGCGGCCATGGCCGCCGACAGCAGGGCCGAGAAAACCTCGTGGCTGTGCTGGGCCGAGAAGTCCGGCCGCGCCTTTTCGTCGACCCTGGCGCCCGCCCGGCCCAGGGCCTCGGCCACGGCGGCGAGGCGTCCGGCCACGGCGGCGGAGGTGGGACAGAACGGGTCGGCCGAGGCCCACACCCCGATGCGCAGGTCCGACAGCGGCCCCTTCAGGGCGGGAAGGTCGATGGTCAGGCCGGGGGTCTCGATCTCGTCGGGGCCGGCGGTCAGGCGCAGGGCCGTCTCCAGGTCGAAGGCGGACCGGGCCAGGGGGCCGACGACCGAGATGTCGGTGGGGCTGACGCTGTCGTCCAGGGCGTGGCCCCGGGGCGGGATCAGGTTCCAGGTGCCCTTGTGGCCGAATACGCCGCAGAAGTGGGCCGGATTGCGGATCGAGCCGCCGATGTCGCTGCCCATCTCCATCCCGGTCAGGCCCGCGGCCAGGGCCGCCGCCGAGCCGCCGGACGAGCCGCCCGGCGTGCGGCCGGGGTTCCAGGGGTTGTTGGTCGTGCCGTAGATGTCGTTGTAACTCTGGAAGTCGGCCAGGCGGATCGGCACATTGGTCTTGCCGAACACATTGGCTCCCGCCGTCGCCAGCCGCCGGATCGCCAGGGCCGTCGAGGCGGTGACGTTGTCCTTCATCTGCGGCACGCCATAGGTCGTCGGCGTGCCGGCGAACTGATAGCTTTCCTTGATCGTCATCGGCACGCCGTGCAGCGGTCCCAGCGGCGCGCCGGCCGCGCGGGCGGCGTCGGCGACGTCGGCCCGCGCCCGGGCGCCGTCGCGATCCTGCACGATGATGGCGTTGATCGGCCCGTTGAGCCGGTCGACCCGGTCCAGGAAGTGCTCCAGGGCGCCGCGCGCGCTGATTTCCCCGTCGCGGATGGCCCGGGCGATGGCCGTGGCCGATTGGAAGTGCAGGGCGGTCATGGCGGGTTTCCTCCGGCGCGGACGGTTTCTGATCGGGCCCATTTAACCACGAAGATCACCAGGAACGCCAAGGCGTCGCAACCCGCCGGCCTCACAGCAGCAGGTCGGCCAGTTTCTTCTTGTGGTAGCCGGCGTCGCCGTACTGCGAGGCGTGCCAGATGGCGCGGCGGCGATAGAGCTGGGCGTCGCAGTCATAGGTGAACCCGAAGCCGCCGTGGAACTGGATCGCCCGGTCCGACGCATAGCTGAACACCTGGTCGGCGATGGCCTTGGCCATGCGGGTGGCGATCTCGCCGGTTCCCTGTTCGGCGAAGCTGTGGGCGGCGGCGTAGAGGTGCGAGCGGGCCTGCTCATAGCGCACATAGGCTTCCACCAGCGGGTGCTTGACCGCCTGATAGGCCCCGATCAGCTGGCCGAACTGCTTGCGGGTGCGGGCGTAGTCCAGGGTGTAGTCGATCACCGCCTGGGTCCCGCCGCACATTTCCGCCGCCGCCAGCAGATTGGCCGCCAGGTGGATGTGGGCCAGGGCGTCGGCGGCCCGTTCGGGATCCATCAGCGCCTCGCGGCCGATGGTCGCGCCGGTCAGGTCGACGGCGTAGGCGCGCCGCGTCTCGTCGATGATCGTCTCGCGCCGCAGGGCGCCGATGGGCAGGTCGCCGGGCTCGACCAGGGCCAGGGCCGGGCGGCCCTCGAACCGCAGCGACACCACGATCACCGCCGCCGTGGCGGCGTCGCTGACCAGCAGCTTCTGGCCGGCAAGGGCCAGGCGCCCGCCGCCGGCGTCCTGCGCCGTGCAGTCCACGTGGGTCAGGTCCCAGTCGCCGCTGGCCTCGACCAGGGCCAGGGTCCCGGCGGCGCCGGTGGCCAGCTTCGGCAGCCAGGCCTGCTGCTGGGCCTCGGTCCCGCCGGCCAGGATCGCCTGGGCGGCCAGGGTGGTGGAGACGAAGGGGGTGCTCAGCAGGTTGCGGCCCATCTGCTCGACCAGGGGGACCACCTCGGTCAGGCTCAGGCCGACGCCGCCGAAGGCCTCGGGAATGGCCACGCCCAGCCAGCCCAGTTCGGCGATCTGGCTCCATACCGCCGGTTCGTGGCCGGTCTCGCTGTCGATCAGCGCCCGAACCCGGGCGATGGGCGACTGCTCACGGCAGAACACCGTGGCGACGTCCAGCAGGTCGCCCTGCGCCTCGTTGAAGCCGATACGGCCGAGTTCCTGCATAGTCTTGACTACCTCGATGGCCGGGGGCGGCGTCAGCTCTTGGGCAGGCCCAGGACGTGTTCGCCGATGATGTTGTGCTGGATCTGCGATGTGCCCCCGCCGATCGTGGCCGAAAACGCGTTCAGATAGGCCCGGGTCCAGACGCCGTCGTCCACGGCGTTCCCGTCGCCCACATAATACCCCCCCCGGGCGCCGGTCAGGCTGACGGCGAAGGCGTTGACCCTCCGTCCGAACTCGGTGCTCATCAGCTTGGAGCTGAGCGGCAACCCCATGGGCCGGTCGGTGTTCAGGGCCGGAATCGCCAGGCGGTCGCGGCAGAGCGACAGCGACTGGATCTCGATCATGAAGTCGACCATCTGGTCGCGCAGGACCGGATCGGCCAGGGCCGGCGCGCCGCCGCGCTGCATCCGGCGGGCCAGCTCCAGCACGTCCCAGGCGTCGGACGGCACGGAGACATAGCCGCCGGCCTGGCCGCCGCGCGCCCCGCGCTCATACTCCAGGGTGCGCATGGCCACCTTCCAGCCCTCGCCCTCCTTGCCCATCAGCCCGTCGGCCGGGGCGCGGGCGTCGGTGAAAAAGGTCTGGGTGAAGCCGTGTTCGCCGGTCAGCTTGCGGATCGGCACGGTGCGCACGCCCGGCACGGTCATCGGCGTGAGGATGAACGACAGGCCGTCGTATTTGCGCGCCGCCGACGGGTCGGTGCGGCACAGCAGGATCATGTACTTGGCGTAGCGGCCCAGGGTGGTCCAGATCTTCGAGCCGTTGAGCACATAGTCGTCGCCGTCGCGCACCGCGCGGGTCTGGGCGTTCCCCAGGTCGGAGCCGTTCTCCGGCTCCGAGAAGCCCTGGCACCAGATGTCCTCGGCCGAGACGATGCCCTTGAGGTATTTCAGCTTGTGGGCCTCGGAGCCGATGTCCAGCAGCAGGGGCCCGGTCCAGTTGATGCCGATGGCGTTGAGCATGATCGGCCCGTTGTGCCGTCGCATCGCCCGGGTGGCGGCGTTCTGGAAGGCCTGCGACAGGCCGCGCCCGCCATAGGCCTTCGGCCAGGCCGCCCCCAGATAGCCGGCCTCCCAGACCTTGTGCTGCCAGTCCTGCAGGAAATGGAACTGCTGGTCTGTGCCCACCTCCATGAAGGTCAGGGGCAGCATGAAGCCCGGGTCGGCGACGACGTTTTCCCGGAACCAGGCGTCCGCCGCCTCGGCGTAGGCGGCCAGATCCTTGGGGTCGGTGTCGCTCATGGCGCGTCTCATTCCCGCAGTCGTCGTTGGCGCCTTTCAATCCCTCTGCGCCGCCGCCGTCCAGAGCCAAAACGCGTTCAGGCGTCCTCCGCCTGCGCCGCCTCCCAGGCCATGCGCCGCTCGTCGGCGCTCTTCTGCCGCTCGGCCCGCGCCTCCGGATCCCAGGCGTGCCGCGCGCCGGTGTGCATGCCCCCGTCCACCAGCAGGGACGTGCCCGTCACGAAGGCGCTGTCGTCGCTGGCGAAGAACAGGCAGGCCCGGGCGATGTCCTCCGGCAGGCCCGGCTTGGCGATCGGCTGGGCGTTATGGGCGTTTTGTCGCATGGAGTCCTTGATCATCCGCGCCAGCCCCTCGGGCACCCGTTCGGCGGGGGTGAAGATCTCGGTGAGAATCAGGCCCGGGCAGATGGCGTTGACGCGGATGCCGTCGCGGCCGAGCTCGGCCGCCGCGCAGCGGGTCAGGTGCATCACCGCCGCCTTGGCCACCGAATAGGCGATCGGGCCGGCGCCCGCCTGGGTTCCGGCGATCGAGGCGGTGTTGACGATCGAGCCGCCGCCCACCGCCTTCATGTGCGGGATGGCGTAGCGGATGCCCAGGGCCACCGAGCGCAGCAGCAGGTCCTGGCTGAAGTCCCAGGCCGCGCCGGTCATCTCGGCGATCGTCTCCGGCGAGCCGCCGGCGCCGGCGTTGTTGAACAGGATGTCCAGCCGGCCGAAGGCGTCCACGGCGGCCTGCATGGCTCCCTCGATGTCGGCCTCCTGCAGCACGTCGCAGTGGCGATAGACCACCTGGCCGTCGAAGCGGGCCGCCAGGGCCGCGCCCTTGTCGTCCTGGATGTCTGCGGCCAGCACCCGCGCGCCCTCGGCGACGAACAGCTCCACCGTGCCCAGGCCTATCCCCGAACAGGCGCCGGTGATCACCGCCACGCGGCCCTTCAGACGATCCATGCAGATGCTCCTGGCGCACTCGCCGCCAAGGTGGGAACGGGTTTGGCGATGAGCGAGTGCGCTGACTATAAGATCTAGCGCAAATTGTCGTCATCCAGGTGTTTCCACCTGGATGACGTTCGCGCTAGGAACCGAGATGATCGGCGGTGAAGGCGCCCTTCTTGCCCACGGCGGAGAACTCGCCGCTGGCGTGCTCGCCCTTGCGCACGCCCGAATAGTCGACATTGAAGTTGAGGAACGAATAGCTCGACACATAGGTCCAGCTGATCTGGTCGCCCGTCACCCGCCCCTTGGTCAGGGGATGGGCCCGGCCGCCCTTGATCTTGGCGTCGCCGGTGGGGCCGTCGACGCACACACCGGTCAGGGCCTGCCCCGCCTGCTGGAACTTGCAGTCCAGGGTGAAGTCCTTGCCGTCCATGTGGCCGGCCACCTTCCAGCGCCCCGAGGCGTCGTCGGCGGCGGCCGGGCCGGCGGCGGCCGCGAGGGCCAGCATGGCGGCGGCGGCGGTCAAAACGGTCTTCATGGCAGGTCTTCCCCCCTAGATTGCGGCCCGCCGCCCGATGCGGCCTGGCGTCGACACCCCGTCGGAACGGCTCCGATCCGGGCGGCAATCTGCCACACGCGCGGCCGCTAGGCGATATCGGCCTTGGCCTGAAGCCGCTTGCTGCGCAGGGGGTGCATCACCCCGGCGCCCGCCGGCCACACGCCCGGCGGCGTGGTGATCGCCCGGGCCAGCCGCTGCGCCCGCGGCGGCAGGGTCTGCCAGATCGCGTGCGGCAGGGTCCCGGCGAAGCGGTCGGTGTCGACCCAGGGGGCGCCGTACTCCACGTTCGGCATGGCGCGGATCTCGCGCGACAGATTGGGCGTCGCCCCGTGCCAGGCGCGGTTGTCGCGGAACACTCCCGCCCCGGCCGGGGCCCCGACCAGGGTGGAAAACCGCATCCAGTCCGGCTCGTCCGCCAGGGTGGGGGGCTTCTGGGCCCGGGTCTGCGTGCCGGGGATCTGCCGGATCGGGCCGTTCTCCCAGGTCAGGTCGCTCATCAGGAAGTTCACCGTCACGTGCGGCGGCGTGCGCTCGAAGATCAGCTGGCGGGTCTGGTGATCCATCTCCCCGGTTCCGGGCTGGGTGCGCGGGCGCACGCCCAGCCGCACCGCGGCGGCGATGCGCGCCGCCGTCAGCGTCCAGTCCGGCTGGAAATCGGCGTGCAGCGCCTGGTACTCGATGGCCCCGGGCAGGCACAGATCGCCTCCCGCGCCGATGACGTTGTAGTCGTCGCCGCCGAAGATCCGCTCCAGGATCGGCGTGGTGGTCGGCAGGTCGATCATCGAGGCCCAGACCGGATCGTGCAGCAGCTGCCGGCTGGCCGAGGCGGTGCCATAGCTGTAGCGGTGCGGCAGGCGACCGGACTCGGTCACATATTTGCGTCCGCCCTCGCCGGGAATCTCCAGGATCTGTTTCAGGATCCGCGCGCTGGCCTCGCGGAACCGCGCCAGGCGGTCCGGGTCGAGCAGGTCGCGCACCACCACGAAGCCGTCGCGGAAGAAGATCCGGGCCGCCCGGTCCGCCTCGTGCGGCTCCAGCACCTCGACGCCCTGCAGGCCGTTGTTGCGGCGCAGGGTGTCGCGCATGGCGCTTACCTCCGCATCGTCCCACACCCGGCGTGCCGGCGCCCTCGGGTCGGGCTCGCCGAGGACCGTGGCGCCGTCGGCCGCCGGGCGGCCGTGCTCGTCGACGAACTCATTGGGCGGCGTCGCCGCGCACCAGCCCACGGCGGTCTCGCCATGCACCGCCAGATCGTCCAGTTCGCCCATCGCGCGCCGCTCTCCCGGTGTTCCCCGGCCTGACCATACACCGCCCGGTCCGAGGCCCAACAGGCTTGCGGTGCGGGGGTCATTCGCGCGAACAAGGGCGGCGGACCCGACGTCCGCCCTCCGTCCGCCCGACCGGACGGATGGAAGAGGCGCCAGACGGAGGACCCCGGCCCATGATCCCCGATCCGCTATTCGACCTCACCGGCAGGATCGCCCTGATCACCGGCGGCAGCCGGGGCCTGGGGCTGCAGATGGTGCGCGCCTTCGCGCAGCGCGGCGCCGACGTCATCATCGCCAGCCGCAAGCTCGACGCCTGCGAGGCCGCCGCCGAGGAGGTGCGCGCCCTGGGCAGGCGGGCCCTGGCGGTGTCGATCCATGCCGGCCGCTGGGCCGACATGGACCGCCTGGTCGAGACGGTCTACGGCGAGTTCGGTCGCCTGGACATCCTGGTCAACAACGCCGGCATGTCGCCCCGCGTCCCCTCGCACGAGGTCAGCGAGTCGCTGTTCGACAGCGTCATGAACCTGAACTTCAAGGGCCCCTTCCGGCTGGCGTCACAGGTCGCCAGGCGCATGGCCGACGGCGACGGCGGGGTGATCATCAACATCTCCTCCAGCGGCGCCCTGGTCCCCCTGCCGCAGGTGATCACCTATGGCGGCGCCAAGGCCGCGCTCAACGCCATGACCGTCTCCCTGGCCCATGAGTACGGACCGAAGGTGCGGGTGAACACCATCTCGCCGGGGCCCTTCCTCACCGACATCGCCAAGGCCTGGACCGAGGAGGCGCGCGAGACCGCCGACAACGCCCTCGGCCGCCCCGGCCGTCCGGAGGAGATCGTCACCGCCGCCCTGTTCCTGGCCAGCCCCGCCTCGTCCTTCACCACCGCCTCGCTGGTGCGCGTGGACGGGGGGCAGCACTGACCGGCGCGCGCCCCTCGCCCGTCCGCCCGCGCCTCAGGAGGTGAGGGCCTTGTACCAGCCGTCGTAGCCGAACAGCCGGCCCAGCGGGGCGAGCACCGTCGTCATCAGGGTCAGGGGCAGGTTTCCGGGCCCGCTCACCGCCCGGAAGTCGGCGAAGACGACCGCCATCTTCAGAGGGTTGCGGCTGCCTATGGCGTGGGGCAGGACGGTGAAGAAGGGTTCGATGTCCACCGGCGGATCATAGCCTTCCACCGCGCGCACGATCTCGGGGCCCTCGTTCCATTGGGCGTGAACGTCTCCGGGGCCTGTCGTGGCGCGGTCGCCGGCCCGCAGCACCTGGACCTTGCCGTTCACCCGGATATGCAGGGCGCCGGAGACCACGTCGAACGTCTGCGCCGCGCCGGGATGGAAATGCGGCGGCGCGCCCGACCCGGGCTTCAGTTCATACTCCAGCCGGCGCACCCGGCCGTCGGCGGTGTTCCAGTCGTCATCGAAGACGAAGGTCTCGCCCGTGGGCGCGCTTTCAACAATACGACGGGCCATCGCCGTCCCCCCCAGCGGGCTTTTGGTCCTGTACGCGCCCCCCGGCCCGGCGGATCAGCCGCCGCAGGGCTGGCTGTGACGACCTTTGCCTTCCGCCCCGCCTTGCCTCAGGCGTTGCGGGCCATCAGGCCGCCGTCCACCGGGATGGTCACGCCGGTGATGTAGGAGGCCGCCGGCAGGCACAGGCTCAGGGTGATGTGCGCCACCTCCTCGGGCTGGCCATAGCGGCCCATGGCCGTGCGGCGCTTGGCGAAGATGGTCTTGTGCTCGTCGGGGATGGCCGCGGTCATGCCGGTGTTGATCGGCCCCGGGCAGACGCAGTTGACGGTGATCCCCTCGCGGCCCAGCTCCACGGCCAGGGCGCGGGTCAGGCCGGTCACCCCGGCCTTGGCGGCGGCGTAGATGCTGTCCAGGGCCGTGGCGCCCAGGGCCTCGGTGGAGGCGATGTTGACGATGCGCGGGCTCGACGACTGGCGCAGCCAGGGCAGGGCGGCGCGGATGATGCGCTGGTGGGCGGCCAGCAGGATGGGAAACTGCCGGTCCCACAGATCGTCATAGCCCGGATCGTCGATGCGCCGGAAACCCGACACCCCGGCGTTGTTCACCACCACGTCCAGCCCGCCGAAATGGTCGGCGATCTCGGGCACCAGCCGGGCGATGGTGGCCGCGTCGCCCACGTCGAACGCCCAGGCCGCGGCCTCGCCGCCCTCCTCGCGGATGGCGGCGGCCACCACCTCGGCGTCCTCCCGCCGCACGTCGGTGACGGCCACCCGGGCGCCCTCGCGGGCGAAGACATGCGCCGTGGCGCGGCCCATGCCGCTCGCCGCGCCGGTGACCAGCACGACCTTGCCGGCGACCGAGCGGCTGAGGTGGGGGACGGGTTCCATGAGGTGTTCCTCGCTTGGCGCGGCCGGCTTGCCTGCGGCCGCTGTTGCAGATCAGCTAAACGGGCCCGCGCCGCGCTTGTCCAGCGTGTCCGGCGTCTCCGCCGCCGCGGGGCCCGCGATCAGCGCCGGCGGTGCGCGGTGACCTCGATGCTCACCTTCGCGCCGAAGGGCAGGCGCGCCTCGGGCGTGCTGCGCGCCGGCCAGGGCGCCGGGAACATCGCCGCATAGACTCCGTTCATCGCCGCGAAGTCGTCGATGTCGGCCAGATAGACCGTCGAGCGGACCACATCGCCCAGGCCCAGGCCGAATCGCGCCAGGATCGCGGCGATGATCTCGATGGCGCGCCGGGTCTGGGCGGCGACGTCGCCGTCGATCAGGGTTCCGCTGTCGCCGTCGCGGCCGGTCTGGCCGGCCAGAAAGACGAAGTCCCCCGCCTCCACGGCGTGCGAATAGGCGCCATAGGCCGCGGGGATGCCGTCGCCGGTGAAGCTGTGGTGGGTCATGGCGATCTCCGGGCCGGGGGGTGCGCCAGGTGCTTTAGGCCGCCGCGGCGGCCGGCGCCACGATCCTGACGCGGACGCATGGTCAGGGTCGGGCGGGACGCCGTTGTGGATCTGCGATGAACCTTCTGGTGAAGCGACGCCGCGGGCTTGCCGTGGCCCTCAGTGCTGGCGCCCATCTGCTCCTTCTCCTCGCCCTGCTGGGTGTGAGGGTCGATCCGGCCGAACCCCCCGAACCGGCGGCGATGAACGTCGCCTTCGTCGAGCTGCCGCGGCCGGCCGCCAGGCGCGCCCCGCCCGCGCCCGCCCGCAAGGCGCCCG
>CAIXWN010000129.1 GCA_903923135.1 uncultured Caulobacteraceae bacterium | reverse complement strand
TGACCAACGCCGAACAGGCCCTGCTGATCGCCTTGCCACAGGCGCCGGAACTCCGGAGACCCGACCTTCATCCGCAAGCCGCTCGCCGGGCTCGGGCGCGAGTTCTGCATCTTCTCGTTCAGCGACGCCTGGTCGACGCCAAAGCCGCCGAGGAGGCGGCCGCCGAACCGTTGCCCCGCCGCATCGTCTTTCCGCAAAGGGCGTGGGCCGCGGCCGGCGAACTGGCGCGTAACGCATCGCCGTCGCGCCCGACGATTGTCTCGACCCTTGATGTCCGGCTGCAGGCCCGCCTCGAGGCGCTTGCCGCCCAGACAGGCGCCGGTCAGGGCGACCAGTCGTCGGCGGCCATCATCGTGGTCGAGACCGCCACACGGGCGGTGAGGGCCATTGTCTCGTCAGCCGGCCATGACCGTCCCGGGGGCTGGATCGACATCACCCGCTCGCTGCGTTCCCCCGGATCATCCCTCAAGCCGTTCATCTATGCCTTCGCTTTCGAGCAGGGACTGGCGGCGCCCGAAACACGCATGACCGATGCGCCCGTCGCGTTCGCGGGCTATGAACCGGAGAATTTCGATCGCACCTTCCATGGCGATGTGACGGCGGCTCAAGCGCTGCAATACTCGCTTAACGTTCCCGCCGTGGCCATGCTGGCCAAGCTAGGTCCCGAAGCCTTCGAGGCCCGGCTGGAAGGCGCCGGCGCGCGGCTGGTGCGTCCGCGGCCGGGCCTGGCCGATCCCGGCCTCGCCCTGGCGCTGGGCGGCGAGGGAATCAGCCTGCGGGACGTGGCGATGCTGTATGCGGCACTGGCGGATCGCGGGCTGGCCAGGCCGCTTGTCTGGACCCAGGACGATATGGTCGGGCGCCCGCGCGGTCACAGGCTGGTTTCAGCCGAGGCGGCCCAGCAGATCCTATCGATCCTTCGCGAAAGTCCGCCGCCGCCAGGACGGGCGCCGCCGGCTCTGAGCGAGGGCGCGCCCAAGCTCGCCTTCAAGACCGGCACCTCATACGGGTTTCGCGATGCCGTGGCCGCCGGGATCGGCGATGGCTGGACGGTCGTGGTCTGGACCGGGCGGCCGGACGGTGGCGCACGCCCCGGCATGACCGGCCGACAGGCGGCGCTGCCTTTGCTGTTTCAGGTGTTTGACGTTCTCGAGGCCGACGCGCCCCGTGCGCAGGCGCTCTCCCCGCAGGTCGCACCTCCCGCGCTTGCGCAGATCGACGATGGGCGCGGCGGGCCACAGATGCTTTTCCCGCCGGACGGCGCGTCGCTGCTGGTCGATGGATTCGGCCCCAGTTCGCGGGGCCTGGCCCTGGCCGGACGTGGTGATGGGCTGAGGTGGTACGTGGACGGCGTGCCGATTGCCGATGCCAACGGGCAGGTTGTCTGGCGCCCGGACTATCCGGGCTTCTACACAATAGCCGTCATCGACCGGCTTGGGCGGCAGGTCAGGACGCGAGTGCGGGTTCGCTGATGGCGATCAGGAGGACTGGCCACCCCCGAGCGGATCGGGGAGGTGACCCGCCTTGCGGCCGTGCAGACGGTCCTGAATCTGCCGCAGGCGGTGGTTCTCGGCCGACAGGTCGAGAACGTCCGACTGCAGCTGGGCGTTGCGGCGCTTCAGGTACTCGTTCTCTCGCAAGACATCCGCGAGATTGCGATCGGCCATGGCGCTGCTCCC
>CAIXWN010000128.1 GCA_903923135.1 uncultured Caulobacteraceae bacterium | reverse complement strand
GGGCGCTGGCGGCGCCGACGCGGCGCTCGAAGCGCACCTCGGCGCGCAGGGGCCCCCGGGAGAGCACCTGGACGGCGTGGGCGGCGGGGACGTCGCGGGCGGTCTCCAGGGCGAAGGGGTCGATGTCCCAGGCGTCGAAGGCCACCGGCCGGTCGTCGAGCAGGAGCAGGCGGTTGCCCGGCCCGTCGAGGGCCTCGCGGCCGCTGGCGCGGCAGACCAGGGAGAGCACCTCGCCGGACGGCGAGAGCAGGGCGATGAGGGTGGCGTTGGCCAGGCGCAGGGCGCCGCCTGCGCCCACCTCCAGGGTGACGGTGTCGGGGGCGGCCTCGATGCGCCCGGCGCTGAACGGCGCGGCCACGGCCCAGACCAGGGCGCCGTCCGGCGCGGCGGCCACCTCGGCGCGGGGGACGCCCAGGGGATTGACCGGGACGCGGGCCGCCCCGTCGCCCTGCCCGTCACCGTGGCCGTCGCCGGGGCACAGGGCGTGCAGCACCCGGTCGCCCTCGGCCCGGACCGCCTCGGCCAGGGCGGTGAGCTCGGCGACGGCGGTGACATTGACCTCGCCGATGCTGCTGCCGGGCAGGATGTCGTGGAACTGGTTGGTGAGCAGGCGCCGCCAGAGGGCCTCGACCTCGCCCCGGCCGGGCGCCGGGCGGCCGGCGAGGCCGGCGGCGGCGGCGAGGAGATCGAGGGTCTGCAGGCGGCCCTCGCACAGGCGGTTGAGCCGCTTGATCTCGCCCTGGCTGGTGTAGGTGCCCCGGTGGTATTCGAAATAGAGCTCGCCCTCGATCACAGCCAGGTCGGCGGCCGAGGCCTCCAGGCGGTCGAAGAAGGCCTCGGGCGAGGCCTGGGTGACGCGCGGCACGCCATGGAGATCGGCGGCGCGGCGCAGCTGTTCGATCATCGCCGCGGTGGCCCCGCCGCCGCCGTCGCCGTGGCCGAACAGATAGAGCGCCTCGCCGGAGCGGTCGGCGTCCTTGTAGTTGGCGCCGTGGTAGCGGAGCTCCTCCATGGTGGCGACGCCGTTGTAGGTGTCGGCCGGCGGGAAGTGGGTGAGCACCGGCGAGCCGTCGAGGCCGCGCCAGAGGAAGCTGTGGTGCGGCGGGCTGGTGAAGCGGTTCCACGACAGCTTCTGGGTGAGGAAGCGGCTCATGCCCGCCTCGCGCATCAGCTGGGGCAGCTGGCCGGCGTAGCCGAACACGTCGGGGTTCCAGAACACCGTCGAGCGGGCGCCGAAGGCGCGCTCGAAATAGCGCTGGCCATAGAGGAACTGCCGGCACATGGCCTCGCCGGTGGGCAGGTTGCAGTCGGGCTCGACCCAGGCGCCGCCGACGGGGATCCACTGGCCGGCGGCGGCGCGGGCGCGGATGCGGGCGAAGAGGTCAGGGTCCTCGCGCTCGATCTCGGCGTACTGATAGGCCTGGGACACGGCGAAGCGGAAATCGGGATAGTCGTCCATCAGGGCCAGGGCGGTGGCGAAGGTGCGCTGGCACTTGCGGCGGGTCTCGGCGATGGGCCACAGCCAGGCGGTGTCGATGTGGGCGTGGCCGACGGCGAAGAGGTCGTGGGCGACGTCGCCGTTGCGGACGCCCAGCAGGCGGTCGAGACGCGGGCGCGCGGCCGCCCAGGTGGCCGGATCCTCCGGGTCGATGAGGGTGCAGACGGCGTTCAGCTCATGCAGCAGGCGCCCGGCCCAGGTGGGATCGAGGGCCGGGCGCAGCACCGCGCCGCCGGCGGCGCCATAGGCGCGCGAGGTCTGCGGCGGAACGCGGTCGGCCTCGAGCCGGCGCAGGGCCTCGAAATCGTGGAACAGCCGCCAGGCCAGGGGATCGAAGCGGCGCAGCTCGCAGGCGCCCAGGCGATAGGGCTCGTCGCGGCCGCCGCGCGGCGCGCCGCCGCCCTCGTCGGCGCCGAAGGCGCGGTTGCAGGCCGCCTCGACATGGAACACCAGCCGCTCGCCGCCGTCGGCGCAGGCGATCAGGCGGGCCTGGTGGCGGCCGATGTTGAGGCCGGCCAGGGAGCGGCCCTCGCTCCACAGCAGGGCCTCGGAGGCCGAATCCCAGTGCAGGTCGACCCGCGATCCGGCCCAGTCGGCGGGCACGGCGGCGGTGACGCGGAACCACCAGGTGGCCCACAGGGGCCCCAGGGGCAGGCCGAGGGCCGCGGGCCGGTAATCGAGGGCGGCGGCCTGATCGAAGCCGATGCGGCCCACCGGCCCGGCGACCTCGATGGCCAGCACCGGCGCCGAGGCGGGATAGACGGCCCGCTCCAGCCGCCGGGCGAAGGCGGCCAGCCGCTGGCGGGTGTAGGCCGGATAGCGGCCGCGCGGGCGGGCCAGATCGCTGAGCGGCGGGCGGCTGTCGGTCATGGCGGGGGCCCCGGGCGGATGACGGCGGAACCCTACAGCGCGGCGGGCAAAGCGCCAGAGTGGGGGTGGGTGGGGTGGGGGGCGACGCTGCCTGAGTTGGGACAACGATCAGCAGATCGCTTGAAACCCACGATCCAAAAGATCGCATCCAAAGGTCGGTGACGCCCGTCATTCAAAACCAAGGCCAGCCTGGGGCGAAATTCACCGTTGGCGGCCTCCTCTACTCACCCTTCGGGCCCAGCTCCGGGCGGGTGCGCCCGGATGCGGACATTCCCAATGGGTGCTGAGGGTGGAAGGCGGACGCTCAATCGACCTTCGGCTCGAACGTTGTCCCGTCTCCAACATCGTCCAGGCTCGGGGCGCGCGGCGTCAGAATTTGCTTCCAAGCACCGTTGTATCTGCATCGCGATAACGCGTCCGCGCGTCCTGCACAGCCCGTTCCTTTCGAGAGCTGAGCCTTGCCAGTCAGGAAGTTGTAGCTGTTGTGGACTGTCCGGAGCCGGAAGGTGACGATGAACTCGTCAAGCCCCGAGACCCACAGTCGGCTATCACGATACCTGAGGGTGTAGGTGAGTACGCGGTCCGCTGTGGGGCCTGCGAGGGCGGTTACATCCATGGTGACGACCAGGGAACCGTTCTTGAATTCGAGCGGCGGTGTCTTCGGGTCCGAACCCAGCCCAATGCTTTCGAACTTACGCTGCTCAGGCGAAAGCGTGGGTATGAACGTCCTGTTTTCGGCCGCCAAATCATAGCCACCGCCGGGATTTTGTAAGTATAGCGCCAGTGAATAACCGGTGGGACCGTTGTCCTCTTTAGCCGGGCACTTCACGATGATTGCATGCGCCGGCCGAGCTTCATCGCGAACACGGCCCTGCGCGTGAGCCTCGATCCAACATCCAGGAGTAGCATAGTCCGGGAGCACCGGAACGTGGTGAGGCAACGGAACATGAGGGTTCGGCCTCATACCGAACTGCTCCAACAGGGTCGGGCGGCTATCTGTCTTCTGCGCCCATGCCGCTGACGCCGCGAGCGCAAATGAGACAGCAAGCAGGGAAACGTGTCGCGCCATGGGGGTGCAACCCTAACTGATAGGCGAAGGTCCGCAATGGGGTCGAACATTGCCGCCAGCGGCAGGCCCGACTCCGGACATTCGCGCCCGCTGTCACCGACCCCCGCCGACAGGCGGCGCGATATCCGGATATCCACCAGGGCCTGGCCCTGCCCTACCGCACCTTCGACCGGATCACGCGCGTCGATCAGGGCGCAATCGTCGAGAACAAGCGGCTCAGCGAGGCGCTGGAGGTGTGCCGGGCGATGCAGGCCGAACTGCCGCCGAAGCTACGCAGTCGTAAAGCACCAGCGCGATCAGTTCAAAGTTGGCATATATTCACCCCAACTCACGCGCTGTGATTGGAAGGCCTTTCAACGGTGATGATCCCCGCCGGCTACATGTCTAAAAAAGTTGTCGTCCGGCCGGAATGGCCCAAGGCAGACGGGGTTGACGACGTATGCGCTGTTAGTGGGTGTATTTCAGAACCATTTGCTGACTACATAAATTACTGGAAACACAACGGATATTGGTTATTCAACTCAAGCGGCGACATCGAACATCTGTGCCAACAGGAGAACATCGAGAACTCCCAAAATACGCTGTTCTACTACGAGGTTTTTGAGAAGGAATACGACGGGGATTCAAAGGAGTGGTCGACATTCGAGCCTGAGGCGTCGTTTCCGACGCACGTCGAAGTGCCCGAAAACGCCAAATTGGTCGGCTACGACGTGACGACATTCACTGTGGGCCAGAGTCCCGAATGCTCTCCGCTGTCCTGCAACTCGTTAGCGACCGAAATAGCGGTCAACCGTCATTGCCTCTTCGATACGTTTGAGCAAGCCGTCGAAGCGTTGGAGGCGGGAAAATTCGATGACTCTGAACCAGGTCCGTTCCGGGTCTTCGCCGTCTATCGCCTTGAGGCATGAAGATCGAACCTTTCCCGGCTGATCGACGCGGTGGAGAGCGGCCGGGAGGCCGAGATCATCATCGCCCGCAACGGCAAGCCGGCCGCCCGGCTGGCGCCCCTGGCGTCGCAGCCGGAGGGGCGTCGCCCGGGGGCTGTGCGAGATTCCGGACGACATAGACGGCGCCAATGCGGCGATCGCCGATAGGTTCGGATCCGGCCGGCCGTGAATCTGCTGCTCTACACCCATGGCGAGGCGATCCTGCTGTTCTAGAGAGCTCGCCGCGGCCGGTCTCGCGTTCCGCTCCGGGGGAGAGCCCTACGGAAGCCCGGCGGCGGGACGCACCGCGCGGCGGCGGGCCGACACGCCCAGGTAGATGGCCGCGGCCATGGCGACGGCCGCAACGCTCCAGATAAGCAGGTCGCGCTCGGAGGCGGCGACGATGGCGACGCAGAAGACCCCGCCGCCCGCCGCCGTCGCCCGCAGCGGCCAGCGCCAGGGGGCGGGCGCCAGGCCGCTGAAGCGGATGAGCGCCAGACAGGCGCAGAGGTAGACCAGGGTCTCGATCACCACGATGACGTTGGTCACCACGGTGAACTGTCGCGACAGGATCGGGCTGGCCGACAGGACGACCGCGAGGCTCATGATCACGCCGAAGATGACGAAGCTGATCGCCGGCGGCCGCACGGTGGTGCGCGGGGGGCGCCCGGGGAAGAGGTGGCCGCTGACCGGGCCGCACTCGCCGGCCTCCATCAGCGCCATGTTGGACGAGCCCAGCGCCCCGGCGGCCTTGAGCATGGCGCACAGGGCGATGACGGCGGCGACGCCGCCGCCGATCCAGGGCCGCGCGGCGTCGGCGAAGGGGGCGCTGGATCTGACCAGCTCGGACGCCGGCATCAGCCCCATGATCACCGCGCTGGCCGACAGATAGACCACCGCGGCTATGGCCAGGCCGCCGAAGGTGGCGATGGGCACGTTGCGCGCCGGGTCGCGCACCATGGGGGCGACGATGGCCGCATATTCCAGGCCGACCAGCGCCCAGAACGCCTGGACCGCCGAGGCGGGAACGACGTCGAGGGCGCTGTGGCCGGTGACGTTCCAGGAGGCGGCGAACACCGCGGGGCTGAAGAAGAACCAGCCGGCGATGGCCACCAGGAGAATCGGGGCCAGGCCGATGAACAGGGTCCAGCCGCTGAACCGCGAGACGAACCTGGGCCCGACGTAGTTGACGGCCAGGATCAGCCAGATCACCGCCAGGGTGGTGACGGTCGAGCCGACGCCGCTGGCCACGGCCGGAACGAAGAACCCCAGATAGCCGGTGACCGCCAGGGCGATCGGCACGCTGGCCACGGGAAACCAGTAGAGCAGGCCGGCGACGAAGCCGACGCCGGGGCCCAGGGCGTCCTGGATGTGCGAGAACAGGCCCGCCTCGCCCGGGCGAAGGATGGCCAGGGCGGAGTAGACGCCCGCCAGCAGGGCCGAGCCCAGGATCGCCAGCAGCCAGCCCAGGATGGATATGGAACCGAAGGCCGCCAGGCTGGCCGGCAACAGGTAGACGCCCGAGCCGATCATGCCCCCGGCCACCACCATCATGGCCAGGAACGGTCCGATCTTCGCCTCGCCATCGATCATGAGCCGCAATACCAGAAAATCGGGGACCGGCGCCAGCCGACGGGCCGCGCGGATGCGCGGCCGGGTATGCGGTGCGTGGGGGGCGACAGTCTCATTTCACGGGCCAGGCATTTCTAAAATAGTCACGACGACATGAGCCTTGCGCCCCGGATATCGGCGCCGCAGGGGCCGGGGGCCGGCGGTCAGCGCCTGGACAGGTTCAGCTCCACGGCCGCGCGAATGAGCGCCGTAAAGGCGACCTCATCAATCCACGCACCCTGGCCCAGATCGATCGCCCGTCGGACGGCGCCGTCGAGGCCGGAATTGAACAGGCCCGAGGGGTCGTCGAGCCGGGCGCCGTTGGCGAACGTCAGCTTGACCTTGTCGCGGTAGGTCTCGCCGGTGCAGAGGATGCCCGAATGCGACCAGACCGGGACGCCCGCCGGGTTTGACGGTTTGCGCCACTTCACCTCCTCGACGACCTCGGGATCGGCCTGCTGGATGAGGGCGCGCAGGCGCGCCAGCACCGCGCCGCGCCAGTCGCCCGGCGATGAGACCGTCTCGTCGATCAGCCGCGCGGCCGGGGGCGTTTCGCCCTGCGCCGACGCGCCCGCCGCCCCGGTCCGCCTGCCCGCCATGTGGCGCCCCCTTCGTTGGTGATGGTCCACATCGATGACAGCCGTGGGTGAGGCGAGCAAGGGGTCGGGCCCTGCGGCCGCGGCCGCTTCCGCTCAATTCGCCGGCGCGAGCGCCCAGGCCGGCGAGGCGGCATACGCGTTCTCGCCGATGCGCAGCACGACGTTGAACCGTTCGGACGTGTCGCGCCGCACGGCGGGGTCGTCGATGGCGTTGTCGAATTCAAGATTCTTGGCGCATCTGGTCAGGTTTTGGGACGTGCAGACCGGCCCGTCGAAATCCCATGACCAGCCGTTGAGCCGCAGGCCGCGCATGTTGGTGGTTCCGTCCGGCCGGGCGACCACCGGCCGGCCATCCACCTCGATCCTGGAGGGATAGTCTCCGGCGGGCGTGGCCAGGACGCGCACCGCATGGCCATTGATCTGGCCCGTGGCCTCGCCGCCCGGATAGAGCAGAAACGGTCCGAAGGGCGGAATCGTCGTCGTCGCGCGCATCCGGGCCAGGGCTTCGAGATAGGCCGGGTCGGTGTAGGGCGGCCGTTCGTAGGCGACGCCGCCGAGCGCCAGGACGCGAAGGCGGGTGGCGGCGGGCCACGGCAGGTGGTTGGGAAGGTCTTTCAGGGCCGCATTCAGGGCCTGGCGCTGATCGGCGAGGCAGGCGCGGATGACCGAGAAGTCCGGCCGCGACAGGGTGGCGGGGTCGATGAAGATGTTCATGAACGGCGGATCGCCCCGGCCGCCCTCGTTGGCGACAAGCCCGGCCGCGGGGTCGAACACCGTCACGTCGTCCGCCGGCCCGTCGGGCATGGGCGCGTAGAGATAGGCGGGACCGGGCGCCGAGTAGCTCTGCCCCTCGAACCCCCAGGCGGAATAGGGCGCCGACGTCGTCCAGACCTCAGGATCGCCCGCCGGTCTCAGACCGTCATCGTAGAGGGCGATCGAACCCGAACCGTCGTCGTGAAACAGCAGGCCCCAGCCGGTGGCGTCGCCAATGGGGCTCGGCCAGGCCTCCGCCACCAGCTCCAGGGCCCCGCCGTCGCGGCAAGCGGCCGACCAGACCGGACGCCGCCCGGCCCACTGAGCCGCGGCGGCGTTGTGCTGAGCCTTCTGTTCGGCCTCTCCCACCAGCATGAAGCTGAGAAGGTCCCCGACGACGCGGCCGCCCCCGGTCATGACCTGGCCGGGCTTCATCGTTGACGGGCAGGCCCCCTGATAGACGGCGTCCTGATCGATCACGTCGGTGGCCGGGTCCGCGTCCTGCGCGCCCTCCGCGAGCTTCGTGTCGGTCTGGATGTGAACGTGGCTGGCCGAGAGCCAGGTGAACACGACCCTGACGGAGCCCGATCCGGCGCCCGCGGCCCGGCAGACGTGTTCGGTGACGACTTGACCATCGGCGTCGCGCCGGGTGGAGGTGACGCACGGGTCGGGGTCGGCGGCGCCCCTGGGCCCGGCCCGCGGGCGGGGCGCTCCGGGCGTTTGCGCCCACAGATCCAACACGCCGGGCAGACACATGCTCATCACGAACGGCGGCGGTCCGGGCCCCTGACCCTCCCGGGGCAGGGTCGTCGTGAGTTGCCAGAGACCCTCCATCCGGGGCGGCGGCCCGTCACCGACGGCTTGCGCGGCGCCGGCGACGCCGGTGGCGACACTTTCGGGCGACGGCCCGGCGGCGACAGCCCCGCCACAGGCGAGCGCCGCCACGGCCAGCACGACCGCCGACAGGAGCCTCACCGCTGTGCGTCTGGAGGTGTCGGCCAATTCAGCCCGTCCCGGCGTCAAGGTTGCGGGACCATCTTCAACCGGTGTCTCGAAGCGCGCAATGGCGCCGGCGGGGTCGCCGGCGGGCCGCCCCACGCGCCTCGCCGCGCCGCGGCCTCAGCGCCCCGTCGTGGCCAGGAGCTGGGCCGGATAGCGCTCGCCCTCGACGTAAATCTCCGCCGCCGCGCGCTCGATCCCGGCCAGATCGGCGGGGGTGAGCACCACATCGGCCGAACCCAGGTTCTCCTCCAGCCGGTCCAGGCGGGTCGTGCCGGGGATGGGAACGATCCAGGGCCGGCGGGACAGCAGCCACGCCAGGGCGATCTGGGCCGGGGTGGCGCCCTTTTCGGCGCCGATGCGCCGCAGCAGATCGACCAGGGCCTGGTTCCGGTCCATCGCCTCGGGGGTGAAGCGCGGCAGGATCCTGCGGAAATCGCCGTCGCCGAGCGGGGTGTCCCGGGTCATGGCGCCGGTGAGGAAGCCCTTGCCCAGCGGGCTGTAGGGCACGAAGCCGATGCCCAGTTCCTCGCAGACCTCAAGGACGCCGTTGGTTTCGGGGCCGCGGGTCCACAGCGAATATTCGTTCTGGAGCGCCGTGACCGGCTGGACCGCGTGGGCGCGGCGCACCGTCTGGACGCCGGGCTCGGAGAGGCCGAAATGGCGGACCTTGCCCTGGGCGATCAGGTCGCGCACGGCGCCGGCCACGTCCTCGATCGGCACGTCCGGGTCGACCCGGTGCTGGTAGAACAGGTCGATCACCTCGACCCCCAGCCGCCCGAGCGAGGCCTCGGCCACCGCGCGGATGTGTTCGGGGCGGCTGTTGAAGCCCGCCATGCGGCCATCGACGATGTCGAAGCCAAACTTGGTGGCGATCACCACCTGGTCGCGGAACGGCCGGAGGGCCTCGCCGACGATCTCCTCATTGGCGTAGGGGCCGTAGACCTCGGCCGTATCGAAGAATGTGACACCGCGCTCGAAGGCGGCGCGAACCAGGTCGATGCTGTCGGCCCTGTCCAGGGCGTGGCCATAGCTGAAGTTCAGGCCCATGCAGCCGAAACCGATCGCCGAAACCGTCAGCCCGCTGTTTCCGAGCACCCGCGTCTTCATCCGTGAACCTCCGGCCCACCGCGTGGGCGCCATGACCATGGTCGGAGGGATACGACGGGACGACTGTTGCGATTAGACGGCAGGATCGGGATGGGTCTATGCGCGGAATTCATGAATGCGCCGGCGCCCGGTAACGCAGCGCCTCGACCAGCAGGGCGAAGGCCGGCGTCGGCTGGCGGCGGCTGGGATAGTAGAGGTGATAGCCGGCGAAGGGCGGGCACCACGGCCCCAGCACGCTGACCAGGCGCCCGTCGGCCAGATGGTCGCGCGCCGCGTCCTCCATGACGCAGGCCAGACCATGGCCGGCCGCGCAGGCCCTGAGCACCATGGGCAGGTGGTTGAAGGTGAGGCGGCCGGCGACGCGGACATTCAGCGCCCGCCCGTCCTTCTCGAACTCCCAGGCGTAGAGGCCCCCCAGGGTGGGCAGGCGCACATTGATGCAGTCGTGATCAGTGAGCTGGTGCGGGGTCTGCGGGGCGCCGCGCCGTTCGAGATAGGCGGGCGCGGCGACGACGATCATCCGCGCGTCGGGGCCGATGCGCACGGCGATCATGTCCTTCTCCACCTGCTCGCCCAGACGCACGCCGGCGTCGAAGCGGTCGGCGACGATGTTTGTGAGGGCCTGATCGACGGAGATCTCGACCTGGATGTCGGGATAGCCGGGCAGGAGTCGCGCCACGGCCGGCCACAGGATGGTCTCGGCGGCGTGCAGATTGGCGGTGATGCGGACCAGCCCCGCCGGCTTTTCGCGCAGCTCCGACAGGGCCGAGAGCCGGGCGTCGATCTCGTCGAGAGCGGGAGCGAGGGTTTCCAGCAGTCGCTCTCCGGCCTCGGTGGGGGCCACGCTGCGGGTGGTGCGCGTCAGCAGGCGAAGGCCCAGCCGGGCCTCGAGTCGGCGCACCGTGTGGCTGAGCGCCGACTGGGACGTGCCCAGGCGGGCGGCGGCCCGGGTGAAACTCCGAGCCTGGGCCACCGCCAGGAAGGCGGTCAGGTCGGCAAGCTCCTCGCGGCGCATTGATGAACTCCGGTCATGAACCCATGCCGAGTTTAGCGCCTAATGCATGGCGGCCGCTCGCCTAAACTGTCGTCCCGCGACGCCGGGCGCTTTCGCCCCGGCCCCCGACACCGGACAAGGAGACTGACCGTGCCCCCCAACGAACAGGCGCAGAAGACCCACGACGCGCTCTTCGCCACCCATGTCTCCACCCTGCCGGTGACGGACCCGGAGCTGATCGAGGTCTTCGACAACTTCGCCTTCGACGAGGTCCTGCGCGAGAGTCGTCTGGACGTTCGCACGCGGCTGATGACCCAGCTCGCGGCGATCATCGCCTGTCAGGGCCTGCGCGAATACCCGGTGATGATGCGCGCCGCCCTGGCCGCCGGGGTATCGCCGACGGAGGTGAAGGAGGTGCTCTATCAGGCCGTGCCCTATGTGGGCATCGCCAGGGTCTATGACTTCATCCACCTCACCAACGCCGTGCTGACCGAGCAGGGCGTCGCGTTGCCGCTGCCCGGACAGTCGACGACCACGCCGCAGACCCGGATGGAGACGGGGCTGGCGACGCAAAGGGCGATCATCGGCGCCGAGCGCGCCGACAGTCTCTACGCCAACGCGCCCGCCGACACCCGGCATATCCAGCGCCTGCTCTCGGCGAACTGCTTCGGCGATCACCTCTCCAGGGGCGGCCTCGACCTGCCGATGCGCGAACTGCTGACGCTCAGCATGCTGGTGGCGCTCGGCGGCTGCGACGTCCAGGCCAGGGGCCACGTCGCGGCGAACCTGCGGGTGGGCAATGACCGCGCGCGGCTGATCGATCTGGTCACCCAGCTGCTGCCGTTCATCGGCTACCCGCGCACCCTCAACGGACTGCGCGCCATCGACGAGATTGCGCCGTGCCGGGCGGAGGCGGACGACACCCCTGACCCGGCGCCCGGATGACAGGGCGCCACTGGCGGGCCTCCGCGGGCAGATCGCGGCGGCCCGCCGCCGCCGTCAATCGCCGAGGCGGAAGTGCGCCAGGAGCCCGGGCGCGGTGGGCCCCGCGTTCGAACCGGGCGGTCTGGCGAGCCCGCTCGCCCCCGTCAGGCGGCTCTACAGACAATTCGCCATACGCGGTGCGGCGTACGGCTCCGCCGGATGCCCATCCTGTCCGCGGGCAGAGTGTACGGGCCAGAGCCATGCGGTCACGGTCGTCGTTTGGGCCCGCCGGCCCGGCGATCTCGAAGGTGTGGCCATTCATCCGGCGGTGGCTCCAGCCATGGGCAGAGTGACTGGCGGCATGGGCCGTCGCTGACGCAACCGGCGCCAGGCCGGGAAGCCGGCCGTCGACCGACGCGGTCGTGGGCTGACCGCCGGGTTCAACCGTCAGGTCCGATCCCCGGGACCAGAGGACTCCACATAGATCTCGCCGCCGCCGGCGCGGAAGGCCTCGGCCATGCGGGCCATGCCGGCCTGCGCGTCGCCCGCATCGTTCTGCGCCGCGGCGGCGTCGCGGATTTCCTGGCTGATCTTCATGGAGCAGAACTTCGGGCCGCACATGGAGCAGAAGTGGGCGGTCTTGTGGGCCTCTTTCGGCAGGGACTCGTCGTGGAAGCCGCGGGCGGTCTCCGGATCGAGCCCCAGGTTGAACTGGTCCTCCCAGCGGAATTCGAAGCGGGCCCGCGAGAGGGCGTCGTCCCAGGCCCGGGCCGAGGGGTGGCCCTTGGCCAGGTCGGCGGCGTGGGCGGCGATCTTGTAGGCGATCACCCCCTGTCTGACGTCCTCGCGGTCGGGCAGGCCCAGGTGCTCCTTGGGGGTGACGTAGCAGAGCATGGCCGTGCCGAACCAGCCGATCATCGCCGCGCCGATGGCGCTGGTGATGTGGTCGTAGCCGGGGGCGACGTCGGTAGTCAGCGGGCCCAAGGTGTAGAACGGCGCCTCGCCGCAGACCTTCAGCTGCTTGTCCATGTTGGCCTTGATCTTGTGCATCGGCACGTGGCCGGGGCCCTCGATCATCACCTGGACGTTGTGCTTCCAGGCGATCTGGGTGAGCTCGCCGAGCGTCTCCAGCTCGCCGAACTGGGCGGCGTCATTGGCGTCGGCGATGCAGCCCGGCCGCAGCCCGTCGCCCAGCGAGAAGCTGACATCATAGTCGC
>CAIXWN010000127.1 GCA_903923135.1 uncultured Caulobacteraceae bacterium | reverse complement strand
TTCCCCGTCCGGGCCATTTCTCGGGGCTGACGCGGCCAGAGCCGCAGCCCTTGGGATCAGCGGGGCGTCTGCACGCGCTCAACGAAGGCAGTGACGCGTTCGTTGATCGGCGACATCGCATCCTTCACCGACGCGGCCACGGTTTCCGAAATCTCATTGGCCTCGGCCACCATGGTTTCGAAGGCGGTCTTGGCGAACCCTGTCTGCAGTTCAACGGCTTCCTGCACGCTCTTGGCCGACGACAAGGCCTTGGCGGCGGCGACCTGGCTCTCAAAGGACTTCTTCGAGAAAGCCAGAGCGCGGGCCCCGACGGTTTCAGCCCCCTTGCTGGCGGCCGTCGCCGAGGCGATCATCGCCTCGAGGTTTTTCTTGGAATGCGCATTCATTTCCGTCAGCGCCGCCATGGACTTCTCGAAGCTGTCCTTGAAGGCGTGGTTGCTGGCGGTGAAATAGTCAAACGGCGTCTTGGCGGGGCTGGTCATGGACGACTCCTGGTTTGCGGGTTCGCCAACTGGCGAGCGAACGGTGAAACTCTCATACGCCGTCCACGATGAGGGTCGGCGCAATGACCGCTCAAGTCACATGGTGCGCCGCAAAAGTCAACGCGAGTTTTGTGCACTGCACCATTTTTCCAGCGACGTCATGCCACACCCAATGGGTGCGACGACCTTAGCACTTGTTTACCTTCGCGAAACAACGATAGACCCATAGTGCGTTCAGAGCGTTGGCGGCTGGTGGTCGTCGTCGTGTTTTGTAATCGGAGCCCGCCCATGTCCGCGCACGTTCACCGCATCGCATCCGGCCTGGTTTCCGTCGCCGTCATGATGACGGTCGCCGCCCCGCCCTCGACGGCAATGGCCCATTCGCACAGGCACGTTCACGGCCGCTCGCTTGTCTCCAACATCACCGGCGGAGAACCTAAGGGCACAGCGATCGTGATGGACGCCCGAACCGGCGAAATTCTCTATTCCGAGCGCGCAGACAGCCCCCGCTACCCCGCGTCGGTCACCAAGGTGATGACCATGTACCTGGCGTTCGAGGCCCTGGCCTCGGGCAAACTCCACCTCAACGACAGCATCGTCGTCTCTCCGCTTGCCGCGGCGCAGCCCCCGACGAAACTGGGCCTACGCGCCGGGGAGACCATCACCGTCGAGAACGCCCTGCACGCCATGGCCGTGCATTCGGCCAATGACATGGCGATGGCCATTGCCGAGAAGATCGGCGGCACAGAATCGCGATTTACCGACATGATGACCCTGAAAGCTCAGCAACTGGGCATGGCCAATACACGCTACGTCAATCCCAACGGCCTGCCGGACAACCGGCAGCTGACCTCAGCCCACGATCTTGCGATCCTGGCGCGCGCTGTCCTTCGAGACTATCCTCAATATTATGGCTTCTTTAGTCAGGAACAGTTCACCTATCGCGGCAAGACGATGGTCAACACTAACCACCTGCTGGGCAAGATGCCTGGAGTTGATGGTCTGAAGACCGGTTTCACCAACGCCGCGGGGTTCAACCTGGCGGCGTCGGCCATGCGCAACGGGCATCGGCTCATCGCAGTGGTGATGGGCAGCTCCTCCGGTTCGGTGCGCAACGCCAATGTGGAGGGCCTGCTTCTGACGGGCTTCGATATCGAGGATCGCCGCGACAGGGGCGAGAAGATCATCGCCACCCAGAGCTACTTCGAAAACGGGCATGGCGGCGCCGCGGCCGGTTCGTCGAGGGCGTTCGCCCAGCGTGATTCGGAAGGCGATCCCATCGATGTCGTGCTCACGCGCACCACGGCCCAGCCTGGCGCCCTGACGGTGGCCAAGTCGATGCCGAGTGTCGCGGAGTCGCGTCCAACCCGGACCTGGAGCGTCCAGGTTGGCGAATTCAGGAGCAAGCAGGCGGCGCGGGCTCAGGTGCAGACCGTTTCCCGGAAATTCGCCAACCTGCTCGATTCGGCGCAGGCGTCGGTGGACGGCCGTCGCCACGCCTACCGCGCCAGGTTCACCGGGCTGACCGAATCGGCCGCGAGGGAAGCCTGCTCTGCGGCGCGGAATCGCGGCATTCCGTGCATCGCCAACGACCACGGTTGATCTGACACGGGCTAAGGCCGTTTGCGAAGCAATCTGTCCCTTGCGGCGTTCAACTGGACGGCCAGACCGGCGGATCCGCCGTGGTCGGGGTGCGCCCGGAGCATCAGGCGCCTGTACGCGGCGATGATCTCGGCGTCGCTGGCCACGGAATCCACCCCGAGTATCGACCGGGCGTCAGCAAGACTCATCTCTGAACCGCCCCCGCGCGCGCCGTCGACCCTGTCGCCGCCGACGCCGGCTGTCCGGCCAAGATAGGCCGACAGCGCCACCAGGGCGACGCTCCCCACCCAGCCTCCCCGAAGGGCGCTGTAGATGGCGGCGGCCGCGGCGAGAACGGCGAAGGCCGCAGCCGCCATGCGGCCAAGGCCCGTCAGCCTCGTCGGCCTCCGGCCCACCCAGACCAACAGGGCGAAGGCCAGACCGATGGCGAGCAGAATCACCACGCCGCCATCAGGCGTTATCGCGCGCGGCCACCAGCCCCAGGTCGTTCATCAGGCTGCGCAACTCCTGGCGGGCGGCGATGTGGGCCAGGGAAACCTGAACCGGCCGCACCGCCGCGGAGAGATCGTTAACGGTCAGGCCGAACGGGAACAATTCGCGATAGATGACCCGATCGCGCAGACCGGCGATCGGCCGAAATCCCACCCGCCGCGACAGCGCAGCCAGACGTTCGTCGACGCGCTTGCGGTTGCGAGGCTCGACCGACGCCAGACGGTTACGCAGAACGACCCAGTCGATGGAGCGGCCGCGCTGCGCTGCGCGCTTCTTGCGGGCCTCCCAGACGCTCAGGGCGTAGAGGCTTGGCCTGACGACCTCCAGCGTGACGGGATTGACCACGGCCAGCATGTCGAAATCGACAAAACTGTCGTTCATGGGCGTGACGATCAGATCCGCCGCCTCGTGCGCCTGACGGCTCAGGTCGGTGTCGGCGCCCGGAGTATCCACAACGATGAAGTCGGCGGACTGCGACATGGCCTCGGAAAGCGGCTCGGCGCCGTCGCCGGAACACACACGCGGCATCGGCAAGGCCGTTCCTTGCGCCTCGGTCCAGGCGACGCGATTGGCGAAGAAGTGTCCGGTGGATTGCTGGCGGATGTCGAGATCGACAACCACGACGTCGGCGCCCTCGTGCAACAACGCCGTGATCATATGAACCGCGATGGTCGATTTGCCGGCGCCGCCCTTCTCATTGCCGACGACGATGATACGCGGTTGCGTCAAGGAGTCCTCACTGCCGAATCGCCCGCTGCCCAGGCGGGCGTCATCAGGGCCGTGGGGACGTCCATGAGGCGCCGGGGCTCCCCACGCAAGGGCGACGCGGGTCGCTGCGCCATGATGAATTTGCGCTGAATCCGGGCGCGTTGAGAGGCCACCAGATGGGCAAGCTACCGATCGTTCGCACCCGTGCCGCCCTGAGGAGAGAAATCGGCGTCTGGCGCTCCGAGCGCCTGCGCGTGGCGATGACGCCGACAATGGGCGCGCTGCACGAAGGCCATCTGTCGCTGCTTCGCCTGGCCGCGACACGCGCGGACCGGGTGGTCGCCAGCCTGTTCGTCAATCCCACCCAGTTCGGGCCAGGTGAGGACTTCCAGTCCTATCCGCGCGATGAGAGCCGCGACGCGGCCCTGTTGCAGGCGGCCGGCTGCGACCTGCTGTACGCTCCTCCGGTGGAAGAAATGTACGGCGACGGCTTCGCCACCGCCATCACCGTTTCCGGCGTCACGGCGCCGATGGAGGGCGCAGCGCGCCCGGGGCATTTTTCGGGCGTCGCGACGGTGGTGGCCAAACTGCTGATCCAGGGCCTGCCGGACGTGGCGGTTTTCGGGGAGAAGGATTATCAGCAGCTTCAGGTCATCCGGCGGCTGACCGCGGATCTGGATCTGCCCGTCGAGATCCTGCCCGCGCCCATCGTTCGCGATCCGGACGGTCTGGCCCTCTCCTCCCGCAACGCCTACCTCACCCCCGCCCAGCGCGCTGTCGCCCCGGCCCTCTACCGCAGGTTGATTGAGGTCGCACGGGCGGTGGCGGGCGGCGCGCCGATCGCCGCCGCTGAGACCGCCGGCGTGGAGGCCCTGCTCGCGGCGGGGTTCGACGCGGTCGAGTATTTCGAGTTCCGCGATCCCGCGGACCTTGCCCGGCTCGGTCCGGGATCGATCAGCGGCCCGGCCCGTCTCCTGGCGGTCGCAAGACTCGGTCGGACCCGCCTTCTCGACAATATCGCCGTTGCGGCCTGATCCGACGGGTCGGCCCTACCAGGCTCCCATCGCCCGCAGACGCCGCGCGAGGTCGGCCGGAATGGCCGTCGCCCCTGGGCCTTCGGCGAGATCCTCAGGCCGGTCGTCCCCCGCCAGATAGCGCCAGCCCTGGAAGGGTCGTCGGGGCGTCGGCGCCGTGAGCGTCACCGTATCGTCCAGGGTGATCTGACAGCGCCGTTCTGGGCCGTCGCCGACCGTGTCGATCGCCAGGATCGGCTGTCGCGAAAGAATGAAACCCTTGTAGACGCGGTACAGGGAGCCGCCGGCAAGCAGTTCTGCGGCGCGTTTGGGGGTCTGGCGCGTGCGCAGGATCCACGGCTGGCCGGGCTCGCGCGTCTGCGCCCGCCAGGCCACCAACTCCTCGACCGTGTCACAGCCGACGCACAGCTTGATCAGGTGGAGAGTCACACGCAGCCTAGGGCAAGGGGTCGAGGCGCAAGGCGATGAACCCCTCGCTGACCTGGTCCCCCACGGCGACCCGCACTTCAGCGACGGCGCCCGCCGCGTGCGCCGTCAGGACATGCTCCATCTTCATCGCTTCCATGATCACCAGGGGCTGGCCCGCCCGGACCTCGTCACCGACGGCCACGGCGACCATGGCGATGCGACCCGGCATCGGTGTCACCACAACCCCGTCCAGAAGACCGGCCACCCCCGGCGCGTCCAGCGGTCGATGAAGCGAAAGCCGGAACGGGGAGCCCCGAGAAAACAGGATGGTGTCATCCCCGTCCCGCAGGGCCCCGGCGGGTTCCGGCGGGTGCTCGAACCCGACCTCGATCGCCACGCCGTTGAGGTAAAGGCGGGCCGTCCGGGCCGGCGGACCGTTGAGCCTGAAGCCTGTGACGCCAGTGGCCGGATCCCAGACGCCCGGCTGCGCGGCGCATCCGCCGTCCTGCGCCAGGCCGGCGACAAGTCGGGGCGGTATCACCGGCGGCGCGACCGTCACCAGACTGTCGATGTGTCGGTCGATGAACCCGGTGTCGATGAGCCCCGCCCTGAAGTCCGCGTGGCCGGCGCACCTGGCCAGAAATCCGGCGTTGGTCTTGACCGGCCAGACCTCCACCGCCTCGGCTGCCCGAACCAGGCTCGCTATGGCCGCTTCCCGGGTTGTCCCATGAGCGATCAGTTTGGCGATCATCGGATCATAGAAGGACGTGACCTCGCCGCCCGATTCCACCCCGCTATCGACCCGAACGCTGTCCGGCAGCCGGAGGTGACGCAGCGGACCGATGGAGGGCAGAAACCCGTGAGCCGGGTCCTCAGCGTACAAACGGCCCTCCACGGCCCAACCGTTCAGGCGGATCTGATCCTGGCTCAACGGGAGCGGCTCGCCGGCGGCCACGCGCAGTTGCCACTCCACCAGATCGAGGCCGGTTACCGCCTCCGTGACAGGATGCTCGACCTGCAGCCGGGTGTTCATCTCCATGAACCATATCCGGTCGGGTCGCAGCCCTTCCGAGCCATCGGCGATGAACTCAACGGTGCCGGCCCCCTGGTAGGCGATCGCCCGGGCGGCGCGAACCGCCGCGTCGCACAGAGCCAGGCGGGTTTCGGCGTCCATTCCCGGCGCCGGCGCCTCCTCTATGACCTTCTGGTGCCGGCGCTGAAGGCTGCAATCGCGCTCGAACAGATGAACGACGCCCCCCCGGGTATCGGCGAACACCTGCACCTCGATGTGACGCGGAGAGGTGATCAGGCTTTCGAGCAGCACCCTGTCGTCGCCGAAGGCCGCCATGGCCTCCCGGCGCGCGGCCGCCAGGCTGTCGTCGAACGCTGCCGACGCGTGCACCGCCCGCATCCCCTTCCCGCCCCCGCCCGCAACCGCCTTGATGAGCACGGGCCAGCCGATCGCCGCCGCCTCCGCCGCGAGAACGCTCGGCGACTGGTCGTCTCCCAGATAGCCAGGTGTGACGGGCACCCCCGCCGCGGCCATGAGCCGCTTGGCGGCGTCCTTCAACCCCATGGCGCGGATGGCGTGAGGCGGCGCGCCGACCCATGTCCGGCCATCGGCCAGAACCGCCTCGGCGAAGCGGGCGTTTTCCGACAGGAACCCATAGCCCGGGTGGACCGCCTCGGCGCCGGTCCGCCGCGCGGCGTTAAGAATGACCTCGCCTCGCAGATAGCTGTCGATCGCCGGCGCGGGGCCGATCAAAACGGCCTCATCAGCCTCCCGCACGTGGGGAGCGCCGGCGTCCGCCTCGGAGAAGACCGCGATGGTCCGGATGCCCATACGGCGCGCGGTCCGAATGATCCGCCGCGCGATTTCGCCCCGGTTGGCGATCAGCAACGACCCGATCACGCCGCCCCCCGATCGCCGGGGGTGCGGCGGGTCCGCCGCGTACAGAGGGCTCCGGTCGGCCGACTCAACCTCAGAGCGCCCAGCTGGCCTTGCGGCGTTCGAAGAAGGCGCCGATGCCCTCGCGCCCCTCCGGACTGACCCTGACCCGGGCTATGCGGTGAGCGGTCTCCCACATCAGGGCATGGTCGATCGGTCGGCCGGCCACATGGTCGACGAGACGCTTGGCCTCGCCCATCGCCCCTGGCGCACAGGCCGTGACCTCGGCCGCCAGGGCGTCGCGCGCCGCGTCCAGCGCGACCGAGTCTGCGACCACCTCGTCCACGAGGCCGTAGCCGCGGGCCGCCTCGGCGTCGAAGGCGCGTCCAAGCGCGAAGAGCGCGCGGGCGCGGCGGGGTCCGATGGCGGCGATGACATAGGGGCTGATCGTGGCCGCCACGAGCCCGAGCCTTACTTCCGAAAAGGCGAATCTCGCGTCGGCGGTGGCGATGGCCATGTCGCAGGCGGCCGCCAGCCCCGCGCCGCCGCCAAACGCCGCCCCCTCAACCAATGCGACCGTGAGAACGGGCAGGGCGTGCAGATGCTTGAGCATCACCGCCATGTTCATGGCGTCCTCTCGGTTTTCATCCTCGCTCTGGTTGGCGGCGGCCCGCATCCATTCGAGGTCGGCGCCGGCGGAGAAGGTCCCGCCCGCGCCGCGCACGAACACGACACGGATGCCGTCCGCCCCCTCGAGAGTCTCAAAGGCCTCGCGAAGGGCCGAAATGACCTCGGCGTCGAAGGCGTTGCGACGGTCGGCTCGGTTGATGATGACGGTGGCGACGCCTTCGGGCGTCGCCTCAAGCAGAACCAGCCTCGACTGTGAGTCGGTGTCGACGCCTTCGACAAGGGGATCGGCGATGGGATTGGGCATGATCAGGTTCCAGGTTCCGGCGCTTACATTCGAAAAACGCCGAAGCGCGTCGGCGGAGTGGGCGCATTCAGAGCCGCGGCCAGGGCCAGACCCAGAACATCGCGTGTCTGGGCAGGATCGATGACGCCATCGTCCCAGAGCCGGGACGTCGCGAAATAGGGGCTGCCTTCGGCCTCATACCGTGTCCGGATCGGCGCCTTGAACGCCTCTTCTGCCTCGGTCGACCAGGTCTCGCCGCGCGTTTCGAGCCCGTCACGCCGGATCGTCGCCAGCACGCTGGCGGCCTGCTCTCCGCCCATGACGCTGATGCGGCTGTTGGGCCAGGTAAACAGGAACCGCGGCCCGTAGGCGCGACCGCACATGCCATAGTTGCCGGCCCCGAACGAGCCGCCGATCAGCACGGTCAGTTTGGGGACTTCGGCGCAGGCGACGGCGGTGACCAGCTTGGCCCCATCCTTGGCGATACCGCCGGCCTCGTACTTTCCACCAACCATGAATCCCGAGATGTTTTGCAGGAAAATCAACGGTATGCCGCGCTGGCAGGCCAATTCGATGAAGTGGGCCCCCTTCAATGCGCTCTCGGAAAACAGCACGCCGTTGTTGGCCAGAATGGCCACCGGGGATCCCCAGATCCGCGCGAAACCGGTCACCAGCGTGGTTCCGTAGAGGGCCTTGAACTCATCGAAGCGCGAACCATCGACGATCCGGGCGATAACCTCCCGCACGTCGTAGGGCGCGCGCACGTCACCCGGCACGATGCCGTAGAGCTCCTCCGCCGGAAACAGCGGGCTCTCAGGCGCGCGAAGGTCGCCGAACGCCGGCCCGACGCCATTGAGGCGCCCAACGATGGACCGCACGATTTCAAGGGCGTGATCGTCGTCGGCGGCCACATGGTCAACCACGCCACTGCGTCGGGCGTGGGTGTCGGCGCCGCCAAGCTCCTCTGCGCTGATCACCTCCCCGGTCGCCGCTTTGACCAGTGGCGGGCCGCCGAGAAAAATCGTCCCTTGCCCGCGGACGATTACCGTCTCGTCGCTCATCGCCGGCACATAGGCGCCTCCAGCGGTGCACGAACCCATCACGCAAGCGATCTGGGCGATGCCCTCGGCGCTCATCCGGGCCTGATTATAGAAAATGCGCCCGAAGTGTTCCCGGTCCGGGAACACGTCAGCCTGATGGGGCAGGTTCGCACCGCCACTGTCCACCAGATAGACGCTGGGGAGCCGGTTCTGCAGCGCGATCTCCTGGGCCCGCAAATGCTTCTTTACCGTGACCGGGAAGTAGGCGCCGCCCTTCACGGTCGCGTCGTTGGCGATGACCAGCACCTCGCGACCGGAGACGCGGCCCACGCCGGTGATCAGGCCGGCGCCAGGGGCCTCGCCGTCGTACTGGTCGCAAGCGGCCAGCTGGCCGACCTCCAGGAATGGCGCG
Source organism: uncultured Caulobacteraceae bacterium (assembly GCA_903923135.1). GTDB lineage: Bacteria > Pseudomonadota > Alphaproteobacteria > Caulobacterales > Caulobacteraceae > Acaudatibacter > Acaudatibacter lapponiensis. The sequence goes on along the minus strand of CAIXWN010000127.1, from coordinate 9,455 downwards.
CCGATGTCGAGCAGACGCTCCACCCGCTGGCGGGGCAGCAGCTTGCCCCGCGCGGAATGGCGTACACGCACGGCCAGAGGACCGCCCAGCGCCGCGGCGGCGACGCGCTCCCGCAGCTCCGCGGCTAGGGCGAGATTGATCCGGCGGTTGCTCTGAAAGCTTTCGCTGTGTGGATCGATGGTGGTGGCGAGCCTGGGCATGACCCGTTGATATAGGCCTGTCCGGTGCGAAAGCGCGACCTATTCCGGCCCTGAGACCGTGACTTTCAGGTCGGTCACCAGGCCGTTGGCGATGGAATAGACCCATCCATGCACCTTCAGCGCCTGTCCGCGCGCCCACGCGTCGGTAACGAAGACATCCGAGGAAACGTTGCGCACCTGCCGGATGACATTGAGCTCGGTGAGGCGGTCGAGGCGCCGTTCAGGAACGGGAATGCCCTCCAGCTCATGTCGGTGATCGTGCTGGATTTCGCGTATCGGGTGCAGCCAGTGGTCGACCAGACCGCGACGCTGTCCATCGACCGCCGCCGCGACGCCGCCGCAACCATAGTGACCGACCACCAGGATGTGTTTGACCTTGAGAACATCAACCGCGAACTGAAGCACCGAGAGGTAGTTGGCGTCCTGCGGCGGAGCCAGGTTGGCGACGTTGCGGTGGACGAACAGCTCGCCCGGATCGAGCCCAACGATTTCATTGGCCGGAACGCGACTGTCGGAACAGCCGATCCACAGATAATCCGGCGCCTGTTGCCCCTCCAGGCGCCTGAAGAAACCCGGGTCGGAGGCGACCTTGCGCTGAGCCCATAGGCGGTTGTTCGACAGCAGATCCTGCAACATGCCTGCGCCCTAAGATCAAAGCGGCCGCAGGGCAAGGCCAAGCATGGCGACAGCGGTCCGGCCCGGCGTCCACGCCGGGCCGGACATCCTCGGTTGACCTCCACGCGTCAGGCGAAGGATTCCGTCATCGCCGAGTAGACCAGGGTGCGCAGATCGCGACGCAGAGTGAGACGGGCGTCCGTGCCCATGACCTGGGTCATGAACACCACGGCCAGCTCCTCTTTCGGATCGATCCAGAAGGCCGTCGACGCGGCGCCGCCCCAGAAATACTCACCCAGGGTTCCGGGCAGGCGGGTTCTCGCCACATCGATATTCACCCCGCAGCCGATCGAGAAGCCGATGCCGTTGTAGCCGGACTCGCTGAACGCGCCCGCCGGCGCCATGGCCGCCAGCTCCCGGTTTCCGTCGAGGTGATTGAGGCTGAAGAGCTGCACGGTCTTCGGGCTCAGGATGCGCACCCCGTCCAGCGCGCCACCCTGGAGCATCATGGCGCAGAAGCGCATGTAGTCGTGGGCGGTCGACACCAGCCCGCCGCCGCCGGATTCGAGCGGCGGGGGAGCCGCATAGGTGCTTTTCTGACCATCGTCCTGAAGTTTGAGGCGGCCGTCCTCGCCCGGATAATAGCAGGAGCTGAACCGGTCCCGCTTCTCCGGCGGGCAATGGAACGCCGTATCCTTCATACCCAGAGGTTCGAAAAGGCGGGTCCGCAGGAACTCGCCGAAGGTCAGGCCTGACAGCTTCTCCACCAGGTAGCCCATGACATCGATCGAAACCGAGTAGTTCCAGGCGGTTCCCGGCGAGAATTCGAGCGGCATGGCGGCCAGCTGTTCGATCATCGTCTCCAGGCCTCCAGGGGTCTGGAAGTCACCGATCTTGGTCTTGCGATAGGCCGCATCGATGCTCGACCGCATCAGGAAGCCATAGGTCAGGCCGGCGGTGTGCGTGACCAGGTCGACAACCTTCATCGGCCGTTCGACCGGAGTCGTCAGAAACGTCGGTGGCTGGTTGGGCAGCAGGGTCGCCACCCCGCTGGCGTAGACACCCAGGTTCTTCCAGGACGGTATGTAGGTATGGACCGCGTCGTCCAGGCCCAGCAGGCCTTCTTCCACCAGCATCATCAACGCCACCGCCGTGATCGGTTTGGTCATGGAGTAGATTCGAAAGATGGCGTCCTCACGCATCGGCTTGCCGCGTTCGATATCCATGGAGCCGGCCACCCCGGTGTGGACGAGCTTGCCCTTGCGGTAGACCTGGGTGAGAAACCCCGGCAGGTAGCCGCCCTCGACGTATCGCCGGGTCATCACGCGATCGAGGGTCGCCAGACGCGACGACGACAGACCGACCGTTTCGGGTTTAACCATGAGCCACTCTCCCTGAAGGTTTTCTTGCGATCCTATCGGTCGGAACCGGCCTTTGCACCCCCTTCCCGCCGGCGCATTGGACGGGCGGACCGACGAGTGGATTCCCCTGGCGGTCTTTTGCTTCTAGGCTGCCGCGGTGAGTGCTGATCCTGGACATGACGGTCGCGAGACCCAGCTGCGCTTGGCGCTCCACCGCCCGCCCTCGTTCGATCGCGGGGATTTTCTGGTCTCCGCCTGCAACCGGGAGGCAGCCAGGCTCGTCGACACCTGGCCTGACTGGCCCGGCGGCCGTCTGGCCGTGTTCGGTCCGGAGGGCGTCGGCAAATCCCATCTGGCCCGGTCCTGGGCTGAGAGCGCCGGCGCCTTCGTCGTCGGCGATTCACCGGTCGATTTCGCCCGCCTGGGCCACGGTCCGGTGCTGCTGGAGGACGCCGACCGTCGGGCCGACGAAACGACCCTCTTTCATCTGATCAATCGCGCGGACTCGGGGGACAGCCTCCTGCTCACGGGCCGAACACCGCCCCGCCAGTGGCCTGCCGGATTGCCGGACCTGCGCTCCCGGTTGAACGCCCTGATGGCGGTGGAAATCGAGCCGCCGGACGATGCGGTGTTGCGGGGCGTGCTGGTCAAGCTGTTCCGGGAACGGAATATCAGACCCGACCAGGAGCTGCTCGGCTACCTTTTGCGTCGGATCGAGCGGTCGGTCCCCGCCGCCGCGCGCGTGGTCTCGCGGATCGACGACGTCGCCGACGCCTCCAGACGGGAGATCACCCGCGCCCTGGCGCGCGAAATCCTTGAGTCAGGCGACAAGACGCTCAACTTGTTTGACTGAGGCTTGCGGGGCCGCAAGGCGGGCGCCACAAACAGGGTTCGCGCCCCGCCGTCACCCTGATCCCGTTTGCGCGCGAACCGCCAGAGGACGAGGCAAAGCAGATCCCGCATGACGCCAGAGATCCCGACATCGGCAAAAGGTGAAGGCGAGGCGAGCTTCATAGGCGGGACGGCGTCTTCCGTTGAGGATCATCCGCCCCACGACCCGCAGAAACACCCGCTGGCGAGTTCCCCGAAGCGGTTTATCAACCGCGAACTGTCCTGGCTGGCGTTTAACGCCCTGGTGCTCGAAGAGGCGACCAATCCTAGACATCCGCTTCTGGAGCGCCTGCGTTTTCTGTCGATCTCGGCCAACAACCTGGACGAGTTCTACATGGTGCGCGTCGCCGGCCTGAAGGGCCAGGTTCGAGAGGGTGTCCGCGTCCTCAGTCAGGATGGCCTGTCGCCTGGCGAGCAGCTCAGTGAAGTCGACACCAAGGCCAATCGGCTGATGATCACCCAGCAACGGATCTGGCTGGACATCCGCGCCGAGATGGCCGCAAAGGGCCTGCGCCTGCTGGACGCCAAGGACGTCGGCGGGTCCGACCGCGACGAGGCCGAGCGTATCTTCCTGGCCAATATCTTCCCCGTGCTCACTCCGCTGGCCATCGATCCGGCGCATCCGTTCCCGTTCATTCCGAATCTGGGATTCTCGTTGGCCCTGAAACTGCACCGGTTGTCGGACAACACCGAATTCTACGCCCTGGTTCCCGTTCCAACACAGGTGGCCCGATTCTGGGAACTTCCGGCGGGCAGATCAGGCCGACGCAAGACCCAGCGCCGGTTCGTGGCGCTGGAGAGCTTCCTGATCCTGTTTCTCGACAAGCTGTTTCCGGGCTGCACGGTCCTTGGTCGGGGCCTCTTTCGCCTCATCAGGGATTCCGACGTGGAGATCGAGGAAGAAGCCGAGGATCTGGTGCGGGAATTCGAAGCGCGCCTGAAGCGTCGCCGGCTCGGGCTGGTCGTGCGCGTGAAGATCGAAGCGGACATGCCTGAAGATCTGCGCGGATTCATCCTCGGCGGCCTGGCGGCGGACCCTCTCGATGTCGTCCTCGTCGACGGCAAGCTGGGTCTGGCGCAGATGGACGAGTTGATCCCGAGCGACCGGCCGGAGCTGAAGTTCAAGACCTTCACCGCCAGATTTCCCGAGCGCATTCGAGATCATGGCGGCGACTGTTTCGCGGCGATCCGCGAAAAGGACATCCTGGTCCATCACCCCTTCGAGAGTTTCGACGCGGTGGTGCAGTTCCTGCTCCAGGCCGCCCGCGACCCCAACGTCCTGGCCATCAAGCAGACGCTCTACCGGACCTCGAAGGACAGCCCCATTGTGGCCGCCCTCATCGAGGCCGCCGAAAGCGGCAAGAACGTCACCGCCCTTGTGGAGATCAAGGCGCGGTTCGACGAGGAAGCCAATCTGAAGTGGGCGCGCGACATGGAGCGCGCCGGCGTCTACGTCGTCTTCGGTTTCATGGAGTACAAGACCCACGCCAAGCTTTCACTCGTGGTCCGGCGGGAGGGCGACGCCCTGCGCACCTACTGTCACTATGGGACGGGCAACTATCACCCTGTCACCGCCAAGATCTACACAGACCTGTCGCTGTTCACCACGGATCCAGCGATGGGCCGGGATTCGGGGCGTCTTTTCAATTATATAACTGGATATGCTCAACCCGAACACCTCGAAAAACTGTCCTATTCCCCCATCACCATGAAGCACGATCTGCTGGAGCTCATCCGGGCGGAGGCCGACAATGCGCGGGCGGGAAAACCGGCGGCGATCTGGGCCAAGATGAACGCCCTGGTTCACCCCGAGATCATCGACGCCCTGTATGAGGCCAGCTCGGCCGGCGTCGCCATCGATTTGATTGTTCGCGGCATCTGCTGTCTGAGACCTGGCATTCCGGGGCTTTCGCAGAACATCCGCGTCAAGAGCATCATCGGGCGGTTCCTCGAACATTCCCGTATCGTCGCCTTCGCAAATGGCAAGGCGATGCCCTCGAACGAGGCGAAGCTGTTCATCTCCTCCGCCGACTGGATGCAGCGCAATCTGGACCGGCGGGTCGAGGCGATGGTTCCGGTTGAAAACCCCACCGTCCATCAGCAGGTGCTGCAGCAGATCATGGTAGCGAATCTGAACGATGTGGCCCAAAGCTGGCGCCTCGATTCCGAGGGCCTCTATCACCGCAATCCCGGTTGGAACGCCAAGGGCGCCTTCTCCGCGCACGAGTATTTCATGCACAACCCCTCCCTTTCCGGGCGCGGTAACAAGGTCAAGGATTTGCCCCGGGCATTCGCGCATGTCGGCTCCCGAAAATAGACCCAGCCACAGCGACGCGGCTGTCATCGATGTCGGCAGCAACTCGGTGCGCCTGGTGCTCTACCGCCTTGACGGCCGGGCAATATGGAGCGTGTTCAACGAGAAGGTCCTGGCGGGGCTTGGGCGCGACCTCACCCGCACCGGACGTCTCTCTGTGGAGGGTGCGGAAGCGACTCTTCTCGCCCTCCGACGGTTCCGCGCACTGGTTGATGCAAGCCGTCCGCGCTGGGTTTTCGCCGCCGCCACCGCTGCCGTGCGCCAGGCCCTCGATGGCGAGGCCTTCCGCGATCGCGTCGAGGCGGAGACCGGCTTTCATCTCGAGATTCTCAGCGGCGAGGATGAAGCCCGCTACGCGGCCCTGGGGGTGATCGCCGGCGATCCCGGCGCGTCGGGTCTCGTCGGCGATCTTGGCGGCGCCAGCCTCGAGTTGGTCCCCATAGGTCCAGGGGGCCCTGGCCAGGGGGTCACCCTGCCCCTTGGCCCGTTTTCCTTCGATGGCGCCGGACGAATAGACGCAGCCTTGCTGCGCGCCGCCGCCGCCCGTCATATCGCGCCGATCGAACGCAAATACCGTTCCTCGACCCTCCACGCGGTGGGCGGCGCCTGGCGCAATCTGGCCCTGCTCCACATGCGGATGACCAGCTATCCGCTGTCGATCGTTCACCAGTACGAGATCGGACGGCGCGACGCCCTTGAGGCGGCCCGGTTCATCAGCCAGCAGTCGCGCAACTCTCTGGAGCGCATCGAGGGCATATCGCGGCGGCGCATGGAGACGCTGCCCCATGCGGCGGTGATTCTCGAGACCCTGATCGAGCGGCTGGGCATCGAGAAGGTCGTGCTCTCCGCGCACGGCCTGCGTGAGGGCCTGGTCTGGCAGGCGATGCCGTCGGAGATCCGCGACCGCGACCCTCTGATCGCCGGCTGCGCCGCACTCGGCAGCCGGCATCCGGTGGCCGAAGCCCTGGGCAAGGCCCTGCAAACCTGGGCGGGTCCGTCCTTTGCCAAGCTCCCACCGCTGTTCGGCGACCGCGACGGGATCCTTTTCGCGGCGGCCTGCCGGCTGGCCGAACTGGGGGCCCAGTTGCACCCGGATCACCGGGCCGACCTGGTGTTCAATCAGGTTCTGAGGGCGCCGGTGGCCGGGATGGACCACGCCGAACGCACCTTCCTCGCCTGCGCCGCGTTCGCAAGGCATACCGCAACGCGCCCGCCCCCCGACCCTCAACTCGTCGCCCGACTGCTGACGCCCGAACGGCATCAGCGCGCCCGCGCCATCGGCGCGGCGATGCGGCTTGGCTGCGACCTCTCCGGCCGGAGCCCCGAGCTTCTGGCCCGCACCCGCATGGACATCAAGCCGGGCCAGCTCGTCCTCCAGGCCGAAGCGGCATGGGCGCCGATCCTGCTCGGGGACCAGTCGAGCAAACGCGCCCAGACTCTCGCCGGGCTTCTTGAGCGCGACCTCAAGGTGCGGCCGATGGCGGCCAGGCCGCGCGACCTGGCTTCCGCTCTCTGACCCATCTCGCCATCCGCGTGAATTCAGGACCTCCCGCCTCATGAGCACCGCCCGTATCGGCCGGACCGTCGCTGACTCGACACCGTCCTGGCCTCAGGCCCACGCGTCGGCCGAGGGCGCGCCGAACGTCCTCGTCGTTCTGTTCGACGACGTCGGGTTCTCTGATTTCGGCTGCTACGGGTCGCCCATCGAAACGCCGGCCATCGACGCCATCGCCGCCCGCGGCCTGCGCTATACCGGCTTTCACACAACCGCCATGTGCTCAACCACCAGGGCCGCGCTGCTCACCGGCCGCAATCACCACTCGGTTGGGGTCGGATGCCTGGCCAACTTCGACTCCGGATTCCCCGGGTACCGCGGCAAGATCGCCCCCGAGGCCGGCACGCTCGCCGAAATGCTGCGTCCGGCAGGTTACCGGAACTACATGGTTGGCAAGTGGCATGTCACCGCCCTGACCGAGACCGGTCCGACAGGCCCCTTCGACGGCTGGCCGCTCGGCCGCGGGTTCGACCGGTTCTACGGCTTCATGGACGCCGAAACCGATCAGTACGCGCCGGAACTGGTCCGGGACAACACGCCCATCGACGCGGCGCGCGGCTTCGCAGAGGGGTATCACCTTACCGAGGACCTCACCGATCAGGCCATCCGCTTCATCGCCGATCACGTCGCCGACGCGCCCGACATCCCCTGGCTGACCTGGCTGGCCTTCGGCGCCTGCCATGCCCCGCACCAGGCCCCGCGCGATCTCATCCTGAAGTACCATGAGGTCTTCGCCGAAGGCTGGGACGTCGAGCGCGAGCGACGGCTGGCTAGGCAAAAGGCGATGGGGGTCGTCCCCCCGAACACCCGGATGCCGCCCCTCAACGACATGGTAAGGCCCTGGGCGGAGCATTCCGCCGACGAGCAGAGGCTGTTCGCCCGACTCCAGGGCGCCTTCGCCGCCATGCTGGACCACGCAGACCGCAATCTGGCGCGATTGACCGCCTTCCTGGACAGCGCCGGCCTGAGCGACAACACGCTCATTCTGGTGCTGAGCGACAACGGAGCCAGCCAGGAGGGTGGTCCATTCGGGATGGTCAACTCCATGGGGCCCTACAACGGCAAGGCCGAGCCCATCGCCGAGAAGGTCGCCAGGATCGACGATATCGGCGGCCCCGACACCCATTCGAATTTTCCCTGGGGCTGGGCGATGGCCTCCAACACGCCCCTGAAACGCTACAAGCAGAACACCCACGGCGGGGGCATCCGCGACCCCTTCGTCCTGTCCTGGCCGAAGGGCGTCGCCGCCCGCGGCGAACTTCGGCACCAGTTCCGGCACGCCTGTGACGTCACCCCCACGCTCCTCGAGGTGCTCGGCGTCGCCCCGCCGCAGACCATCGCCGGAATATCGCAGCAAGCCCTGGAGGGGGAATCCTTCGCCGCCAGCCTCTCGGACGCCGACCCGCCGCGGCGCGCGCCGCAGTATTTCGAAATGTTCGGTCACCGCGGACTTTGGAAGGACGGCTGGAAGGCTGTCGCCTATCACCCGCCCGGTACGGCCTATGAATCCGATTCCTGGGAACTGTATCACCTCGATCAGGACTTCTCGGAGACCGAGGATCTGGCCCGGGTTCATCCCGAGAGGCTCGCCGGTCTGATCGCCGAATGGTGGACGCAGGCGGAGCGGCACAAGGTTCTCCCCCTCGACGATCGCTTCGTGCAGCGGATCGCCGAGAACGCCGCTCGCTATCACGGCGAGCGCAGGAGCTTTGTCTTCCATGCCGGTATGGGACACCTTCCCACCGACGTCGCGCCGGATGTCCGGTCACGGGCCTTCCTGATCGAGGCTCACGCACGTCTCTCCGAGGCCGACGAGGGCGTGCTGATCGCCCATGGCGACGCCACCTGCGGCTACAGCCTGTTCGTTCGTGACGGCCGGCTGGTCTATGACATGAACGTCGGCGGTCTCCACGCCACGACGGTCAGCACCCAGACCCTGGCGGCCGGACACCGGCGCCTGGGAGTGGCCGTCCGCAGCGAGCCGGGTGGCCGCCACATCACACTCCTGATCGACGGCGAGGCGGCGGGATCCGGCCACACCGACCTGGGATTCCACAACTTCATCTCCTGGTCAGGTCTGGACATCGGCCGCGATCGGGGCAGCCCCGTCGGCGACTATGAAGCGCCCTTCGCCTTCACGGGCCTCTTGAAGAAAGTGACCGTCACCATGGATCCGGATCAGACGCTGGATCCGGAAGGGATCGGCGCGGCCGAGATGGCCCGCCAGTAGAGCGGCGTCAGACGGGTTTGGCGCTGCGTCTGACCTCGACCACCCGCACCCGCGACCCGTCGAGCACCAGCGCCAGTTCGCCGCGCTTGAGTTTCAGGGCGTCCTCGCCGAAGGCGTCGCGTCGCCAGCCCTGCAGCGCCGGGGTGTCGGCGTTGTCATCGCTGGCGATCTTTTCCAGATCGGCGACGGTGGCGATGAGCTTGGAGGCCACGTCGGCGTCCTCCGCCCTGGCCTTGAGCAGCACCTTGAGCAGTTCAACAACGGCGCCCGCCGCAGGTGGCGGCGACGC
>CAIXWN010000126.1 GCA_903923135.1 uncultured Caulobacteraceae bacterium | reverse complement strand
TGTTCGCCCTGGCCCAGTTCGACGGCTACGCCAGGGCGGTCGTGCTGCTGGGGGGGCTCTGGGCGATCACCTTTGTCGTCGGCAACATCCTGCTGCCCCGGATGCAAGGTGACAGCCTCAATGTCGATCCCTTGGTCGTGATGCTCTCTCTGGCCTTCTGGGGCTCCCTGTGGGGGCTGACCGGGATGTTCCTCTCGACGCCCCTGACCGTGTTGGCCATGGTGATCCTGGCCCAGTTCGACGGCTCGCGTTGGATCGCCATCCTGCTGTCCGCCGACGGCGACCCGCAGCAACTGGGCCGCGGCTTCGAGCGGTCGCCGGACGAGGCCGTGGCCGAGGCCTGAGCCGTTTCTGGCGCGAACGGCGCGCGCGACTCAAGGGCTTGGTGTATAGAACGGCGCCAAAACGGGAGGCCGGCTAGGGCCATGGGATTCGAACCGATCCAGTCGCCACAAGCGGCCATCACGCCTTCGGCGCTTGCGCTCGCCTTTCCCGCCAACCCGGGATCAGGCGACGGCGGCGCGCTGACGCAGGCCCAGCAGGATTTCCTCACCAGTGTCATGGAGGACTACCGGGCCGATGAGCTGCCGGGAGTCGCCGCCGAAGACCTTGCGGCCGTCCTTTCCGCTTTCTGGGCCTATGGCGAGGCGTCCCTCGACACCACCGCTGCGGCGAGGCTGATCCGGGGCGTGGGGGCCGATGGTCGGGATCTGGGTGTGGACCTGCTGGAAATCGTCCAGCCTGACGCGCCCTTTCTGGTCGACAGCGTCATGGGCGCCGTCGCCGACAGCGGGTGCGAGATCCGGGCCATGTTCCATCCGGTGGCGGTCCGGGCCGACGCGCGCCGCTCGATGATCCAAGTCTGGCTGGCTCCCGTGGCCGAGGAGCGGCGCGCCGCCCTGCTGGAGCAGGTTTTGGAGACGGTGCATGATGTGCACGTCGCCGTGGAGGATTTCCCGGCCATGCTGGCCTTGCTGGCGCGCGCCAACGGCGAACTGATCCGTGCCGCGCCCACCGACGCCCTCGCCCTGAAGGAGGACGGCGATTTCCTGCGCTGGATGGACGACGGTCATTTCGTCTTCCTGGGTGCGCGCATCTACGACTATCCGCGCACAGCCGATGGCGGCTACGCCGATGAGGAGCCGGATTTCCGGGCCGAGGACAGCCTCGGCGTGCTGCGCGATCCGACGCGGCTGGTCCTGCGCCGCAGCGATGAGCCGGCCGTGCTGGCGGCCTCGCTGCGCCTCCGCCTGGGAACGCCGCAGCCGGTGACCGTGGCCAAGGCCAATCTGCGCTCACGGGTGCATCGCCGCGCGCCGCTAGACTATGTGGGGGTGCGTCGGTACGGGGCCGACGGCAAGCCGGTGGGCGAGATCCGCTTCGTCGGCCTGTTCACCGCCCACGCCTACAACGAGCCGGCGCGCGACACGCCGCTCCTGCGCCGAAAGGTCGCCCAGGTGATGGCCGCCGCCGGCTTCCCGCCAGGAAGCCACAACGCCATGCGGCTCTCCAACATCCTGGAGACCTATCCCCGGGACGAGCTGTTCCAGGTCAGCGTCGAGGACCTGCTGCCCATGGCTCTGGGCGTGCTGCACCTGTCGGACCGGCCGCGGTTCAAGCTCGTCGTGCGCGTCGACACCTTCAACCGTTTCCTGTCGATCCTGTTCTACGCCCCCCGAGATCGCTACGACGAGCGCCTGCGGCGGCGGGCCGGCGAGATCCTCGCCGAGGCTTTCGGCGGCCGGGTCGCCGCCGCCTATCCGACCTTCTCGGACGCGCCTTTGGCGCGCGTTCACTACATCCTGCAGATTTCTCCCAGCGCGACGGTGCGGGCCGACCTGCCGGCGCTTGAGGCCGCGATCGCCCAGGCGGCGCGCACATGGTCAGACGAACTCGAGGCGGCGATTCGAACCGGCCTGCCGCAGCCGGGGCGCGCCGCCGCGGCCCTGGCGGCCTACGGTCACGCCTTCCCGCCCGGCTATCGCGACCGGCAGGACGCCGCCGAGGGGCTGGCCGACCTGATGGTGATCGACGCCCTGGCGGCCGACGGCAAGATGCACGTCCGGGCGTTCCGTCGGCCCGACGACTCGCACCGCTGTTTCCGTTTCAAACTCTACCACTGGGGCGACACCCCGGCGCCCCTGGCGAGGGTGCTGCCGATACTCGAACACATGGGGCTCGACGCCCTGGCCGAGGAGGGCTTCGAGGTCACCCCGCGGATCGACGGCGCAGCGCAGGGCACGGTGTGGATCCACGCCTTCGTGGTCGAGGACGAGCGGGGCGAGGGGATCCTGTTCGACGACATCCAGGCTCATTTTGAATCGGTGTTCATGGCCGTCTGGCGAGGCGAGACGGAGAACGACCGGTTCAACCGGCTGGTGCTCGAACTGGGCGTCGGTTGGCGCGAGGCGGCCCTGATCCGGGCTCTGGCGCGGTTCCGGGGGCAGTCGGGTCTGGATCCAAGCCAGACCGTGCAGGAGGCCGCCTTCGCCGCGTATCCTGGTCTGGCGGCGCTGTTCCTGCGCCTGTGGGCCGCGCGCTTCGATCCGGGGACAGGGACGTGCCTGGATGAGCGGGCCGCCGCCGCGGCGGCGCTGGGGGCCGAGATCGAGGCGGCCCTGATGGCGGTGGAGAGCCTCGACCATGACCGGGCCTTGCGGCGCATCGCCGCCCTGATCCAGGCCATCACCCGCACCAACTACTATCAGCGCGGCGAGGACGGGGCGCCCAAGCCCTACATCAGCTTCAAGGTGGCCAGCCGCGAGCTCGCCGACCTGCCGGCCCCCAAGCCCTTCCGAGAGATCTTCGTCGCCTCGCCTGTCGTCGAGGGTGTGCACCTGCGCTTCGGCCCGGTCGCCCGCGGCGGCCTGCGTTGGTCCGACCGCCAGGGTGATTTCCGCACAGAGGTGCTCGGCCTGGTCAAGGCGCAGCAGGTGAAGAATGCGGTCATTGTTCCGGTGGGTTCGAAGGGCTGCTTCTATCCCAAGCAACTGCCTCGCGGCGGTACGGCCGCCGAGACCCGTGCGTCGGCGGTCACAGCCTATCGCACCTTCCTGCGCGGCCTGCTGGATATCACCGACAACATCGACGCCAATGGCGCGGTGGTTCACCCGGCGGAGGTGGTCCCGCACGACGGCGAGGACCCCTATCTGGTGGTGGCGGCCGACAAGGGCACGGCGACCTTTTCCGATATCGCCAATGGCGTGGCGGCGGACTACGGCTTCTGGCTGGGTGACGCTTTCGCCTCGGGCGGTTCGGCCGGCTACGATCACAAAGCCATGGCGATCACCGCCCGGGGCGCCTGGGAGTCGATCAAGCGGCACTTCCGCGAACTGGGCAAGGACATCCAGCGCGAGCCGTTTACCGTCATAGGCGTGGGCGACATGTCCGGCGATGTGTTCGGCAACGGCATGCTGCTTTCACGGGCCATCCGCCTGCGGGCGGCCTTCGACCATCGCCACATCTTCATCGACCCGGAGCCCGACCCGTCGGTCAGCTGGGGCGAGCGCCGGCGGCTGTTCGACCTCCCCGCATCGTCCTGGGATCTGTATGACCGGGCTCTGATCTCGCCGGGCGGCGGTGTCTGGCCCCGCAGCCAGAAGTCGATACCGGTGAGCGAGGCGATGAAGGGCCTGCTCGACATCAAGGCCGACGAAGTGTCTCCCGTCGACCTGATGACGGCGATCCTCCGGAGTCGCACCGAACTGCTCTATCTCGGCGGCATCGGCACCTATGTGAAGGGCTCGGCGGAGCCCAATCTGGCTGTCGGCGACAAGGCCAATGACGCCATCCGGGTCAACGGTCGCGATCTGCGGTGCCGCGTCGTTGGGGAAGGCGCCAACCTCGGCTTCACCCAGGCCGGGCGCATCGAATTCGCCCTGGCCGGCGGGCGGATCAACACAGACGCGATCGACAATTCCGCCGGGGTGGACACTTCGGACCATGAGGTCAACATCAAGATCCTCACGGGCATGGCCGAGCGCGCCGGCGCCCTGAGGCCGGAGGAGCGCAACCCCCTGCTCGCCTCGATGACCGGCGACATCGCCCGGCACGTGCTGACCCACAACTATGACCAGACCCTGCAGCTGTCGCTGCAGGAGGCCGGCGGCCTGGCCGACCTCGACGCCCAGGCTCAGTTCATGGTCGAACTGGAGAGCCGCGGGCGGCTGGACCGCAATCTGGAAGGCCTCCCAGGCCCGCTCACCGTCGTCGAGCGAGCCAAGAGCGGCAAGGGCCTCACCCGTCCCGAACGGGCCGTGCTGCTGGCCTATGGCAAGCTGGAGCTGTTCGACGAGATCGTGGCCTCCGCCGCGCCGGACGATCCCTACTTCGAGACCACGCTGCGCGCCTATTTCCCCGCCGCCCTGGGCCGCTTCGAGGAGCAGATGCGCCGGCACCGTCTGCGGCGGGAGATCATCGCCACGGTTATCGACAATGACATCGTCAACCTGTGCGGGCCCACTTTCGCGGGCCGCCTGTGCGCCGGGACCGGCTGCGACGCCGGCGGCTTGGCGGTCGCCTTCGAGGCCGCCCGGCAGACCCTGCGGTTTTCCGACGACTGGGCGCGGGTGGCCGAGCTGGACGGCCAGGTTCCGGCCGCGGCGCAGATGGCGCTTTTCGGCGAACTTGTGCGGGTGTTGCGGGGCCAGACCTACTGGTTCGCGCGCCGCGCCGCCCGCGGCGGCCACAATGTGCGGGGTCTGATCGCCAGCTATCAGCCGGCGGTGGACGCACTGCGCGAACTGATCCCCGCCGTGCTGTCGCCCTTCGAGCGCAAGGCGGCGGTGCGCCGCTCGGCCGCCTGGATCAAGCTGGGGGCGCCCAAGACCCTGGCCCACTCCCTGGGCCTCATGCGCCCCCTGACCTACGCGGCCGACTTGAGCGATCTGGCGAACGCGGTCCGCTGGCCCTTGGCCCCGGCGGCCTATGTCTATCACCGGGTCGGCGGCCACTTCGGTTTCGACCGCTTGAGAGAAGCCGCCGCCGCCCGCGCCGCCGGCGACGTCTATGAGCGCATGGCGGTGCGCCGCCTGATCGAGGACATTCTCGCCGAGCAGTCGTCCCTGTCGGCGGCGGTAATGGGCTTCGCCGGCGCGCCCGAGGCGGACAGAGATCCTGCCGACGCGGTGGGGGCGGTGGCCGCCTGGTCCTCGGCCCGCGCCCGGGCGGTGAGGGCGGCCCGCGACACCCTCGCCCAGATCGAGGCCTCGGCGGGCGGCTGGACCTTCGCCAAGCTGACCATCGCCAACGCGGCGCTGCGGGAACTGGCCGCAGCGTGAGGCCGGCTTGCGGCTATGGACAGAGGGCCGCGTTGGCCGATAATCGCCGCCGGGGACAGCGAGGGAACACCATGGGTCGAGGTTCGCTTATCGCCGGTCTGCTTTGCGCCCTCGCGACAGGCGCGCCGGTTCTCGCGGCGGATTTTCCAAAGCCCCTGCCGGTGGAAAGCATCCCGCGGGTGCTCACCCTGCCGCCGGCCTATCCGCCGACCTGGGCGTTTCTCAATTCGGTCGCCGGCATCGAACTGCTCGACGTCGCTGCGAAGTCGCCGGACCACATCCGCGGCCAGCTAGGCGGCGCGCCGTTCACCAGCTTGCTCACCTCGACGACGCGCCCCGAGGTCTATGCGGCCGAGACCTTTTACTCCCGCGGGACGCGGGGCGTACGCACCGATGTGGTGACCATCTACGACACGACCACCCTGGCGCCCAAGGGCGAGATCGTCCTGTCGGGCGCGCACCGCTATCTTTCGGCGCCGCAGCCCAACGCCTTCCGTCTCACCGGCGACGAGTCGTTCGCCCTGATCTTCACCTTCACCCCGGCGGCGGCGGTGAAGGTTCTGGACCTGGCCGGCCGCAAGGTGCTGGGCGAGGTCTCGATCCCCGGTTGCGCCCTGATCTACCCCACGGGGCCGCGCGGGTTCTCCACCCTGTGCGGGAGCGGCACCATGCTCACCGTGCAGCTCGACGCGGCCGGCCGGGCGGTCAGCCAGAGCGAGACGACGGCCTTCAACGACCTGACCGACGATCCCCTGTTTTCGGCGCCGGCGCGCATCGGGCCGGTCAGTTATTTCACCAGCTACAAGGGTGCGGTCC
Organism: uncultured Caulobacteraceae bacterium; assembly: GCA_903923135.1. Classification (GTDB taxonomy): domain Bacteria; phylum Pseudomonadota; class Alphaproteobacteria; order Caulobacterales; family Caulobacteraceae; genus Acaudatibacter; species Acaudatibacter lapponiensis. Next base: position 35,547 of record CAIXWN010000126.1, on the reverse strand, counting down.
AGCCGATCGATCTCGGCGGCGCTCAGCCGAAGCTGTTGCCGCGCTGGTCCTTGGTGACGCCGCAGGAGGCCACGGCCAACTGGCGCCCGGCCGGGTGGCAGCAGGCGGCCGGCGGCCCGGACGGGCGGCTCTATGTGATCATGCAGCCAGGCGGCCACGACGGCAGCCACAAGGAGGGCGGCCCGGAGGTCTGGGTGTTCGATCCCGCCACCCACGCCAAGGTTGGCGTCATAAAGTTGAAGAGCCCGGCCCAGTCTATCGCCCTGAGCGGTGGAGAGCGTCCGCTACTTCTGGCCGCCGGCGCGCCGCCGAATTTTCCGCTGGGCCTGGGCCTGTCGACCTACGATCCGGGCACCGGCGCGATCCTGAACACCCAGCCGCTGAACTTCCTCGGCGGCACGCCGGTGATATTCCCGGCCGGACGCTGATGGCGACGGCATGATCCCGGTCCTCGCATCGCTCGGCGTCTACGCTGCCGCCTTCCTGGCGTTGCTGCTGCTGGCCTCGGCGGCGCACAAGCTGTCCGATCCGCGTCGGATGCGTCACGCCGTGCAGGGGCTCACGGGCCTCTCCGGCAGGGCCGCCGCCGCCGCGACTGGCGCCGCGGCGGCGTTCGAAGCCGTCGCGGGTCTGGCGCTGCTCTGGTCGCCGACACGGGCGCTGGCGGCGGTATCGGCCGGCCTGCTGTGGGCCGTCTATCTGGCGCTCATCCTGCGCGCCCATGTCCAGGGCAGGGCGGACGTCGATTGCGGCTGCACCTTCGGCGGCGGCCGCAAGAGGGTCGGCGGCGGTCGCGGGCAGGTCCGCCGCAATCTGGTGCTGATCGGGCTGGCCCTGTTCACCGCCCAGGCGGCCGGTCTTGCCCCGCCGGCCGCCGCCAGCGCCCTGGAGGTGCTGGCCGCGGCAGGCCTGTTCACCCTCTATGTCGCGCTCGACCATCTGGCCGCGCTCGGATCCGCCGGAGGCGACGCGTCATGGGTTTCCTGATCGCCTCCCAGGTCATGCTGTGGATCGCGGTGATCGGGCTTGGGACCATCTGTATCGCCCTCGCCCGGCAGGTGGGGGTGCTGCATGAACGGATCGCGCCCGCCGGCGCCCTGATGCTGCCGCAGCAGGCGGTGGCTGTCGGCCAGGACGCGCCGCGGTTTTCCCTGACCACCCTGGCCGGGTCACGTTTGGAGATCGGCGGCGAGCGGGGCGGGCGCAGCCAGCTGCTGTTCTTCCTCGCCCCCGACTGCCCGATCTGCAAATCGCTGCTGCCCGCGCTGCGCGCCAGCGCCCAGGCCGAGCGGGGCTGGCTCGACGTGGTGCTGGCGAGCGACGGAGCCGGAGAGGATCATGCCGCATTCGTCCGCAAACAGGGTCTGGAGGCGTTCGACTATGTGGTCTCCGAGCCGCTCGGACGGGGCTTCGGGGTCGCCAAGCTTCCGCACGGCGCCCTCATCGACGAGCATGGTCGCATCGCGGGCATGGGGCTGATCAACTCCCGAGAACATCTCGAGAGCCTGTTCGAGGCCAAGGAGCGCGGCGTCGCGACCCTGCAGGATTTCCTCACGCACCGCGCCGCCGCGGCCCGGACATAGGAGTGACAGTATGACGAGGCTCGACAAGTTCGCCGAGACGGCCATGCGCAGCCTGGCCAGCCGGACCTCCCGGCGCAGCCTGTTCGCCTGGCTCGGCGGAACCCTGGCGGGAGCCGGAGCCATACCGGTCCTGCCGGTGGCGCGGGCGGCGGCGGCGGACCACGGGGCCACCGTGCCCAACCCGCAGGATCCCGGAGATCCGCACAGCTGCGACTACTGGCGCTACTGCGCCATCGACGGATTCCTGTGCACTTGCTGCGGCGGAGCGGTGAACGCCTGCCCGCCCGGAACGGAGATGTCGCCCATCACCTGGATCGGCACCTGCCGCAACCCGGCGGACAACCGCAACTACATCATTTCCTACAACGACTGCTGCGGCAAAGCCGCCTGCGAGCGGTGCTTCTGCGCCAACATGCAGGGCGAGAAGCCCCTGGCCCGCACCCAGGGCAACAACGATACGGTGTGGTGTCTGGGCACGGCCAGCCAGTCCTACACCTGCTCGACGGCGATCGTGGTGGGGGTGGCGACGGACCGCAAACAGTGAGGCTGGCGACCACCCTGACGGCGGCGCTGATCGGCCTTCCGTCGGCGGCGTGGGCCCAGGGCCCCGATGGCGCGACCCTGTTCGCCCGTTGCGCGGCCTGCCACCTTCCGGATGGCGCCGGGGTTCCGGGCGCCTTTCCCGCCCTGAGGGCCCAGGTTGGACGTTATGCCGCGGTCCCCGCCGGGCGGGCCTATCTGGTCAGTGTGGTCAGCCACGGCCTGACCGGTGCGGTCGCGGCGGCGGGCATGGTCTACAGCGGCTTCATGCCGGCCCAAACCCTGTCCGACGAGGAGGTGGCGACGGTGCTCAACCATGTGATCCACGATATTGCCGCGCCCGGTTCGAAGGCGGCGCCGTTCACCGGCGCCGAGGTTGCCGCGCTGCGCCAGGGGCGCGAGGGCGCCAGCGCCCAGGACAGCCGCGCCCTGCGGCCCGACGACCTGGCGGTAGACCCGTGAAGATGGTTCTGACAGCGCTCGCCGTGGGTCTATTGGCGGCGGGTGTCGCGGTGGCCGCGGAGCCGGACGCATACGCCGGGACCAACGCCGCGGCCCGCGGGGTCGCCGACCCCACCCGCGCCTGGCGCAACTATGCGCTCAACTGCCAGGGCTGCCATCGCTCGGACGGCGCCGGCGATCCGGACAGCGCCCCGGCCCTGGCCGGGCATATTGCGGTGTTCACCCGCATGGAGGGCGGGCGGGCCTATCTCGGCCGTGTGCCCGGCGTGGCCACATCGCCTCTGGCCGATGATGAACTGGCCGAACTGCTCAACTGGGTTCTCTGGCGTTTCGACCCGGAGCACATGTCAGCGGGCTTCCCGCCCTACGGCGCCGACGAGATCGGTCGTCTGCGCCGGTCTCCTTTGCGGACCGAAGCAGCGACCACGCGGGCGGCGCTGCTCGCCAGGTCGGATGCGCGCCCGTGACGCGGCCGGCGCGTTCATGGGCTATGGTGTGAACCCGCCGGGAACCTCCGGCGCGGGGCTGGGGGACCGGACCTGAGCGAACTGGATGATCTGCTGGAGGCCGCGCGGGCGGCGCCCCATTCGGGCGGGGTGATCCGGGCGCTGATCCGCGCCGCCGCCGAGGCGGTGGAGCGGGGCGAGGCGGTGAGCTTTCTCGCCGCGGCCCCGCCGCAGTCCCACACGCCCGAAACCCGGCTGATGGTGTCGGACTTCCTGCGCCGCAATGAGGCGGGTGCGGCCGCCCTGGCCTGGGCGCAGGGCGGCGATGAGCCCCTGGCCGTGGCGCGGGCGCGGGCGGAACTGTCCCTGGGCCGTCGCGAGGCGGCGGCGCGGACCTACGCCGGGGTGGTTGCCGGACGGCCGGATCTGATCGACGCCGAGCTTGAGGCCGAACTCGCCGTGGCCGCCGATCCCCTGGACAACGTGGTGGACCTGCACGGACGGCCCGTCGCCTCCGCGGCGCTCCAGCCAACCGCGACGCGCCGTTCTGTCCTGACCTTCGCCGACGTCGGCGGCCTGGACGGCGTCAAGGCCGAGATCCGCCGCAAGATCATCCTCCCCTTCACCCGCAAGGGTCTGTTCGAGACCTTCCGCAAGCGTCCGGGCGGCGGCATCCTGCTCTACGGTCCTCCCGGCTGCGGCAAGACCATGCTGGCGCGCGCCACCGCCGGCGAGGTGGACGCTGCGTTCGTCTCGGTGGCGATCCCCGACATCCTGTCCAAGTGGCTGGGCGAGTCGGAACGCAAGTTGGCCGACCTGTTCGCCACGGCCAGGGCGAGGACTCCGGCGGTGTTGTTCTTCGACGAAATCGAGGCCCTGGCGGGTCGACGCGGGGCTGCGCAGACTGGCCACGCCAGCGCCCTGGTGTCGACCTTTCTCTCCGAGATGGACGGCGTCGACGGTGAGAACGAGGGGGTGCTGATCCTTGCGGCCACCAATGTGCCCTGGTCGGTCGATCCGGCGTTCCGTCGCCAGGGTCGGTTCGACCGCGTGCTCTTCGTGCCGCCGCCGGACGCGGACGCCCGCCAGGCTGTGTTGAGCCTGATGCTGGCCGAGCGCCCCGGCGCCGCCGCTCTGGACCTGGGGCCGATCGTCAAGGGCTCCTCAGGCTTCTCTGCGGCCGATCTGGCGCAGGTCGTCGACATCGCCTGCGACCTGGCCATTGAGGAAAGCCTGGAACGCAACCGGGTGGTCGATCTGACCAACGCCCATCTGGCTCAGGCGCTGAAGGCCACACGGCCCACCACCCTGGAGTGGCTCGCCGAAGCGCGCAACTACGCCAAGTTCGCCAACGAGGGCGGCCTCTACGACGACGTGGTGCGATTCCTCGACACCCACCGGCGCTGACGGATGGGCGACGATCACCCGGACCGCCTGGTCGCCGCCGGCTGGGCCCTGGTGCGCGGCGGCAATTCCCGGGCGGCGGCGCGCGAGTTCAAGGCCGCCCTCGCCGGTGACGGCGGCTATGAGCCGGCCCTAACGGGACTGGCTCAGGCCCAGTTCAATCTTGGTGAGATCACAGCGGGCCAGGAGACGGCCGAGGCCCTGCTCAGGCGGAACGCGGGGTCGGCGGCTGGCCATCGTCTGCTGGCAGAGGCCCTGCGTCGCCGGAAGAAGCCGGCCGAGGCCCTCGTCGCGGCCCGTCAGGCGATCGCCCTCGCCCCGCGTGAGCCTCTCGGGTTCCACATCCTCGGCCTGATCCTCTCGGGGCGAAAGGACCACAAGGGCGCGCTGGCCGCCTGCGAGCAGGGTCTGGCCGCCGCTCCGGGCCATGCGGTCCTCATGGCGCAGCGGGCCGACGCCCTGCTTGAACTACGCGGACCGGCGGCGGCATCGTCCTCGGCCGGGGAAGCCCTGCGGCTGGATCCGGACTCGGCCTTCGTCAAGCGACTGGCGGCTCGCATCGCCCTGGCCGGGAACCAGGTGGAACGGGCGCGTGACCTGCTCGCCTCGGTGCTGCGGCGGGACGCACAGAACCAGAGCGCCCTTGAGCTCTACCTGCTCACCGAGCCCCGGCGTCACCGCTTTCTGCGGACCCTGTTCATCTTTCGCTACTGGCGGATCGAGCGGGGCTGGCTGGGAACGCTGGTCGGGCTGGCGCTGGTCGGGGCGTTGATCATCCTCGCGATCGCCGTGGCCTTCATCACCTCGGCGCCCGGCGTGCTGTTCGGCCTCGGCTTCCGCTGGTTCATGCATCTGCAATACGACGCGCACCGCAGGGCGGTGAAGGCGCACTTCGCCGAGGTGGCCCTGAACGCCGGCTTCTGAAGTCGCCGGCGGCCCTCAGGAGGCGGCGACCACTCCGCCGTCGCAGGCGATGGTCTGGCCGACGACGAACTCGCCGGCCCGGGAACTGAGGAAGATCGCCAGGCCGGCGATGTCCTGGGGCGTGCCCACCCGTCCGCTGGGATTGGTCCCGGCGACGCCGTCCCAGTTGGTGCTCGCGACGTCGCCGCCGCCGCCGACGCCGGTGCTGAGCATCCAGGTGGGAAACGGGCCCGGCGCGATGGCGTTGAACAGGATGTGCTCCTTGGTCAGGTGCGCGGCCATGAACCGCGTCAGGTGGTGAACTGCGGCCTTGGAGGCGCCGTAGGAGAAGGTGTCGAAGATGGCGGTCTTGATGCCGTCGATCGACCCGACGTTGATCACCCTCGCCGGTGTCTCGGCGCTCGCCGCGGCGCGCAGCAGGGGCAGAAGCTTCTGGGTGAGGAAGAAGACACCCTTGACGTTGGTGTCCATCACCTTGTCCCAGCCGATCTCTGGGAAGACCTCCAGCTTGGCGCCCCAGGACACTCCGGCGTTGTTGACCAGGATGTCCAGGCGGCCCTCGCGTTCGCCGAGGCGGGCCGCCAGGCTTTCGACGCCGGACATCTGCGACAGATCGGCGGGCAGGGCGACGCATTCGCCGCCGTAGGTTTGGCCAAGACGGCTGGCGGTCTCCTCGCAGACGGCCGCCTTGCGCGAGGAGATATAGACCTTGGCGCCCTTCGCCAGGAATCCCGCAGCGATCATCTCGCCGATACCCCGCGAGCCGCCGGTGACCAGCGCGACCTTGCCGGCGATGGAGAAGAGATTGTCGAAGGTGTGGTCGGTCATGGCTTCCGCGGTGCTCCTGTTACGGGGGTCCTATCGACGGCGGCGGGCGGTTTGTAAATCGGCGGCAGGCGCGCGCCTTGACGCCACCCGCTCCGTCGCCTTGGGTGTCGGTGAGTTTCGAGGAAGGGGCTTTCGTGTCGAGATCAGGTCGAGGGGCGGGCAGGACCGGCCTGTGGCGGGCAATCGTCCTCGGGGCGGCGCTCCAGGCCGCCGGAGGGGCGGCCCTGGCGGCGCAGGCGGCCGGATCGCCGCCACGCTACAGTCATGTCTTCGTGATCGTCGAGGAGAACAAGGACTTCGAGCTGATCATGAACGGTCAGGCGGCGCCGAACATCGCCCGCCTCGGCAGGACCTACGGCGTGGCCGAGAATTTCTTCGGAGAGGTTCACCCCAGCGAGGCCAACTATGTGGCCATGCTCGGGGGCGACACCCTGGGTATCCACGACGACGATCCCTTCTATTGCAAGCCGCTCGACGCCGATCGCCTGTGCGCCGGCGCGAAGCAGCCCGGCTATGTCGACCACACCACCGACGCCCGGCATCTGGGCGACCAGCTCAACGCCAAGGGTCTGAGCTGGAAGGCCTATCTGGAGAACCTGCCCGAACCGGGCTCCCTGGCGATCAACGGGCCGGATCCAAAGGTCGGCGCGGGCGGCCCCCTGAACCTGATGTACGCCTCCAAGCACACGGGTTTCGTGAATTTCCACGACGTCCAGACGGATCCCCTGCGCGCCGAACGGCTGGTGGGTTTCGATCAGCTCGACGCCGACCTCAAGTCCGGCAGGCTGCCCAATTTCGCCCTCATTGTGCCCAACCAGTGCAACGAGATGCACGGCCTCTACGGGACCGGCGTGCCGGCCGACTGCGACATCACCAAGCCGCTGTTGACCATCCAGCGCGGCGACCGTGTGGCGGGCGATCTGGTGAGCAGGCTGATGGCAACGCGGGCGTGGCGCTCGCGGCAGAACATGGCCATCGTCATCACCTTCGACGAGAGCGGCAGCGGCGGTCGGCAAGGATGCTGCGCGGTCACGCCGGCCGCCCCGTCCAACTTCGGCGGCGGCCATATCGTCACGGTGGTGATCACGAACCACGGTCCCCGCGGCGCGAGCGATTCGACGCCCTTCAACCACTATTCTCTGCTGCGCACCTTTGAGGACGTGTTCGGCGTCGCCGAGCACCTTGGCCACGCCGCCGACACCGACAAGGGCGTGGTGTCGATGACGTCCCTGTTCGCCGTTCCGTCGCGCTAGAGCCTCTCAGATCGGATCTGAGAGGTTCTAAACTTTTGATTCTAGAGCAAAATCCGACCAGAAGTTTCCATCTGGTCGGATTTGCTCTAGTCGGGTTTGTGCCGGCCGTAGTGGAGAACCTCGACGGTCTCCCGGGTCACCAGGCCGACGTCGCCCATGTCCTCGAAGGCGTCGAGGAGGGACTGGATCTTATCAGCGGAGTCGACGATCTCGATCACCAGCGGCAGGCGGGCGGACAGATCCAGGATCTTGGCTGTGCGGATGGCGTGAGAGTGGCCGAAGCTCATGGGGCCGCGCAGCACGGTCGCGCCCGCCAGGCCCAGATCACGGGCCTTGAACACAATGGCCTCATACAGGGGCCGGTGACCGCTCATCCGGCCTTCCTCGGTGTAGATGCGCAGCAGGACCGCGGATTGAGGTGCGTGCATGGATCAACTCCCGTGGACCGCATTGAGGCCGGCGGCGGCCACATACCCCAGCCAGACCGACACGAGGCACAGCACCACCGAGGCGGCGATGTTGAGGCCGGCTCGGGCCATCTGGCCGTCCTGGGCGAGGCTGAGGGTCTGCAGGCTGAAGGACGAGAAGGTGGTGTACCCACCGCAGACCCCAACCATGACAAATTGGCGGATGTCGCCCGGAACCAGGATGCGGCCGTCCGGCCCGGTAAGGGTGGCGAACAGGCCGATGACGAAGGAGCCGAGCACATTGATGATGAGGGTGCCCCAGGGAAAGGCCTGGCCGAACCAGCCCGCCACCAGGCCCGAACACGCGTACCGCGCCATGCCGCCAAGCGCGCTACCCACGGCTATCCACAAATAGGTGATCACCACTGGCCTCTCTGCCCGCTCCGGTCCGTCCGAACGTCTCCCGCTTTGCTCAAGGCCGCCGGGGCCCTCGCGCGCATCGGTCTTCGCAGGAGTCATCAGCCGGGGGCGGTTAAGGGGGGACTCCATCCCCGGTGACCATTTTGACGATGGCGGCGGGCAGGTCAATCGGACGGCGGTGAGTCGGCATCCAGCCGCTCGGCCAGATAGGCCGCCACGCGGTCCTGCGCCGCCAAGGCAAGGTCCGGGTCATATCGGAACGGCGTCAGGCCGCCGGACTTTTCGTCGAAGGCATGGGTCGCGTCAGGATACCAGGAGTCTACCCTTGCCCCGACCCGCCCGGCCCGGGCGAAGGCGCGCCGGCAGAGCGCCGGATGGGCGACCCGGTCGCGTTCGCCGACGAAGGCCAGAACATCGGGCGCGCGCCGCCAGGGGCGAAGCTGGCTCAGCGCGCCGGGACCGCAGTAGGGATAGGCCAACACGAGGGCGCGCACCGGCGAAAGCAGGCCAGGGTCGGGGTCGGCCAAGCCGGCTTCGCCCGGCCGGGTCAGGGCCATTGTCATCAGGTCCATGATCGACCAGCCGCCATGGCTCCATCCGGCGAGGGCGAGGCGGGACGCGTCGATGCCTGGCAGGGTCTTCACGCCCCACAGTGTGGCAAGGACGTCGCCAGCCCGCCGGTGACCCGGCAACTCCACACCGGTGCAGACGGTCGCCAGGGCCCGCGCCCGACTCCAGCCTCGGGCGGCGAAGCTGTCGACGATGACGCTGGCCACACCCCGCGCCGCCAGGGCGGCGGCGTAGTCATCGAGGAAGGGCCTGCGGCCGCCGCATCCGTGGAACAGCAGGGCGGCCGGAGAACGTGCCGCGCCAGCGGGCCGGACCACCGCGATGTGGGGCGCCAGGGCCGCCCAGCGACGTTCGAGGGGCTGGGCCGTGTCGCTAATGCCGGAACACTCTCTGGCCGGTGAAGGCCATGGCGATCCCCGCCGCGTCGGCGGCGGCGATGACCTCGTCGTCGCGGATCGAGCCACCGGGCTGGATCACCGCAGTGGCGCCCGCGTCCACAGCCTGCAGCAGCCCGTCGGGGAAGGGGAAGAAGGCGTCGGATGCGCAGGCCGAGCCGGAAGCCAGCGATCGGGGAAGGCCGGCCGCCTCCGCCGCCTCGCCGGCGCGCAGGGCGGCGATGCGCGCCGAATCCTTTCGGTTCATCTGCCCGGCGCCGACCCCGGCGGTCTGGCCATCCTTTGCGAAGACGATGGCGTTGGACTTGACGTGCTTGGCCACGGTGAAGGCGAAGAGCATGTCGCGCAGTTCGTCGGTCGTCGGCTCTCGCCGGGTGACGATCTTCAGGTCGGTCGCCCGGATGCGCGCGTTGTCGCGGCCCTGAACCAGGAATCCCCCGGCCACCGACCTGAAGGTTTCCCCTTGGGCGGCAGGATCTGGCAGGCTTCCGGTGAGCAGCAGACGCAGGTCCTTGCGGCGTTTGAACACGGCGATGGCGTCGTCGTCGGCCTCTGGGGCGATGACCACTTCGGTAAAGATCTTGACGATCTCGCGGGCGGCCTCGGCGTCGAGCCGGCGATTGAGCGCCACGATGCCGCCAAACGCCGACACCGGATCACATTGCAGGGCGCGCAGATAGGCGCTCTTCAGGTCGTCCCCCAGGGCGACGCCGCAGGGATTGGCGTGCTTGATGATGGCCACGGCGGCGCGGTCGGTCGGGTCGAATTCGGCAACCAGCTCCACCGCCGCGTCGGTGTCGTTGATATTGTTGTAGGACAGTTCCTTGCCCTGGATCTGGCGCGCGGTGGCGACGCCGGGCCTCGGGCTCGGGAAGACGTAGAGGGCGGCGGCCTGATGCGGGTTCTCGCCATAGCGCATGGTCTGCTTCAGCTGGCCGCCGAACGCCTTGCGGACTGGCCAGATCTCGCCGTTGGCCCCGGCGAACCAGGCAGCGATGGCGGCGTCATAGGCCGCGGTGCGGGCGAAGGCCCGCGCGGCGAGGGCGCGACGCAGGGTGAGGGTGGTGCCGCCGTCGGTCTTGAGCGCGGCCAGAGCCTCGGTGACATCCTCCGTGTCGGTGCAGACGGCCACATAGGCGTGGTTCTTGGCCGACGAGCGGATCATCGCCGGGCCGCCGATGTCGATGTTCTCGACACAGGCGTCGAAATCGCCGCCCCCGGCCACGGTGGCCTCGAAGGGATACAGGTTCACATAGAGCAGGTCGATGCCGACAATGCCGTGTTCGGTCATGGCTCGGGCATGGTCGGGGGCCGCGCGCACGCCCAGCAGGGCGCCGTGCACCGCCGGATGAAGGGTCTTCACCCGGCCGTCCATCATCTCCGGATAGCCGGTGATGTCAGCGACATCCTTCACCGCCAGCCCGGCGGCGGCGATGGCGGCGCGTGTGCCGCCAGTGGAAACGATCTCGACGCCGAGATCGACCAGGGCTCGGGCGGTGTCGATCAGCCCGGTCTTGTCGGAAACCGAGATGAGCGCCCGGCGGACGGGGACGAGGTCTGGGGCGGGAGGAAATGCGGGCGCGCTCATGAGGGGCTCCTTGGGGTGAAGGGATGCGCCCAGGCGTGCGGCATGGCGAGACGTCGCCGCCGCGCTTCCCGGTGGTCATCCACCTTTATCGCCAGTCACGCGGCGGGCTGAAAATAGGGCCGGCTCGCAGGGAGTCAATGACGGCGCCGGGGCGACCCCGGCGGGCGCGGCTGGCCTCTCAGTGCGGGGCGGTTGACCTCGAACCTCGACGACCTCAGGGCAAGTTCGCTTCAAGACCAGCCAGAGTTTTCATATCCATTTGACCCAGAGTTCGGCGCCCTGTAGAATTGTTGCAGCGCAGCAGCGGGAAGGATTCGAAGTTCACACAGCGGCGCGAAAATTAAGGGAATGCTTATATTTTCCCTCGTTGCCCGGCGGCGATGAATGCCCGCGAACCTTGAAATGGGGAAACCATGAAACAGGACGTACTCCACGACGGCGACCACAAGCAGGCGGTCAGCCACAAGAAGCCGCGCCATCTCGCGGAAAAGCTGGAATCCTATGTCGGGGTCGGCATTGTTGTCGTCGGCGCGGTGTTGCTGGCGGTTCTGCTGTTCGCCTTTACCCAGACCGGCTCTGCCACGCCCGCCTGGATGCATTGACGCCCCGCGGGGCGTCAGTGCCTCAGTCCGCCGAATGACGACGGAATCGAGCGATGAAGAAACCGTCAAGTCCGCCGCGGATATGATGCGGCAGGATGCGCAGCCAGCCTTCGGCCTTCAGGGCTGCGGCGGGCGCCCCGCCTTCGCCGAGCGTCATCGGCTCGAGCCTGAAGTCCGCATGGCGCTTCAGGAAGCCGCGAACCTGCGCCTCGCCTTCCTCAGGCTCGAGTGAGCAGACGCTGTAGACCAGTATGCCTCCGGGGGTCACGCGCCGGGCGGCGGAGTCGAGCAGGCGGCCCTGCACCTGGCTCAGCGAGGGAATATCTCCCGGCCGGGCGTTCCACAACACATCGGGGTGACGCCGGAACGTGCCGGTTGCCGAACAGGGCGCGTCCAGCAGCGCGGCGTCGAAAGTGCGCGCATCCGCCCAATCTGCGGCGTCGGCGGTCAGGGTCTCGGCTGTCAGGCCAGTGCGCGCGAGTCCGGAAGCGACCCGCCGGAGCCGACCGGCGGACTTGTCCAGGGCGGTGACACGCGCCCCCGCGGCGGCCAGCTGCAGGGTCTTGCCACCCGGGGCGGCGCAAAGATCCACGGCCGTCTGGCCGGCCTCGACCCGCAGCAGGCGGGCCGGGATGGCGGCGGCGGCGTCCTGCACCCACCAGCGGCCTTCGTCATAGCCAGGCCATGTGGCCACATCGCCCCTGCGCACCAGGCGGAGGGAGCCGCCAGCCAGGGTCTCGGCCTCCAGATCCGCGGCCATGACGGAGTCGGGTGGGTCGCGCAGGGTCAGGTCGGTGGCTGGCTCCAGGGCGATCTGGGCGGCGATGGCCTGGGCGTCGGCCTCGCCGTAGGCCGCGCGCCAGCGGGCGAGCAGCCAGGGCGGGGCCAGAAATTCGGGGGCTTCGGCAGGCGCGCCGTCTCGCAGGACGCCGCGCAGCACGGCATTGACCAGGCCGCGCAGGGGCTTTGGCGTCAGGCTGACCGTCGTGTCGACGGCGGCGAAGGCGGGAGTGTCCAGCCAGAAGGCCTGGGCCAGTCCCAGGCGAAGAAGATCGCGGATCGGGGCGGTGGGTTCGCGCTTGAGCTTGCCGTCCAGGGCGCGGTCGATAGGTCCCAGATGGCGCAGGGCCGCCATTGCCACGGCCCGGGCGAAGCTGCGATCCTGCGGTGAAAGGGCCAAGAAGCGGCCCGCGCCGAGAGCCTCGTCAAGCCCGCCGCGGCGGGCGAGCGCGGCCTGAAGCAGGGTCAGGGCGCCCTGGCGGGCGACGAGCGCGGATTCAGGGGCGGGGGCGTCTTGGGCGTTCACCGGGGACCCCTGCCCGGTTCCCGCCTCCGGGGCAAGGGCGAGGTCCGACTGCAGGCGGGCGCTCAGGGGGCCTTTCTGGCCCCGTAGACCGATTTCATCTTGGCCAGGAGCTCGGCGTTGCCGGCGTTGAAGAAATCATAGACCTGCCGGGAATCCGCATCATCGCTCCAGCCGGTCGACGACAAGGTGACACGGGTCCGGGCTGGCCCCAGCGGCTCATACTGAAGCACGGTGACGGTGCGCTGGAAACGGTCCGCGTGGGGAAGGGCGTGGGGTGCTTGGACGTTCTGGAACACCACCAGCCGCTCGGGCAGGAAGGTGATGATGCGGTGCTTGATGTTGTCCGGATCGCCCAGCGGGTGGCTCGCGTCATAGCTGGCCTCCAGAGATCCGCCCACGCGAAGATCGATGGCGGCCACCGGCGAATTCCAGCGCTTGAACTCGTCGGCGTTTGTGAAGGCTGCCCAAAGGATCGCCACCGGTGCGTCGATGACCGTGGAGAGTTGCAGAGTCCTGGCTCCGTCGGCGGTGAGGAAGGAGGTGTCGACGATGTCGGACGGCGCCGACGCCGGCGCGCCTGCCGTCGCTGAAGGCGGTGTAGCGGCGGGGGCGGCGACCGCCTGCAGGATCATCAGGGCCGCCAGGGCCAGACAGGGGCGTTTCAAGCGGGGGTGTTTCATGAACGTTCCGTGGAATCGGGGGTTGGGGGCGGAGTCTGAAGCCGTTGAAAGTAGTCGCGCAGGACGGTGACGCCGGCGTCGAAGGCCTGCAGGCTGCGGTGAGTGCGCGACTGCATCACGCCTCCCTCCATCACCGTCAGGACAAACTGGGCCAGGGCGCGGATGTCGGTCTGCGCCGGCAAACGGTCCCGTGCAGCCAGGAGTCGGCCCTCGACCGCGCTCACCCAGCCATCGAAGTTGACTGCCAGGGCCTCGCGCACGGGAGGGTCGGGCTCGTGAAGTTCCAGGGCGAGGCTGCCGATCGGACAGCCATAGGTGCAACCGGTCGCCTCCAGCCGCGACCGATAACTGGCCAGAAGGGCGAATATCTGCTCGATCGGGTCGTCGACCCCCGTCCAGGCCGGCTCGAGCAGCATCGGTTCGATTCCATCGCGATAGAGCCCGAGCACGGCCACCAGCAGATCCTGCTTGGTCGGGAACGCATGATAGAGGCTGCCCGAGTTGGCGCCGGCCTCGCGCAGGATGTCGGCGACGCTGGTGGAGCCGTAGCCCTTCTCGCCGAACAACCGCATGGCTGTCAGCACCAGCCGATCCGCCGTGGTCAGGCGCGAATTTTCGCGTTGAGTTTTCATTCAACTTACCCTGTCTTGGATTGATCGATCAATCAACTCCTAAATCGTAGGGCTTGGCGGGAACCCTCGGACGGCGCTAAGGCTGTGGTCATGCCAGACGTTCCGCTCCCCCCGAACGCCGCACCCGGCAAGCCGCTCAGCGACGCCGCCCGCCGGGCGCTCGAGGAGGCTGCCCAGCGACGCGAGACCGCGCAGGCGGCCTTCTTGGTTTCGCTGGAGCGCGGCGGCCCGGCCGGTCCTGAGCCCACCCGGTTCGGCGACTGGGAACGCAAGGGCGTCGCGGTGGACTTCTAGGCGGCGCGCCTAGAGGTGAAGCATCTTCCAGGCCGCCTGCAGCACGACGGCGGCGCCCGACGGCATCAGGCCATAGAAGAACACGCGATAGGCCTGACCGAGACGATAGTATTTCTTGGTCTGCAGCACCCGGCCCAACTGGTGGATATCCCGAACCATCGCCTCACAGAGTTTTTCCTCGTCATGCAGGAGGTCCGCCATCTTCGCCTGGAACTCCTCTTCGGGCATGGGGGCGAAAACGCCGAAGAACAGCAGGTTGGGTTTGGGGTTGTGGCCGCGGGAGGTGGCGGGCAGCATGGCCATAACCACCAGGGTCGCGGCCGTGAAGGCGGTGGTCATCAGTAGGATCAGGGCCACCGAGGCGTGACCGTCGTGAATCTCCTTCAGGGAGGTGGTGAAGATCAGGAAGGAAGCCCCGAGCAGGACGTTGGCCTTGAAGTCGGCCATGGACGACAACTGAATGTGGTGCTGCTGCACCACGCGCAGGAACTCCACCGCCTGATTGGAACGGACGGGCGTCCGCACCCTGATTTCACCAGCATCCCCCATGATGCGGAACGTGACACGTGCACAGCCGGACGCCAACCCGTTTTGTGACAGTTTCGTGACAGCGTCGCCTCGGCGGCCGATATCCGCTAGCGTCGGCGGATGTCGCTGACTGAATTCGCCATCAACTTCTTTGTCGCCCTGTTCGCGCTCATCGACCCGGTGGGCAATGTGCCGCTTTTCGCCGCCGCGACGGTCGGGGCGACCGCGGCGGGCCGCCGGCTCACGGCGGTCTACATCGCCCTCTTCGCCTTTCTGTTCCTCGGCCTCTTCTACCTGACCGGGCTGGCGATCCTGCAGTTCTTCGGTATCTCCATGGCCGCCTTCCGCATCGCCGGTGGGATCCTGCTGCTCCTCCTGGGGCTCGACATGGCCCGAGGCGACCTGCTCCATTCCATGGCCGATTCCGGCGCCGAGACGGCGCAGCTGTCGACCCAGGCCTATGCGAAGGAACGATTCGAGAGCCTGATTGTCCCCTTCGGCATTCCGCTGCTCATCGGCCCGGGCGCGATCGGTTCGGCGGTGATCTACGCCGAGGAGGCCCATCGCTTCGGCCCGGGCGGGACAGCGCTGGGTCTGGGGGTGATCGCCGTCGTCTGTTCGCTGATCGTCGTCGCCTTCTGGTTCACCAGCCTGATTTCGCGGGCGCTCGGCAAGATCGGCATGGCCATCATTGTGCGGGTCCTGGGCCTGATCCTCTGCGCGATGGCCATTCAGTTCATGCTCACCGGTCTGGCCGGCTCGACGGTCAATCTGGTCCGGCGGGACACCGCGGCGCCCTATCAGCATGAACACAGATCGGGGCCTCCGGCGCCCAGCCTGCAGGGCGGGGGCGCGCTGACGCGTCCGGCCGGCCACTAGGGGCTGAGCCTGCCGCGCGCACACCGTTCTGCCGGTCCACGGGACCGCCTCACGGCTTGCCCAAAAGCCGTCGCAAGGGCCTGAAGCGCGATTGTTCGCGGGCCAGGGACCCTGAGCGATTGAACGGGACCCGGATCGGGTGTACCGCGCCCGCCCATCGCCGTGGCTCCGGCGCGGCGATCCCGGCTGCGGGACGTCCTGGAGGGTGTCTTTACTTGGGGGTTGCCGTTCCCACCGAATCCGATGGCCAGGCGTCAGCCGTGGACAGCTCGGGCGACGCCGAGGCCGCTGACGGCGGCCGCCCGCGCGGTCGTCGGTTCGCCGCTCTGAGTCTGGGCGCGGTGGGCGTGGTCTTCGGCGATATCGGCACCAGCCCGCTGTACGCCATGCGCGAGGCTCTCGCGCATTCGCGCTCAATGGGCCCGCCCTACCACGCCGTGCTGGGGGTGGTGTCGCTCATCCTGTGGACCCTGACGCTCATCGTCACCATAAAATACATCGTCTTCTTGATGCGGGCGGACAACCGGGGTGAGGGCGGACCGGTAGCCCTGCTGTCCCTCGCCCAGCGCGCGCTGGGCCGGCCGTCGGCCGGTCTCTTCCTGCTGGGTATCATTGGGGTGGCGTTGTTCTACGCCGACGGGGTGATCACGCCCGCCTTCTCCGTGCTCTCGGCCGTCGAGGGCCTCAAAGGGGCGCCTCACCTGGGACACCCTCTGGCGCCCTTCGTGCTTCCCGTCGCGGCGGCGATTCTGGTGGCTCTGTTCCTGGTCCAGGCCCGGGGCACCCAGAGCGTGGCCGCCCTGTTCGGTCCGGTGATGTCGCTGTGGTTCTTGACCCTCGCCGCCCTGGGCGTGATCAATATCTGGGACGATCTGTCGGTGTTGCGGGCGTTCAACCCCTACTGGGCCGTGCGATTCCTGACAGAGAACAGCTTCGTCGGCTTCATCATCCTGGGCAGCGTGTTCCTGGCGGTGACCGGGGCCGAGGCGCTCTACGCCGACATGGGTCAGTTCGGAAAAGGCCCGATCCGGGCGGCCTGGCTCGGGCTGGTCTTCCCCTGCCTAGCGTTGAACTATCTGGGTCAGGGCGCCCTGGTGCTTGACCACGCCCACGACCGCAACAACCCTTTCTTCGATATGGTGCCGCACTTCGCCTACTGGCCCGTTCTCGGTCTGGCGACGGCGGCGGCTGTCATCGCCAGCCAGGCTGTGATCACCGGCGCCTTCTCCATGACCCGCCAGGCGGTGCAACTGGCGCTGCTGCCGCGTATCGAGATCAAGCGTACATCGGAAACCCAGACCGGCCAGATCTTCGTTCCCGCTGTCAACGGCATGATGATGGTCGGCGTTCTGCTGCTGCTGGGGGTGTTCCAGAGCTCCCACCGTCTGGCCTCGGCCTACGGCGCGGCGGTGACCGGAACGATGTTCATAAGCACCCTGCTCGCCTATGTGGTCGCCCGCCACATGTGGAAGTGGAAACGATGGCAGATCGCCGCCCTGCTGCTGCCGGTATCGGCGGTGGACACGGTGTTCCTGGCCTCGAATCTGCTGAAGGTCGCCGAGGGAGCCTGGTTGCCGCTGGCGTTCGGCGCCGGGCTGGTCGTCGTCATGTGGACCTGGTCGCGGGGCATCCGCATCCTCACGGACAAGACCACCGCCGACAGCGTCTCCATGCCCGACCTCTGCGAGATGCTATCCCGGCGGCCGCCCTACCGCACCAAGGGTACAGCGATGTATCTGACCGCCAACCCCGACGTCGCGCCGGTGGCCCTGATGCACAATCTCAAGCACAACAAGGTCCTTCACGAACGCAACGTCATCCTCACCGTCGAGACCGCCGAGACCCCCCGGGTCCGGGAGGAGGATCAGGTGCGGATCGAGCCGATCAACGCCGACTTCAAGCGCGTGACGCTGACCTACGGCTTCATGGAAAGCCCGAACGTTCCCAAGACGCTGACGAAGTGCCGGTCGCTGGGTCTGAAGTTCGACATCATGTCCACGAGCTTCTTCATGGGACGTCGCTCGATCGTGCCGGACGTGCGCTCGGGGATGCCCCTCTGGCAGGATCACCTGTTCATCTTCCTGATGAAGAACGCCGCCAATCCCACGGACTTCTTCAAGATTCCGCCGGGCCGCGCGGTGGAGCTCGGCACCCAGGTTTCCGTCTAGCGCTGCGTCCAGCGCGCTCCATGGCGCCGCTTCGGGGAAAGGCGTATCGTCAGGCCGGTTGAAACCCGGGGATCGTGGTGATGGAATTCGGACTGTTTTCGGGCGCCGCGCTAGTCCTGGCGTTGTTCCTGGCCGTGTCGGCGATCAAGATCGTCCCTCAGGGGTTTGAATACACCGTCGAGCGCTTCGGTCGCTATACGCGCACCCTCAAGCCCGGCATCACCATCCTCATGCCGTTCATGGAGGCCATAGGCCGCAAGGTCAGCGTCATGGAGCAGGTACTGGACGTGCCGCGCCAGGAGGTGATCACCAAGGACAATGTCACCGTGCAGGTCGACGCCATCGTGTTCATCCAAGTGATGGACGTGGCCGCCGCCGCCTACAGGGTGGCCAATCTGAACTTCGCCATCGGCCAGCTGACCATGACCAACCTGCGAACCGTCGTGGGATCCATGGAGCTCGACGAGGTGCTTTCGCAGCGTGACCAGATCAACACCCGCCTGCTCACCGTCATCGACGAGGCCACGGGCCCCTGGGGCGTCAAGGTGGCGCGCATCGAGATCAAGGACCTGCAGCCGCCGCCGGATATCACCAACGCCATGGCCCGGCAGATGAAGGCCGAGCGGGAGAAGCGGGCGGTGATCACCGAGGCCGAGGGCGAGAAGCAGGCCGCCGTCACCCGTGCCGAGGGGGCCAAGCTGTCGGCCATCCTGCAGGCCGAGGGCCGGCGCGAGGCGGCCTATCGCGACGCCGAAGCGCGCGAACGATCGGCCGAGGCGGAAGCAGCGGCGACCAAGAGCGTTTCCGACGCCATCGAGTCGGGCAGCGTCAACGCCCTGAACTATTTCGTGGCCCAGAAATACGTCGAGGCCTTCGCCAAGCTGGCCGACTCGCCACAGCAGCGCACCGTGATCGTGCCCACCGACATGGCCGGCATCGCCGGCTCCATCGCCGGCATCGCGGAACTGGTGAACGCCGCCCGGCGCGACTCCACCGCAGCCGCAGCGGCTACCCCCCGGCGCACCGCCGTTCCCCCGGCGGCGCCTCCTCCTGCGGGCGCCTGAACCGATGACCATGTTCCTCGACCTGTTCGCCAGCCATGCGCTCCTGGCCTGGTTGGCCGTGGGGGCGATCTTTCTCACCGTGGAGCTCGTCACAGGGTCAGGCTGGCTTCTCTGGCCGGCAGGATCGGCGGCCGTGGTGGGCGTCGTCGCCATGATCCCGGGCCTCAACCTCCCCGGGCAGGCCGCCGTGTTCGCTCTGCTGACCATCGTCAGCACCTATCTGGGCCGCCGCCTGATCAACCGGGATGGCCGCAAGGGCCACGATCCGAACGATCCCCATGCCCGGCTGATCGGGCGCGCTGGTCAGGCGACGGCCGCGTTCGAGGGCGGACTTGGCCGGGTGTTCGTGGATGGCAAGGAGTGGGCCGCCGAGGCTGTCGACGAGGAACCTGTCGCCGCGGGCGCGCGCATCGAGGTGATCGCCCTGGTGGGCGGCGCGCGGCTGAAGGTGAAAGCGGCCTGATCGGACGCTGAGGGGTTGCATCGTCGGCCGCAGGGCTCTTAAAGCGCCGCTCCATCCGAAGATTGAGAACCGTCATGGCCGCCGATACGCCCGTCAAGAAAGTCGTCCTCGCCTACAGCGGCGGCCTCGACACGTCGATCATCCTCAAATGGCTGGAGCAGACCTACGGTTGCGAGGTGGTCACCTTCACCGCCGACCTCGGTCAGGGCGAGGAGCTCGGCCCGGCTCGCGACAAGGCCCTGCTGCTGGGCGTGAAGGCCGAGAACATCTTCATCGAGGATCTGCGCGAGACCTTCGTACGCGACTATGTGTTTCCGATGTTCCGCGCCAACGCGGTCTACGAGGGTCAATACCTGCTCGGCACGTCCATCGCCCGGCCGCTGATCGCCAAGACCCAGATCGACATCGCCCGCAAGGTGGGCGCCGACGCGGTGTGTCACGGCGCCACGGGCAAGGGGAACGATCAGGTCCGCTTCGAGCTCGGTTACTATGCGCTCGACCCGGACATCCGGGTGATCGCCCCCTGGCGGGAATGGAACTTCAAGAGCCGCGAATCCCTGCTCGCCTTCGCCGAGGCACACCAGATTCCCATCGCCAAGGACAAGCGGGGCGAAGCGCCCTTCAGCGTCGACGCCAACCTTCTGCACTCCTCATCCGAAGGCAAGGTGCTGGAGGACCCGGATGTCGAGGCGCCCGAGTTCGTGCACATGCGCACGATCTCGCCGGAGGATGCCCCGGACGCCCCCACGGTGTTCACCATGGACTTCGAACGCGGCGACCCGGTGGCCATCGATGGCGTGGCGCTGTCGCCGGCGGCCCTGCTGACGAAGCTCAATCAGCTCGGCCACGACAATGGCGTCGGCCGGCTTGACCTGGTGGAGAACCGCTATGTCGGCATGAAGTCGCGGGGTGTCTACGAGACCCCTGGTGGCACGATCCTGCTGGCGGCGCACCGCGGCATCGAGTCCATCACGCTGGACCGGGGGGCAATGCATCTCAAGGACGAGTTGATGCCCAAGTACGCCGAGCTCGTGTATAACGGTTTCTGGTTCGCCCCGGAGCGCGAGATGCTGCAGGCGGCCGTCGACCATTCTCAGGCGAAGGTTACCGGCCAGGTCCGGGTGAAACTCTACAAGGGCAACGTCTCTATCATCGGCCGTTCCAGCGCCCACTCGCTCTACGACCAGGATCTGGTGACGTTCGAAGAAGGCCAGAGCGCCTACGACCACCGCGACGCCGGCGGTTTCATCAAGCTCAACGCCCTGCGGCTGCGCGTCCTCGCCAAGCGGGACGCGCGAGGCTAGCCCTTCCCGATCTGATTGCAACAGTCAGATCGGATCAGAAAGGCTCTAAGCTTTTGACTCCAGGGCAAATTAAATCCGACCAGAGGTTTCCATCTGGTCGGATTTTGCTCTTGATCAGACGAACCGATGCTCGGTCAGCTCGCCCGGGCGTACCAAAGACCCCGCGCGAGCCAGCAGCCCACGGAGACCCCTTCCGGCGCCCCGGCGACGTCGCGACGAAAGGCCAGGGTCCAGTCGCCCGGCGGCGTGTGGTCGAGGGCGCGGGGGCAGGGCAGGACCCAGACGTCATCGCCAACCGGCTCGAGCAGTTCCATGCGGCCACGCCCCAGGAATCCGGAAAAGGCGCCGTAAAGCGCGCCGCCGGCGTCAATCACGGTGAGTTCGGATTCCAACTCTTCGCAGCGATAGCTGCCCGCCACGTCGGTGGTCAGCGTCGCGGGGGCCAAGGGCGTCAGGCGAGTGGCGGTGTTATCGCCCTGACGGCTCAGGATCAGGTAGCCGGCCTCGTCGCGGTGCAGGCGCGGCGCGCCGCCACCGCCCGCCGATCCGTCGGGCCGTAGGTCGAGGACCTGGGCCGAATGGCCGAAGCGCAGGCGCACCGTCCCCGGGTCGCCGGCATCGACGCGTACGGAGAGGCCGCTTTCCGGTTCGAGATAGGCGCCAGTCCAGGCGGGGGTCGCGTGTCGCGCGTCGGGCTTCGACGCGGACGCGTTCAGGGCGGCCGCGAGCAGGTCGATGGCTGCGGCGTAGGCGTTGGCCAGGTGGTTGAACATCACCACCACGCTGACGCGGGCTTCGGGAACATACAGCCGGTGGCTTCGCCATCCGCGCAGGGCGCCGCCGTGGCCGGTCGTGGCCCGGCCAAACTCGACAGACCGATTCAGGCCGAAGCCATAGCCGGCGGGGCTGCCGTCGGCGAAGGCGACCGGCGCGGACAGGCGCCGGTACAGGGACCGAGGATCGTCACGCGTGGCGTCGACATGGCGCTCCCAGGCGATCATGTCATCGAGACTGGCGCCCAGCCCGGCGTCGCCGGTCCACAGGATGGCGTTTTCGGCGGCGCGGAAGCCACCCGTCTGGGCGCCTTCATAGCCTTCGGTTCCGTCCGGCATGGCGCTGGTGTCGGCGGCCAGGAAGGCGGTCTCCATGCCCACGCGGTCGAAGACCCGGCGGCGCAGCAGCTCGGTGAAGGCCTCGCCGGCGCGGTCCTGCAGGATGTCGGACAGTAGACGGAAGTTCTGGTTCACATAGGAAAAGCGGGTTCCAGGTTCGAACTGCAGGCTGCGGGTGTCGCCGACGATCCTGGCGGCCTCGGTGTCGCCGAAGGCCGCTTCGACGGGCGAGCCCAGGAGCATGGCCACCGCCCAGTAGTCGCGCAACCCGGACTGGTTGTGCGCGAGATGCGCCGCGCGCGGCGCCGCACCCACCAGCCTCGGAAGGCGGGCGAGCACGTCGTCGTCGAGCGCCGACAGGTCGGGGTGCAGGTCAAGGGCCAGGGCGCATGTGAACTGTTTGGTGATCGAGCAGAAGCGAAACAGGGTGCGCGGGGTAAAGGCGATGCGCCTCTCGGCGTTGGCGAATCCCCAGGCATGGCGGACCAGAACCTCGCCGTCCTTCAGGACGGCGACGGCGCCGCCGGGTCCGGGATAGGCTTGGGGAAGCCGGGTGAGGACGCGGTCGAGTCGGGCGAAGATGGACTTGGGCATGAACCTGAGTTTCGCCGCTACGGGCGGACAGGGCAAGGAAGGGCGGAGTGTCGACCGGCCGACGTTTACCCGGGATGCGCCGGGGTCCCATGAAAGATCAGGAACGCGCCGGCGCCGATCAGGGCGAACCCCGCGCCCTGGGCCAGGGTGATCTTCTGGCCGAGGTAGACGAACGAGAACACCACGAAGACCGACAGGGTGATTACCTCCTGGATCGCCTTCAGTTCGGCCGCCGTATAGACGGCGCTGCCCCAACGATTGGCCGGGACGGCCAGGCAGTACTCGCAGAAAGCGATCGCCCAGCTGACCAGGATCACCACCCAGAGCGGCTTGTCCTTGAACTTCAGATGGCCATACCAGGCGAGCGTCATGAACAGGTTCGAGGCGATCAGCATCAGGATCGGCAGCAGACGCGCGAAGGGGATGGGCATGAGTGACGTCCACGGACTCGATGGAGCGGCCACCACGCGCGTTCCATGGCGTCGGCGCAACCGTCGAGCGCCGCGGTCCGGAGATCCTCAGGCGTCCACGGGCGCCTCGATCCAGGCGGTCAGGCGGGCAGCCACGTCCCTGGAATCCCCGTAGATGGCGATGGTCTTCAGACGCGAGGACTGGCCGCTGGCGATACGGACGCTGGATTTCGACAGCTTCAGGGTCTTGGCGAGGTAGGCGATCACGGCGGCGTTGGCCGCGCCCTCCACGGGTGGGGCCTGCACCCGCAGGCGCAGAGCCAGGCGGCCGCCGGGCAGTTCTATGAGGCCGTCCAGGCCGGTGCGGCTGGCCCCCGGCGTCAGGCGGCCGCGAAGCCGAACGCCATCGGGGGTGACGTCAAAAGGCCGTCCGACTGCATGGCTGTCCTGCATCGGCGTGCTTGGCTCCTGACGAGGCGCCCGGCGGCGGGCGTGCGACATGTGGCGATCCTTATGAAAGAGCGGCGTGTGGGCGGGAAGATGCAGCGTCGGGCGTGTCGGTGCAAAGGGTTGCACGGCCCGCCCGGTCAGGACGAAGGCGGCGGTGCGCCGGGTAGCACCGGTGGCGGCCCGCGGCTGAGCGACTGGGTCAGAGGCAGCCGCAGCAGCAGCTCGCCGCCCTTCGCCCACTGTTCCGGCCCCAGATCGCGCAACAGATGGCGACGCAGATCGTGGGGGATGGCTTCGGCCACATCCACCGGGTTCGCCGCGGCGAGGGCGTCAAGTCTGGCGTTGTCCTGCGCCGGGTCCGGCCCAAGGTCGCCGATGCGTTGGTACACCACCGGTGTCGCCGAGGTCGTGCGGCCGGCGTCGAGGTTCGAGCTAAGGGTGACGCCATCGAGCACCTCGGCCTGGACCGTGTTGACCCCGTGCAGGATGGCGAACACCAGCGTACCACCGGTGAACTCGGTGCCGATGATGAACAGCTGGCCCTGAATGGGCAGGATCCAGCCCTCGACGATCACGCCCGCCGTCGACATGCGAAAGCGCAGTAGCCCATCGTCGCCTCGCCGCGCAAAGAGGTGATCATGCAGGAACAGCCCCGGCTGCGCCGCATAGGGTCTCGTGGAGCGATAGAAGCCCTCATAGGCGCCGCCGCGCAGGCCTGTGGCGGCCTCGATCTGGTCGAGAAACGGCAGGGCTAGGGCGAGCGGCGGCGCGGCGGCCTGGCCGGGGCCCGGCTCAGAGGGTCTGACGCCCAGCCGCAGCGCCAGGGACTGCAGGTCAAGGTCCCAGTCCAGGGCGGTGAAGCCCGGAATGGTCCGGGCCATCAAGTTGCTGAGGTGCGATAGATTGTGGCCGGAGGGCAGGGTGGCGCCAGACGCCCAACGGGCCACCACGGACTTGTCGATCCCCAGTTCCTTGGCAAGCTGGGCGCGGCTGACGCTGAGCACCTTCAGGACCAGGTTCAGTTTGGCGGAGAAGGGCTCGGTCATACGTTCGTGAGGTCCGTCATCGGTCCCCCATTGTGACGTGCTGCGGCCGCGGGGCGCAATCGCGGAGCTCGACAAAAGGCCGCCAACGTCGCCGACGGGAAATTAGTGACGCCCCCGTCATGTTTGTTGACTCCAGTCGCGACCGCGAGCTAGTTGCATGTGCAAGAACCGTTTCATTTTTGGGAGACACCGGCCGTGGCCGACGGAAACATCACCAAAGACTCCATGTACGACGCCGTGGCGCCGGACGATTTCGAATCGATGCTGAACCTGGACCGCTATCACGCGCGGACTGACGCTTTTGACAGGATCATCAGCGCCACCCACGACCATTTCTGGGATCCGCTGGACAAGAAGTACATCGACTTCGACGAGCCCTGGGACATGCTCAATCAGCCCCTCGTTCCCGAGGAACTGAACATCGCCATTCAGACGCCCTACGTCTCCAACCACCTCAAGGATCCCGCCCTGCGGGCGCAGTTCGTGAACAAGTCGCTGCTGCGCAGCTTTTCCTCGATCCTGCACGGCGAGCAGGGCGCCCTGAATCTGTCGGCGTCGCTCTGCCACGTGCTCTACGACCAGGGCGCCCAGGAATATGCGGCCAATCAAACCCGTGAGGAGGCCCGGCACGTCACCGCCTTCGCCAAATACATCAGGGTCCGGTGGGGCCGGCCGGTGGAATGCAGCGCCGTGCTCAAGAGCCTGCTCACCGAGATCATCTCTGCGCCGGAGGTCTACAAGAAGATTATCGGCATGCAGATGCTTGTCGAGGGGCTCGCGATGGGCGCCTTCGCCACCTTCTATCAGAAACTGAACGATCCGCTCGGCCGCAAGCTGATGCAACTGGTGATGACCGACGAGGCGTTCCACCACAAGTTCGGCAAGATCTGGGCCGATCGCACCGTGCCCAAACTGACACCGGAAGAGCATGCCATCGTCGAGGATTGGGCCGCTCACTGCTTCCAGAGCGTGCTGTTCAATCTGGTCTCTCCCAGTGAGCAGCGTGATCTCTATGAGGAGTTCGGCCTGGACCCGGACCTGGTTCTAGCGGAAATCCAGAAGCTGGCCACCGACGAGGCCCGCCGCGAGGACATGAAGCAGGCCACCAACATCTTCCGGGTGCTGATCAAGACCCTGCTTAACGCCGGCATCATCACCGACCGCACGCGCGCCTTCTATGGCATGTATGTCGATATGGATGAACTGAAGGCCGAGGGCGACCGGATGGTGGGCGACGACATCGCCGATGAAGGCATCGCCTATCTGAAGACCATCAACTTCCGCGAACGCGCCGTTACCCTGATGGCCGCGGAATAGGCCTGCCGGTCTGGCCGCCACGGACATCAATGCGCCCCGCCGGCCAAGTCGGCGGGGCGTCTTCTGTTCGGACCCGCCCCCGTTGCAACGGCCCTTCATGCCCTGTTCAGGGGCCCCTCGCCTACTATGGCCCTCTGGATCGCCCTGGAGGTGCCGTGTTCACATCCGCCACGCTTCGACGTGCGCTCGCCTGCGCCGCCGTGTTCCTCGCCACGCCCGCCGTGGCCCTCGCCCTGACCCGGGCGCCGGATCCCACGAGACCGGTCGCCATCGGGGTCTACTCCGGGCGCTGGTACGAAATCGCCCGCACGCCCAATGCGATGCAGAAGGATTGTCAGGCCCCCACAAGCGACTTTGACGGCTGGGCGAACGGCGCCTTTGTGCTCACCGAGACCTGCCACCGCGGCGCGGCCTCCGGACCGGTCAAGGTGGTCCGGGCGCGAGCCAGAATTCTTCCTGGCGGCGACAACACCCGCTTCCGGGCCAGCTTCTTCGGCGGCCTGGTGCATCAGGAGTACTGGGTGCTCGACCACGCCGACGACAACGACTGGCTGATCATGGCCACCCCGGGCGGGAACTTCGTCTGGGTGCTGGCGCGCCGTCCGGCACTGCCCGCTTCGACGCTTGCCGCGGCAGAGGCAAGAGTCGCCGCCCTGGGTTATGCGCCGTCCCGGCTTGTCCATCCGGTCCAGACGGGCGGTTGACCCCGAACGAAGAGCGAACACAATGGCGGCGTGGAAAGCTTCACTCTCGCCTTCAGCCGTCCCGAGGTCACCAGCGCCGTCACGCGCGGGGCGGCGCGCCTGTTCGTGGCCCTGGGCTACGCCCCCCTGCTGGAGGTGCGGCTGCCCAATGGCCGCCGGGCCGACATCATGGCCATCGGCCCGCGGGGTGAGATCGCCGTGGCCGAGGTGAAGTCCGGAACCCACGACTTTCTCGCCGATCGCAAGTGGGGCGACTACCTGCCGTTCTGTGACGCCTTCTTCTTCGCCGTCGCGCCCGAATTTCCGCGGGAGATCCTGCCCGTTGAGCCAGGGCTGATCGTGGCCGATGGCTTCGACGGGGCGGTTCTGCGGGATTCGCCGGTCGCCCCCCTGGCCTCCGCACGCCGCAAAGCCCTGACGGTGGCCTTCGCCCGACTGGCGGCGGGGCGGGCGCTGTCTGTCCCGGCCCCGGCCGAACGAGTCTCCGGATAAGCCCTGATTGCGGGGGCGGGCCCGGCGCGAATACAATCGCCGCCAAAAGAGGAAAACCGCCATGGCCGCTGTCGATCCTGCCTTCATCGTCCGTCTCGAACCGCGGGATGAGTTCACCCACGATCCGGGCGAGGCGAAGAACTACAACGAGAGCATGTACTTCAACGCCTTCGACCCCCGAACGAAGGCGGGGGGGTGGTTCCGTATCGGCAACCGGCCCAACGAGGGCTACGCCGAGGTCAGCGTCTGCCTCTACCTGCCTGACGGTCGGGTGGCCTTCACGTTCGGCCGGCCCGCCATTTCCGACAACGCGGCGCTGGACGCGGGTGGATTGAAGATCGAGGTGATCGAGCCGTTCAAACCGCTGAAGGTGAGCTTCGCGGGCAAGGCGCTGGTGCTGGCCCGGCCTCTGGAGATGGCCGACCCCAAGAAGGCCTGGCGGGAAAATCCCAGCGCGCCCTGCACGGTCGAGCTCGACTACGAAGGCGTCTCTCCGATGTACGGCGGCGAGACCCTCAAAGCCGACGGCTCGGCCCTGGACGTCGACCCCGAAAAGTCCTTTGCGAAGGCCCACTATGAACAGCATTGCGCGGCGCGTGGCGTGATCACCGTGGGTGACGAGCGCTTCGAGATCGAGGGTTTTGGCCTGCGCGACAAGTCCTGGGGCCCGCGCTACTGGCAGGCGATCGACTGGTATCGCTGGTGCCCGATGAATTTCGGCCGCGACTTCGGGATGATGCTGTCGACGATCGGCGACGGCAAGGGCGGCGCGCGCGAGGGCGGCATGGTCTTCGCCGACGGCGCCTACGATCTGATCACCGCGTGCAAGATCGACAGCGACTGGGACGACAACGGCTATCAGACCGGACTGCGCGCCAGCATCGGCACGGCGGGGGGCAAGACCTATGAGGTCACGGGCAAGGTGCTGTCGCTGATTCCCCTGCGCAACCGTCGGACAGGGCCGGACGGAACCGAGATGACCACGCGCATAACCGAGGGCATGACCGAATACCGCTGTGGCGATCAGGTCGGCTATGGCCTGAGCGAATATCTCGACCAGATCGTCGACGGGCAGCCGAACGGGCGGGTGGCGGGCTTCTAGAGAGCGTCCCGAAGCCTCGGAATGGTGTCGCGGGCGCGAACCTGCGACGGGGCCCATGCGGCCCCATCCCGCCCGAAGCGGCGTTAAGGTGGCCTGCACGGCCGGCGGGCCTCGGGTTGCGGACAGGGTCGATCCGGGCCAATCTGAAGCCGTGCGCAAACTCCTGCACATCCACGCCATGCGCCTGGGGGTTCCAGGGCCGGCGAGGTCAGTCTTGCGCTAGGGATCGCCCCGCCGAGCCATCACCCCAGGCCCCGCCGGTGATGGACGGGGCTGCTTTCCCGGCCCATCCCGCCGCCCATGCCGGAGAACGCCATGTCGTCACCTGATATTGTCATCCGCGGCCAGGAGCCGGAGGACCTCCCCGACCTCACCGAAGTGTGGAACCAGCCGCAGGTCATCTGGGGCACCTTGCAGTTGCCCTTCGTCTCGGTCGACAGCCGCCGGACCCGTAACGCCATGCCGACGCCCAACCTGACGCGCCTGGTGGCGGTCGTCGATCGTAAGGTCGTGGGCGCCATCTTCCTTACGCGCTTCGAGAATCGGCGGGCTCACGTCGGCTCGATCGGCATGGGTGTGCACGACGCCTATGCCGGGCGCGGCGTTGGTACGGCGCTGATGGCGGCCGTGGTCGATCTTTCAGACCGATGGCTGAATCTCAAGCGACTGGAACTGCAGGTCTGGGCCGACAACGCCCGCGCCATCGCCCTCTACGAGCGGTTCGGCTTCGAGCGCGAGGGCCTCCTGCGGGCCGAAGGTTTTCGCGATGGCGCGTACGCCGACTCCCTGACGATGGCGCGGCTGCACGGGCTCTGACGCTCCGGGGCGGCAGGGATCAGGCCGCCCAGTCCTCGGTGTCGACTGTCGCCTGCATCGCGGCCGGATACCGCGGCCCGGCGACCGTGCGCTCGTTCACCAGCTCTTCGACCCTGGCCATAACCGCTGACGACAGGCGCACGTTGGCGGCGGCGGCGTTCTCGGCCATGTGCGCCGGGTTGGATGTGCCGGGGATCGGCACGACGATCGGATTTCTGTGCAACAGCCAGGCCAGGCAAAGCTGCGCCGCGGTGCAGCCGGCCTCGGCGGCCAGGGCGGTGAAGGCTTCCAGCAGCCGCAGATTGGCGGTCAGGGCCTCGCCCTGGAAGCGCGGCATGGCGGTGCGGAAGTCCCCGGGACCGAAACGGGACGGATCGCTGGCCCCGCCGGCCAGGAAGCCACGCGCAACGGGGCTGAAAGCCACGAAGGCGACGCCCAGTTCCCGACAGGCGTCCAGAACGGCGATCTCGGGATTGCGTGTCCATGGCGAATACTCGGTCTGCAGAGCGGCGATGGGATGGACCGCGTGGGCTTTCCTCAACGTGGCCGCGCCCACCTCGGACAGGCCGATGCTGCGGATCTTGCCGGCCGCCACCAGCTCGGCCAAGGCGCCGACGCTGTCCTCGATGGGCACGCGCTTGTCCCATCGGTGCAGATAGTAGAGGTCTATGACCTCGACGCCGAGCCGGGTCAGGCTCTCGTCACAGGTGGCCTTCAGCCTCTCCGGGGCGCCGTTCAACTCCCGTTCCTCGCCGCGGGTCATGCCGCATTTCGAGGCGAGGACGATGCGGTCGCGATGGGGTTTCAGCACCTCTCCCACCAGACGCTCATTGTGGCCCAGACCATAGACAGCGGCGGTGTCGAAGAAGGTGTGCCCTGCGTCAATGGCGCCCAGAAGCACCCGTTCCGCCTGCTCGCGGGGCGGCGGAGGGCCGTAGGCGTGCGACAGGCTCATGCAGCCGAGGCCGATCGCGGAAACCTCGAAAGGACCGATACGACGCGTTTGCATAAGGCGATTCCCCTCCTCCTGATGTCTGGCGGCAGAGGCCCCGGTTGTCCGCGCGCGTCAAGAGTATGGACCTGTCCGCGTCAGGGCGCCCGCGCCTGCAACTGCCGGTACAGCCCCAACCTGTCCACAACCTGCCAGTGCCCGGTCAGGCGGGCCCGGTCGTCGAAGCTGTAGGCCGTGACACCCGACATTCGGATCGTTCCGCCTTTCGCCGGGAATCCCGGGTAGTCCCCGGCATGGGTGGCGCGCCAGAGTCATGTGGCGACGACCGTATCGCCCTCCGCCAACAGCGCCGGGGCGGCCTCCTCGAAACCAGTCAGGTCGCCAGCCATCGCCGACATGAACCGGCAGGCGCCGTCACGCGCCCCCGCCGCGACTTGCTCGCCGGATCGGCGCGCCGCGCGCCTTCCACAACCCGTGTGAGAGCGGCCGAGGACCCGCCTCGTTGTACGGCCAGCCAGTCCCAGTGCGGCGGCAGGAGGGTGACCTCGCGGGCCGCGACGCCACGTCTGGGGCGCCCGGTGCTGCGCAGTACGGGCCTGGCGTCAGAGGCCGGCCCGCCAGGATCGACGACCTCGCCGCTGACATCGTCGAAAACCAGGACGGCGCCTTCAAGGCTCGCTCCAGCGACGCATGAGGCGGCGTCGGCGACCTCGGTCCACGCCCTGTGCCGCAGGCGATGTTCGCCGTGAAACGCGACAAAAACACGGGGGTGGTCGGGTGTTTGAGGGGGTTTGACGTTGGCGATGTCCATTTTTTGCCCGGATACCAATCTGTCGTAAGGCCTCGCCGGGAGGCCTATTTGGGCGCCCGCTTCGACAGGATCCGCTGCAGGGTCCGGCGGTGCATGTTCAACCGCCGAGCGGTCTCCGACACATTGCGGGCGCACAGTTCATAGACGCGCTGGATGTGCTCCCAGCGCACCCGGTCCGCGCTCATGGGATTCTCCGGCGGCGGCGGGGCGACGCCGGTTTCCGCGGCCAGCAGAGCGTTGACCACATCGTCGGCGTCGGCGGGTTTCGACAGATAGTCCACGGCGCCGGCCTTCACCGCCGCCACGGCCGTGGCGATGTTGCCGTAGCCGGTGAGCATGATGATGCGGGCGTCTGGCCGGCTGCCGCGCAGGGCCTCGACTACGCACAGCCCCGAACCATCCTCGAGTCTCATGTCCAGGACGGCGAAGGCGGGAGGGTTTTCAGCCACGGCGCTGAGCGCCTGGGCCACGGATTCCACCTGAACGGTCTGGAAACCCCGCGCCTCGAGGGCCCGTCCCAATCGCCCCCTCAGGGCGGCGTCGTCATCGAGCAATAACAAACGGCGGTCCGACGCGCCAACACCCGAAGAATCATCCATCAGCGCGCCTCTCGATCGACAAAAAGAGTCGGCCTAACAAGGTCGAAGACGTCCGCGTCACTATGTCGCCGTTCGCCCTGACAAGACAAGGCGTTCGATAGCGCAAGTCGGTGATCATGTCTTTTCCCGGCCCACTTCGAGCCTGGCTCGCGGCCAGCGGGCGGTGACGATCGCCCCGCGAACGGGCCCGTTGGCGAACAACACCTGTGCGCCGGACCGTTCAAGCAGGGTCTTGGCGATGAACAGGCCCAGGCCCATGCCGGCGTGACCCGATCGCGATCCTTCGCCCCCCGGGCGGCTGGTCACATACGGTTCGCCCAGCTTGGGAAGAATGGCCGCGGCGAAGCCCGGACCGTCGTCGCGCACCTCGATGGTGACCACAGAGGCGTCGAACCTGGCGGTCAGCAAGACCTCGCTTCCGGCGAAGTCGAAGGCGTTCTCGACGATGGTCGAGAGCGCATGCAGAATTTCCGGCCGACGCCAGATATCGGGTGACGCCACGCCCGGCGCGCCGGTGACAAGCGCCTCCACCTTCACCTCGCCGCCCGCCCCGTAGGGCTCGACTGTCTCGCGCACCACCTGCAGCAGACTCATCCGCTCGTGAAGCGTGTCACGGCGGTCAGGGGTCTCCGCCAGACGCCGCAGGATATCGCGGCACCGGCGCGCCTGCTCGACCAGCAGGACGGCGTCGTCGCGCTGCGGCCCGTCGGGGACCTTGCGGGCCAGTTCGGTGGCGATAATGGTGATGGTGGCCAGGGGTGTGCCCAGTTCGTGCGCCACGGCGGCGGCCAGGGCGCCCAGGGCGGAGAGTCGCTGCTCTCGCGCCAGAACGCTCTCCGTGACGTTCAACGCCAGCTCCCGCTGCGCGATCCCGGCCGACGACCAGGACGCGAAACCGCAGGCGAACGCCAGAGCGGCCACCAGCGCGGCGGACTGACCGAGACTGTCGACGTCCGGCGCGGCGTGTCCTGGCGTCCAGGAGGGCGCCGCCGCCCAGGTGAGAACGAGGGCCGCCAATATGGCCAGGGCGCAGACCGCTGCGGCGCTTCTGGGGGGTAGCGAGGCGCCGGCGACCGTCACCGGTACGACGAGCAACAGGGCGAATGGGCTGGCGACGGGTCCCACCAGCCACAGCAGCAGGCCGGCCTGGCCCGTGTCAAAGGCGATCTGCGCCGTCACCTCCCAGGGGCGGGCTTCCCGGTTCGCCGCCGGCGACAGGGCGAGCACGAGGTTCATAACCGTGCTTGCACCCACCAGGCCCAGGCAGGTCGGTAGCGGATAGGGCCCGGTGGCGAGCAGCCAGGCGACGAGAAGGATCGCCAACTGACCGACGATATAGGCGGCCCGCAGGGAGATCAGCGTCCGCATGCGGATGCGCCGGGGCGCGACGTCGCCGACTTGCACGCCGCCGACCACAGGCGTATCGGACCGTCCCGATCCGACTTCGGGCGGTTTCAGGATCGCGGAGACGAAGCTTGGCGACGACACCATGGGCCGCAGGATGGCCCCAAACGCGCTGCGGTGCGAGGCCCCCGGTGAACGGACACGCCGCGTGAGGACCTGGGCCTGGCTGGCGGTGGCTGTGGCCTTGACGGTGGGGTTGGCGGCGGGAGTCATGCTCTTGCAATCGTCGCCCGGACCGCCCTCTACAGGCGTGGCTTCGGTCGGGGGACCGTTCAGGCTCGTCGATCAGACCGGCGCGGCCGTGGACGAGAGCCTGTTGCAGGGCCGGTGGTCAGCGTTGTTCTTCGGCTACACCTTCTGTCCGGATGTCTGCCCGACGACCCTGGCGAAGCTCGGCACGGCCGTCGGCGGCCTGGGCGACCGCGCCGATCGCTTCCAGGCGGTGTTCATTACCGTCGATCCCGAGCGCGACACACCCACCGCCCTGAAGTCCTACCTATCCAGCCCGGCCTTTCCGAAGGCGACCCGCGGGCTCACGGGCCCGCCCGAGCGCATCGCCGACGCGGCGCGCGCCTATCACGTGTTCTACCAGAAGGTCCCTCAGGGCTCGTCCTACAGTATGGATCATTCGGCGGTGGTCTATCTGATGGACCCGCGAGGGCGCTTCGTTCGTCCGCTGGACATGAGCGTTTCGCCCCTTGAGGTCGCCAGGCAGATCCGGACGGCCATGGACGGCGGCTGAGGCTCTCGGGGCTGCGCCGCGCTGGACTTGGCGCCACGACAGGACCATATCCTGCACTGCAACATAGAAAGACGCGATGCTCTACGCCCTGCACGAAGCCGCCTACCGCACCGCCGCGCCGCTCAGCACTGCGGCCCACTGGATGCGCGATTTCTGGCGGTCCCCACTCAATTTCGCCGGAGACACCGGACTCGGACGGAATCTCTATGCGTCGGCCGACCTTATCGCCAATCTGACGCGTCGCTACGGCAAACCGTCCTGGGGCATCGATCAGGTTCTGATCAACGGTCAGGTGGTCCCGGTGGTCTGCGAGGCCACATGGGCGTCGCCCTGGGTCAAGCTGCTGAGGTTCCGGCGCGATCCCGACGCCCTGCGCGCCGCCGGAGCGAATATCCAGACGCCCGCTGTGGTGGTGGTCGCGCCTTTGTCTGGGCATTTCGCCACCCTGCTGCGCGGCACGGTGGAGACCTTTCTGATCGACCACGATGTCTATGTCACCGACTGGTCGAACGCCCGCGACGTGCCGATAGCCGAAGGCCGGTTCGGCTTTCATGACTATGTCGACACCATCGTTGAAATCCTTGGCAGCGTCGGACGCCGGGCTCATGTGGTGGCGGTCTGCCAGCCGGGTCCGGCCGTTCTGGCGGCAACGGCCCTGATGTCCGAGGACGGGGACCCGCTGACCCCGGCGAGCCTGACCCTTATGGGATCGCCCATCGACGCGCGCCACTCTCCGACGGTGACTAATAAGCTTGCCGAAGAGCGACCGTTCACCTGGTTTCAGTCGAACATGATCTATACAGCGCCCTGGCCCTACGCCGGGGTCCTGCGCCGGGTCTACCCGGGCTTCGTGCAGCTCTACAGTTTCATGTCGATGAACGCCGAAATGCATCAGCAGGCCCACCGCCGCTATTTCGACGACATGGTGCGCGGCGACGGAGACTCAGCCGAGAAGCACCGCGAGTTCTATGATGAATATCTCAGTGTCCTGGATCTGACCGAGGAGTTCTATCTGGAAACCATCGACGTGGTGTTCCAGCGCTATCTGCTCCCCAAGGGCGCATTGATGCACGCCGGCCGCAGGGTCGATCTGACGGCGATCACCGACACCGCCCTGATGACCGTCGAGGGCGAGCGCGACGACATTTCCGGGGTGGGCCAGACCCAGGCCGCGCACGCCCTGTGCGTGAACATCCCTGAGGTGCAGCGCGAGCTCTATGTGCAGCCGGGCGTGGGTCACTACGGGGTGTTCAACGGCCGCCGCTTCATTCAGGAAATCTACCCCCGCGTCCGGGACTTCATCGCCCGTCGCGAGGCGTCCCTCTAGCCCCCGCCCCGGGGCGCCTTCCATGGGCCTGTTCGGACCCCGCTACGCCCACGGCCAGAGCATCGACATCGACGGTCTGACCCTACGCCTGACGGTCAACGCGCGTTCGCGCCGAATCTCGCTTCGCGTCGACCGGCTGCGGGGGGAGGCGATCGCCGTGGCCCCGAACATCCGTCATCTGGCCGACGCCGTGGCCTTCGCCCGCGCGCGGCGCGACTGGCTTGCCGAGCGGCTCGCCCGGCCGGAGCCGGTGGCGCCCTTGGCCGCCGATGATCACCTCGTGGTCTTCGGCCGCACCTGGCGACTGCAGCCGGACGGCCGCCGTCCCCGCCTCGTCGATGATCCGGACGGGGCGGACGATGTCTTGCGCCTGGTCGGTTGCGGCGCGGGCGTGGTCGATCCGCAACTGGTGACACGGGCCGTCCGCCAGGAAGCCGCCGCGGTGTACAGCCGGCGGACATCCTGGCACTGTGGGCGGCTGGGCGCCCCGCCGCCGCCGGTGCGCCTGGCCGACGCCCGCACCCGGTGGGGGTCATGCACCTCCGCGCGACCGGGCGGCTGCGCCTCGATTCGCCTCTCCTGGCGCCTAGCGTTCGCGCCTCTTGCGGTGGCTGACTATGTGGTCGCTCACGAGTGTGCGCATCTGCTGGAGGCCAACCATGGCCCGCGCTTCTGGTCCCATGTGCGCGCCCTCGTCGGCGATGAGCGCCCGCACCGGGTCTGGCTGCGCCAGAACGGCGCCGCGCTTCACGCCATCCTGCCCCGAACGCGGAACTAGAAGGGCACGCCATCGGCCCCGATGGCGTGCGCCGGGCGGGGTTGCGTGCGGGATTGCGGCTGTGGCGCCTCGGCGGGAGCTTCGGCGTCGGGGAGAGGCGCGCCGTCGGCAAGACCGCCATCGACAGCGCCGTCCGGCGGCGGCGGCGTCG
>CAIXWN010000125.1 GCA_903923135.1 uncultured Caulobacteraceae bacterium | reverse complement strand
CGCGGTGGCGACGGTCTCGGGAGCGCTGTCCGCCGGGGCGGCGTTGCGCGGCTTGCGGTCACGGCGGCCTCGGCCGCGGCTCTCGGCCGTGTCTTCGCCCTGGGGACGGGCTTCGGGCGCGGGGCGCGGCGGCCGGGGGGCGGGGGCCTCGGCGGGAACGGCCGAAAGGTCGGGCACCAGGGGCTCCATGCCCACGACCGAGGTTTCCGAGGCCGGACGCCCGCGGGAGCGGCTCTTGCCGTCCCGGTCGCGGTCCCGTTCGCGGCCGCGCGAGCGGTCGGATTTGGGGCGGGCCTCGAACTTCAGAGACGACCAGTCGATGCCCAGGTCGACCGACTCCGGAGAGCGGCCGATCAGCTTGAGCACCTTGTCCAGGCCGCGACTGTCGGCCGGGGTGGTCAGCATATAGGTCACGCCCGACTTGCCGGCCCGGCCGGTGCGGCCGATGCGGTGCACATAGTCGTCGGCGTGGTGCGGCACGTCATAGTTGAACACGTGGCTGACATCGGGAATGTCGAGCCCGCGCGCGGCCACGTCCGAGGCGACCAGCAGCTTCAGATCGCCCTTGCGGAAGGCGTCGAGCGTCTTCATGCGCATGCTCTGGTCGAGGTCGCCGTGGATCGGCGAGGCGTCGAAGCCATGGCTGCGCAGCGACTTGGCGACGATGTCGACCTCGGTCTTACGGTTGCAGAAGACGATGCCGTTCTTCACGTCGTCGCGACCGACCAGGGCGCGCAGGGCCAGGCGCTTGGCGCCGGGCTCGGCCATCGGCAGGGGCACCAGATACTGGGTGATGTTCTCGCCGGTGGTGGCCGGCTTGGAGGCCTCGATCCGCACCGGATCGTTGAGGAACTGCTTGGTGAGCCGGGTGATTTCCGGCGGCATGGTGGCCGAGAAGAACAGGGTCTGCTTCTTGGCCGGGGTCAGCTTGAAGATGCGTTCCAGGTCGGGGATGAAGCCCATGTCCAGCATGCGGTCGGCCTCGTCGACCACCATGATTTGCACGCCGGTCAGCAGCAGCTTGCCGCGCTCGAAGTGGTCGAGCAGGCGTCCGGGCGTGGCGATCAGCACGTCGACGCCGCGGTCGAGCTTCAGCTCCTGGTCGCCGAACGAGACCCCGCCGATCAGCAGGGCCCAGGTCAGTCTCTGGCCCTTGGAATACTTGTCGAACGCCTGGGCGACCTGGTCGGCCAGTTCGCGGGTGGGGGCGATGACCAGCGAGCGCGGCATCCGGGCCTTGGAGCGTCCCGCCACCAGGCGGTCGATCATTGGCAGGGTGAAGGCGGCGGTCTTGCCGGTGCCTGTCTGGGCGATGCCCAGCACGTCCCGGCCGGCCAGGGCCACCGGGATGGATTGCGCCTGAATCGGCGTTGCGGAGGTGTAGCCGGTGTCGGCCACGGCTTGCAGTGTGGGGGCGCTTAGCCCCAGTTCGGAGAAATCAGTCATTCCTTGAAGTGCGGCGAGCGGGGGATCATCCGGTGCGAAACATGCGCGCTCGGAACCGCGGCTCGGGCGCGGCGAACATAGGCGGTTGGCGGCGCGAGTCAATCTTCCCGGCGGAGGCCGGCCCTTTTGGCCCGCTGCGCGGCGCTCATCCGGCGGCGGCGGCGCGGAACAGCGCCTCGGTGGCGGCGTCGGCCGGGAACAGGCTCTCGATTCGCAGTTCGTCGGCCGTGACGTCCTGCGCCGTGCCGAAGGTGGCGATGACGGTGAACAGCGAAATACGCAGCCCCTGCGTTTCGATGTCGAGGGCCAGCACCGGGGCCAGGGTCACATCCTGCGCCGCCCTGAGCGTGTGGGCGTCCTGATGCGGCGCCAGCTCGTCCAGCATCGCCCGGATGTCGCCGCCGCCCAGGGCCTCCGCCTCGCGCTCCGCCCGCCGCCACAGCGCCGGCGCCGCGGCGGCCCAGTTGGTGATCAGCGGCCGGATCCCGGCCGGATGGAACATCAGCCTCATCAGGTTGCGCTCGGGCCCGCCGGTCCGCCGCCAGAGGTCCTCGCCCAGAAGCGCGCTCAGCCGCTCGAACGCGGTGTTGGCCAGGCGGATGTTCCAGGCCCGGTCGACCGCGAGCGCCGGGAACGGCTCGTGGTTGGCGAGCATCATGCGCACCGCCCCCATCACCTGGTTCATCTGCGGATCGTCCAGCGGCAGGGCCCGGAAGATCGGCGCGAATCCCGCCGCCATCAGCCAGGCGTTGCGTTCGCGCAGGGGCACGTCCAGGGTCTCGCTCAGTTGCAGGATCATGCCCCGGCTGGGCCTGGCGCGCCCCGATTCCAGAAAACTGACATGCCGCTGCGAGACCCCCGAGGTCAGGGCCAGGTCCAGCTGCGACAGGCGCCGCCGGTGACGCCAGCTCTTCAGCAACTTCGGGAAATCGCCGCCTACGCGGGATTCGGATGGGGTCAGCGACACGGACGGGTCTCCCTCAGGTCCGCAATGGTCGCCCGCGGCGGGCCGCAATTCAACGACCTGGCAGGTAATCGCCGGCCCTCAGGGGCGCCGGCCCGCGGCGTCGAACGCCTGGATGGCCTCCGCATACTGCGGCGAGGCGCGAAGCCTGGCCAGGTAGCGGATCGGCCGCCGGGCGGCGAGTGGGAATTCGGGCGGGTCGTCGGCGCTTGTCCGATAGCCTCCCCGCGCGCCACAGGTCTGCAGCCTGCAGGCCTCCGTCCCGGTCTCCCAGAGGTGGATCCCGTCCGCGGTCCGCGCGATCCGCAGGGTGCAGGGGTTTCCGCTGAGGTCGTTCGGTCCGGCGTAGGTCAGCCGCCCGCCGCCGGCGGTGGCGACGCCCCACAGGTTGCACACATGACCGTTGGTGAACTCCAGATGCAGGCGGACATAGGCGGCGCCGGGCTTGTAGGGCGCGATCTCGAGGACGTTCTCCGAGGCATAGCGCTCGCCGTCGGCCATGCTGTTGACGAACCGGCTCTTGTAGACCCCGGCCAGGCGGGCCACGACGCCGTCGGGCGCGGCCATGGCGGCCAGGGGTGCTGCGACAAGGCCGGCCAGCAGGCCGGCGGCGGCGATCCGACCGATCATGGCCCCTCCTCAGACGTCGATATCGGCCCCGGCGAACTCGGCGTTGTCCTGGATGAACCGGAAGCGCAGCTCGGGCTTTCGGCCCATCAAGGTCTCAACCAGGTCGTTCACCGTGGTCTCGCCGTCGGGGAGACTCACCCGGGCCAGGGTTCGCGTGCCCGGGTCCATGGTGGTTTCCTTCAACTGGGCCGGCATCATCTCGCCCAGGCCCTTGAAGCGGCCGATCTCCGGCTTGCGGTTCTTGAACACGGTGGCCAGCAGTTCGTCCTTGTGGGCCTCGTCGCGGGCGTATTCGGTCTTGCCGCCGTGGCTCAGGCGGAACAGCGGCGGCAGGGCCAGGTAGAGCTTGCCGGCCCGCACCAGGTCCGGCGTCGTGCGCCAGAAGAAGGTGATCAGCAGCGAGGCGATGTGGGCGCCATCGACGTCGGCGTCGGTCATGATGATGATCCGCTCATAGCGCAGGTCATCCTCGCGGTAGCGGGCGCCCCCGGCGACGCCGAGGGCCAGCAGCAGGTCCGACAGCTCCTTGTTGCCACCCTGCTTGTCCACCGTGGCCGAGGCGACATTGAGGATCTTGCCGCGCAGGGGCAGGATCGCCTGGGTGCGGCGGTTGCGCGCCTGCTTGGCCGAGCCGCCGGCGCTGTCCCCCTCGACGATGAACAGTTCGGTGCCGTCGGAGGCCTGGCCGGAACAGTCAGCCAGCTTGCCCGGCAGGCGCAGCTTGCGGGTTGCCGAGGCGCGGGCCACCTCCTTGTCCTTGCGCCGCTTCAGCCGCTCCTCGGCGCGTTCGGCCACGAAGTTCAGCAAGGCGGTGGCGATCTTGGGCTGAGCGGTCAGCCAGTGGTCGAACGGGTCGCGAAGGGCGGCCTCGACGAGGCGCTGGGCGTCGATGGAGCTGAGCCGTTCCTTGGTCTGGCCCTGGAATTCGGGGTTGCGCACGAAGACGCTGATCAGCGCCCCGGCCTGGGCCACCACGTCGTCTGCGGTGATCAGGGCGCCGCGTTTGTCGTTGGTCAGCTCCGCCCAGGCCTTCAGGCCCCGGGTGAGCACGGCGCGCAGGCCGGCCTCGTGCGTGCCACCCTCGGGCGTCGGCACGGTGTTGCAGTAGGACCGCATGAAGCCGTCCGACTCGCCGAAGCCCGCCGCCGTCCAGGCCACCGCCCATTCCACCGCTCCCGCCTCGCCGGTGCGTTCGATGCGGCCGGCGAAGGGCTCGGGGGTGACCGTCTCGATTCCCTCCAGGGTCTCGGCCAGGTAGTCGGCCAGGCCGCCGGGGAACCTGAACGTCGCCTCGGCCGGAGTCTGGTCGTGGATTCGCTCGGGAGCGCAGCGCCAGCGGATCTCGACCCCGCGGAACAGATAGGCCTTGGATCGCGCCATCCGGTAGAGTCGCGCCGGGCGGAAGGCGACGGCCTCGCCGAATATGGTCGGGTCGGGGCTGAAGGTCAGCGCCGTGCCATGCTTGCGGCTGGGCCCGCCCTGCTCGAGCCGGGAGGTCGGCTTGCCGCGAGAGTAGGTCTGGCGCCACTCGAAGCCGTCCTTCCAGACCGTGACGTCGAGGGCGTCCGACAGGGCGTTGACCACCGAGACGCCGACCCCGTGCAGACCGCCGGAGGTCTCATAGGCCTTGCCCGAGAATTTACCTCCCGAGTGCAGCACGGTC
This sequence comes from uncultured Caulobacteraceae bacterium, assembly GCA_903923135.1. Lineage (GTDB taxonomy): Bacteria > Pseudomonadota > Alphaproteobacteria > Caulobacterales > Caulobacteraceae > Acaudatibacter > Acaudatibacter lapponiensis. The sequence goes on along the minus strand of CAIXWN010000125.1, from coordinate 483 downwards.
ATGATCACTTCCAGCGCCGACTTGCCGGGGAATTTCGGGTGGGCGTCCACCGGCATGCCGCGACCGTCGTCCTTGACCGTCAGGGCGCCGTCGGCCGCAAGGGTGACCTCGATGATCTTGGCGTGGCCGGCCACGGCCTCGTCCATGGCGTTGTCGAGCACCTCGGCGAAGAGGTGGTGCAGGGCGCGCTCGTCGACGCCGCCGATGTACATGCCGGGCCGCTTGCGCACCGGCTCGAGGCCCTCGAGGACCTCGATGTCCTTGGCCGAATAGCCGGAGTTGGCCGCCGCGGCGGCCGGCGCCGGGGAGGGGGCCGCGGTGACCGGCGGGGGGGCCAGGGCGTCGTCGAACAGGGAGGCTTGGGCTTGGGCGGCCTTGGGCATGGCGGTGGCTTTGGGGTGATTCGGGACCGGGAGCGCTATGACGAACTATACACCGCGCCGAACCCCGCCCGGCGCCAAACGAAAGAGCCCGGCGGCGTCG
>CAIXWN010000124.1 GCA_903923135.1 uncultured Caulobacteraceae bacterium | reverse complement strand
GGATCATCATATTGGGCGCGCCGGGCCGGTCCTCGGCGGCCTGGGCCGGTATTGCGCGCGGCCGGTCGGCTTCGGCGAGAATCGGCGCGACGAGGTCGCCCGGCGCGCGCCCCATGGCCAGCAAGGCCCCGACCACAGAGCCCGCCGACGTGCCCAGGATGAAATCGGCCCCGGCGGCGTCCACGCCGCCTTCGGCCAGACCGGCCAGCAGACCCGCCTCCCAGGCGATGCCCACAGGCCCGCCGCCACCCAGAACCAAGGCCCGTGACATGACGCATCTCCCCGTTTTTCAGCCGCCACCTTATCGGCTGCGGCCGGACGCGCAATCGCGCCGCAAGCGCTGGTTGCTCACGCGAACACGGCCGGCCGGTGCGCCGCGGCCACGCCCAGGACCTCAAGGCGGCGGGCGGCGGCGAACGCCAGATCCTCACGCCAGGCCGGAGCGATGACCTGGACGCCGACCGGCATAAAACCCGGCCGGCCAATCGGGACGGTCACCACCGGCAGGCCGATGAAGCTGATCGGCTGGGTGTAGGCGCCCAGATTGCGTCGCACCGAGACCGGCTCGCCGTCGAGCCGCATTGTCGCCTGACCGATGCCCGGGGCCGGACAGGGGGTCGCCGGCGCGAGCAGCACGTCGAAGCGTTCGAAGACGCGCCGGACCGCGTCGCGGAAGACCGGGCGAAAGGCTCTGGCCGCCCGGGCGACGTCGTCTGGCAGCCGCGCCCCGGCCAGCAGACGGTCGCGTACGGCCGGATCGTAGTCGCCGGGTCGGGAGGCGATATCGCGGTCGTGAAGGCGCGCGCTCTCATAGGCCGTAAGGCAGAACGCCGCCGAGCGCGCCGCCGCGGCGCCGGCAAGCTCGACGCCTGGCGTCGCGTCGAGGGCTTTGGCCGCCCGTTCGAGACTTTCCAGAACCTCGGGAAACGCCCCCAGGACGAACCAGCCGCCAAGCACTCCGACGCGGAGAACCCGCGCCGCCTTGGCGTCGAGATCCGCGGCCAGGCTCCCTGGCCGGTCGTCGACCATCAGGTCGTAGGCGACCGCCAGATCGGTGACGCTGCGGGCGAAGAGACCGGCGTGGTCGAGACTGTCGACGAAGGGAAAGACCCCTTGGCGGTCGAGGCGGCCTAACGTCGGCTTGAGGCCGAAGACGCCGCACAGCCCTGCGGGAACCCGGACCGAGCCATTGGTGTCCGAGCCGAGGCTGAGCGGGATCAGCCCCGCCGCCACGGCCGCGGCCGATCCGCCGGACGATCCCCCCGCGATACAGGTCAGATCGTGTGGATTGTGCGTCGGACCATAGTGGGCGTTCTCGGTGACGAAGCCATAGGCGAACTCGTCCATGTTGAGCAGGCCGACAAGGATCGCCCCGGCCTCCCGGAGCCGGCCGACCAGGGGGGCGTCGGCCGTGGCGGGCGCGGCGTCCCGCCGGATGACCGACCCCGCCAGGGTCACCAGACCGGCGACATCGAACAGGCTTTTCACGCCGAACGGAACCCCCGCCAATGGCCCCGCCGCGGCTCCCGCGACCAGGGCGGCGTCCAGGCGGCGGGCGTCGCTCAGGGCCTGATCCGCCAGCACCTGGGTGAAGGCGTTCAGGTGCGGATTGAGCCGGGCGATGGCGTCGAGGGTCCGGGCGGTGACCGCCTCGGCGGTGCGCCGGCCGGCGCGGACGTCCGCGGCGATCGCCAGGGCGTCGGTCAAGGCGCGAAGCTCTCGTCCGGATCGCGATCCGACGCCGAAGCCACGGCCGCCGCAACCACGGCGGCGTGCGCCCGCAGCCCCTGCAGCGCCTCCAGAACGGCTGACCGGCAGGCTGGCGAGAACGCCGCCTCGCCCTCCTTCGGTTCCGCCAGGATCCTCAGGGCCTCATCATCGAGATCATGAAACGCCAGCTTCGGAGCAAGGGACATGGCGGCCGCGGTTGTCGAGGTTGAGGCGACCGGGATAGCGGGGCCGCGCGGGTTTGGCGAGCCTCGAGGCGCCACCCGACCGATAGCCCCCCGGCTGCGCAATTCGTGGCCATTTGCTTAGAATTCCGGTTAAGTTGGACGCGTCGGTCGACGGTCGGGATATCGTCGCCGTCACTTCGCTTGTCGGGGGCAGCGCGCGTTGGATCCAGGTACGGAAGCTCAACACACATGACAGCGGACCGCGGGCGCGTCGGCCTTGTGATCCACGGCGGCGTCGAGGTTCAGCGTAACCGCAGCAACGGGCGCGAACTCAACTACATGCGGCTGCTGATCCGCGCCGGACGCGACCGCCTGAACGCCGGCGCCCGCGCCCTCGACGTCGTGGTGGAGACCCTGCAGGCGATGGAGGCTTCCGGCCTGTATCCGGCGGGAGCCGGCGCCTGGCCGGATAACGAGGGGCGCTACGAACTTGATGGCGCGCTGGCGGATGGGGCCGGAGAGCGCGCCGGCGGGGTCTGGGCGCTGTCCGGCTTCAAGTCGCCGATCCTTGCCGCCAGAGTGGTTCTCGACGCGCGGCCGAACTATCTGCTCTACCGAAAGCGGGCGGACGAACTCGCGCGGGAGGCCGGGCTGGAGACGATCGACACTCCGGCCGTCTGGTATGCCGGCGGCGCGCGGGCGGCCGACCCCACGCCAGGCAGCATTGGCTGCATCGCCCTGGACGCCCGCGGGGCGCTGGCCGCCGGCTCGTCCACCACAGGCCAGCTCACCAAGATGCTGCCGCTGGACAGTGGCGAACTGCAGGTGCCGGCGGCGATGCTCCACGCCGACGACCAGATCGCCGTGGCCTGCGCCTGTTACGGCGTGGGCGGCGCGGAGCGTTTCCTGCGCGCCTCGGCCACCGCCCGCATCGCCAGGCGCTTCCGCGAGTCCGACGACAGCCTGGAAATCATCGCCGCCAACGCCCTGGCGCAGGCGGGCGTGATGGGAGGCGTGGGAGGGCTGATCGCCATGTCGGCCAGGGGCGACATCGTCATGCCCTATCTGTCAGCCGGAATGCGGCGGGCGGCGCTCTATCCCAACGGCCGCATGGTCGCCGCGGTGTTCCAGGAACACGCCTGACGCAGAGCGCGGCGCGTTCAGGCGGTGACGTCGTCCAGCGGGTAGGCCTGGAAGGCCTTGGCCGCCTTCATCATCACATGGGACGATATTTTTCCAACACCCAGATCCGAGTTGAGGATGCGGTCCGACAGTTCCCTCCAGGCGCGCATGTCGCCGACCACCACCTTCAGCAGATAGTCGACGGCGCCGCTCACCTGCGCCGCCTCGACGATCTCGGGCACGCTAAGGACGAAGGCCTCGAACCCGGCGAAATCGGCCGGGTGGTGCCGCGTAAGGGTCACCTCGGCGAAGATCACCACGGTGGGCCGGACAGCCTCGATCGCCACGCGGGCATGATAGCCCTCGATCAGGCCGGCCGCTTCAAGGCGCCGAACGCGCACCAGACAGGCGCTGGCCGACAGCGCGACCGCCTCGCTCAGGGCCTGGTTTGTGATCCGGCCCCGGCCCTGAAGGAGGGCGAGGATCTTCAGGTCGATGCGGTCGACCGCAGGGGCTGCGGTGATGCGTTCCTCCCGCCGAAGAGTCTTCGGTCTGTCTCCTGAAATTAGACAGCCTATTTAGCCCAACTGCCTGCATGATCAAGAAATGAACCAGACGACAGAATCTTCGGTGGCGGTGGCGGCCCGCAGCGGCGACGCCCTGGTGGTCAGGCCTGCCCGTCGAGGCGACCTAGACGGCCTATTCCGGCTCGCCCAGGCGGCGGGATCCGGCATGACCAACCTGCAGCCCGATCTGACCGTGCTGGCCGATCGCCTCCTGGACACCGAGGCGGCGCTGCTGTCGGAGGACTTCCGCGCCCGCGGCGTGCCCATCTTCTTCATCGTCGAGCGGGTGGACCGCGACGGCCAGGCGGTGCGCGAAGGCGTCGTCGGCACGGCCTGCGTCTTTCCCCGCATCGGCGTCGAATGGCCCTTCTACAGCTACCGCCTGACCCGCCAGGCGCAGGCGCACAAGGCGATGGGAAAGACCGTGGCGCACGACGTCCTGATTCTGGCCAACGACTTTGACGGTCAGGCCGAGGTCGGCGGCCTTTTCGTCGACGCCAGCGCCCGAGGCGCGGCCGCCGGACGCCTGACCGCCCGCAGCCGCTATCTGTTCCTGGCCGAGCACCGCGACTGGTTCGGCCGCCAGGTGATCAGCGACATGCGCGGCTATCAGGACGAGACCGGCGCATCGCCGGTCTGGGAGGCGCTGGGCCGTGAGTTCTACGACATGGACTTCGTCGACGCCGACCGGATGAACGCCGTCCTTGGCAACCAGTTCATCGCCGACCTTTCGCCCAAGCACCCCATCTATGCGAGCCTGCTGCCCAGGGCCGCGCGGGAGGCGCTCGGCCGCCCGCATGACCACGGCCGCCGCGCCATGCAGCTGCTGGTCGAAGAGGGCTTCCGCTATGAAAACTACATCGACATCTTCGACGGCGGGCCCACCCTGTTCGCCAACATCGACGAGCTGCGGGCCGTACGTGACAACCGGCGATCGCAGGTGACCCGCATCGCCACCAACACCGAAGCGGCCGAGCAGCTGGTCAGCACCGGCCATGGCGCGGCGTTTCGCGCCGCCCGGGGCGGGTTGAGGGTGGACCCGGAAAACGGTGTGGAAATGGACGTCGGACTGGCCGCGGCGCTCGGCGTGTCGGTGGGAGACTGGGTGCGTCATGTCGACTTCTGAACTGATTTCTTACAATCCGTGTACAGATGATGTGGTCTGGCGTGGTGGGACCCTCGACCCGGCGGGGCTGGATGCGACGGTGACCACGGCCCGTCGCGCCTTTGCCGACTGGGCCGAAACCCCGACCGGAGCCAGACGCGAGGTGGCGCTGAGTTTCGCGGCGCTTGTCAGAGAACGGCGTGAGGCGATCGCCCGCCTGATCTCGCGCGAGACCGGCAAGCCTTATTGGGAGACGCTGACGGAGGCCGACAGCGTCGCCGGCAAGGTGGCCATTTCCATCCGCGCCCAGGACGAACGGGCCGCCGACGCGGTGAGCGAGGCCGCCGGAGTCCGTCAGGCGCTACGCCATCGCCCGCACGGCGTCCTGGCCGTGATCGGGCCGTTCAACTTCCCGATGCACCTGGCCAACGGGCACATCACCCCCGCCCTGCTGGCGGGCAACGTTGTGGTGTTCAAGCCCAGCGAGAAGACCCCGGCGAGCGGCCTCCTCATGGCCGAACTCTGGCGGGAGGCCGGCCTGCCGGACGGCGTCCTGCAGGTGGCCATCGGCGGCGGCGAGGTCGGCGCCGGGCTCGTCGCCCATGACGGGGTCGATGGCGTGCTGTTCACCGGCGGCGCGCCCGCCGGGAGGGCGATCCACGCGGCGCTCGCCGGGCGGCCGGACAAGATCCTCGCCCTGGAACTGGGAGGAAACAACCCGCTGGTGGCCTGGGACGTGGACGACGCCGAGAACGCCGCCCATCTTATCGTCCAGTCCGCCTTCGTGTCCTCCGGCCAGCGGTGTTCCTGCGCCCGGCGACTGATTGTCGAAGCGGGAGGGCCGGGCGACCGCGTGATTGAGGCCCTGGTCGCCGTCATGGACCGCCTGCGCGTCGGCGCGCCGTTCGATGAGCCGCAACCCTTCCACGGCCCCGTGATCGACAAAGGGGCCGCCGACACGGTCCTGCTGGCACAGGCCCGCCTGCTGAACGCCGGCGGGCGCCCGATCCGCCCGATGTCGCAACTGACGCCGAACCGCCCCCTGCTTTCGTCCGCCCTGATCGACGTCACCGATATGGCCGGCCGCACGGATGAGGAGATCTTCGGGCCGCTGCTGCAGGTCCGCCGCGTCGCCCGGTTCGATGACGCGCTCGTCGCGGCATCGGACACCCGGTTCGGCCTGGCGGCCGGCCTGATCGGCGGTGACGAGGGCCTGTACCGCCTCTTCTGGCGCGGCGTCCGCGCCGGGGTCGTCAACTGGAACCGTCCCACGACCGGCGCCAGTTCCGCCGCGCCCTTCGGCGGTGTCGGCGCCTCGGGCAACCATCGGGCCAGCGCCTTCTACGCCGCGGACTATTGCGCGTTTCCGGTGGCCGGCCTGGAGGCCAATACGACGGCCTTCCGTATCGCGACAGGATTGCACAGCGCATGACCGCCGTTGAGATCAACTTCGACGGCCTGATCGGGCCCACGCACAACTATGCGGGGCTGTCGATGGGCAACCTCGCCTCCGCCAGCAATGCCGGGGCTGTGGCGCGTCCGCGCGACGCCGCCCTGCAGGGCCTGGCCAAAATGCGCCGGCTGATGGACCTGGGCGTCGCCCAGGGATTCCTGCCGCCGCCGTTGAGGCCGGCCACAGGCCTGCTGAGGAGTCTGGGCTTCGACGGGACCGACGCCGAGGTGCTTCGCGGCGCCGCCGGCGCCGATCCTCAGCTGTTCCGCGCGGCCTGCTCCGCTTCCTCGATGTGGACCGCCAACGCCGCCACGGTGATCGCCGAGGCCGACTCGGGCGACGGCCGGCTTCATCTGGTCACCGCCAACCTCGCCAGCATGCTGCACCGGGCGGTGGAAGCGGAGGACACTTGGCGGCTGCTGCGCTCCATATTCGGCGATCCGGATCGCTTCGCGGTTCACGCCCCTCTGCCCCTGGGCGCACACTTCGGCGACGAAGGCGCGGCCAACCATATGCGCCTGGCAATGTCGCACGGGACGCCGGGGCTCAACGTGTTCGTTCATGGCCGGCCGCGCGGCGGCGCCTTCCCCGAGCGGCAGGCGCTGCGCGCCAGCCAGGCCGTCGCCCGGCTGGCCGCCTTGCCTGACCATCTCGCCCATTTCGCGCTGCAGGCCGGCGATGCGGTGCAGGCGGGCGCCTTTCACAACGACGTGGTGGCCGTGGCCAATGAGAATGTGCTGCTTTGCCACCCGGAGGCGTTTGACGACCGGGACGCCCTGGTCGCGGCCATAGACCGGCATGTGCCGGGCGCGCACATCATCGAGGTGAAGGACGTCAGCCTCGATGACGCCGTGTCGTCCTATCTGTTCAACTCCCAGATCGTCACCCTGCCCGGCGGCTCGATGGCGTTGATCCTGCCCTCGGAGGTTCGCGAGAACGCCGCGGTGTGGGAGGCCCTTCATCGCGCCCTGGCGCGCTCAGGGGCGATCGAGCGGGTCGAGGTCGTCGATGTGCGCGAGAGCATGCGCAATGGCGGCGGACCGGCCTGCCTGCGTCTGCGGGCGCCCGTCTCGGACGCCGCCGCCGCGGCGATCCACCCGGGGTATAGGCTCACACCGCGGCGGTGGGACACTCTGGCCGCCCTCGTCGAGCGGTGCTGGCCCGAAACGCTCTCGCCGGCGGACCTGCTGGAAGCCGATCTCTGGGACGCCGCCCGCTCGGCGCACGCGCAGCTGTACGCCTTCATCGAGGCCGAATGATGCGCCTGACCGCCGATGATGAGGCCGTTCTGGCCCTGCTGGCCGATCGCGGCGGCGCCCTTGTCGCCCGGGCGGAGGCCTGGTGCGCCATCAACACCGGCAGCCGCAATCTGGCCGGGCTCGAGGAACAGCAAGGGATCCTGGCGGAGGTCATGGGCCGGCTGTCGGGAGACCTTGAACGCCTTCCCCTGGCGGCGACCGCCGAGATCGGCGCCGACGGGGCGACTCGGTCGCAGCGCCACCCCGACGCCCTTCGCCTGACGGTCCGGGCGCATGCGCCGGTCCAGGTGGTCCTCACCGGCCACTACGACACAGTCTATCCCGTCGACAGCCCATTCCGATCCATCCGTCACCTCGCCGACGGGGCGCTCCACGGCCCGGGGATCGCCGACATGAAGGGCGGCCTGAGCGTCATGCTCGGGGCCCTCGAGGCCTTCGAGACCCACCCGCTGGCCGGTCGCGTAGGCTACCGGGTGCTGCTGTCGCCCGACGAGGAGATCGGCTCCCCTGCATCGGCGCCTCTGCTGGCGGCGGTCGCCGCTGGCGGCCACATCGGCATGACCTATGAGCCCTGCATGCCGGACGGCGCCCTGGCCGGAGCCCGCAAGGGATCGGGCAATTTCCATATCGCCATCACCGGTCGCACCGCCCACGCAGGTCGCGACTTCGCCAGCGGGCGCAACGCCCTGGCCGGAGCGGCGGCCCTGGCCGCCGCTCTGGACGCACTGAACGGCTTGCACGGGGACGTGACCGTCAACATCGCCCGAATTGACGGCGGCGGGGCGCTCAACGTCGTGCCGGGCTCGGCGGTCCTGAGATTCAATATCCGGGTTCCCGATCCGGAGGCGGCCGACTGGTGCCTGGCGCGGATCCGCGAGGCCATGGCGGACCTGGCGGCGCGGGACCTGGGCGCCTGTCTGCACGGCGGCTTCAGCCGCCCGCCCAAGCCGGTCAATGCGGCCCAGCAGCGCCTGCTGGAAGCCGTCCGCGATGTCGGCGCCCTGGTCGGTCAGCCGATCGCCTGGCGGGCTTCAGGAGGGGTGTGCGAGGGCAACAACCTCTTCGCGGCGGGCCTGCCCAATGTCGACACCCTGGGGGTGCGAGGGGGCGATATCCACAGCGAGTCGGAATACGCTTGGCCGGACAGCTTCTCCGAGCGGGCCTGCCTGTCGGCCGCCCTGCTGATGAAACTGGCCTCTGGCGAGGTCGACGCCCGCGGCATCCACCGGGCCAATGCGGAATCGACCTTGGCCGGACAACCGCGTCCGTCCTAAGGTCCCGGGTGAAACCGCCCCGCCAGAGGCGGGCCGAAACCCCATTCGAGGACACGCTTCATGGCCAGCAAGCTCGCCGACGACCCCCGTATCGACCCTCGCATCAAGGCCGTGTTCGGGGCGATGGAGGTCCTGAACGTCCCGGGTGACGTGGCCAGCCGGGAAGATCTGCTCGCGGAGGAGAATTCCCCCGAGGGCAAGGCGGCCGCCGCGCAGCTGAAGGCGATGCTCGACGCCCTTGACAATGAGTTCGTCGCCTCTTCGGCCGGCCTGACCACGCGAACCCAGACCTTTGTCTCCTCGCCGGATGGCAACCGGGTCAATATCCAGTTCATCCGGCCCGACACCACCGAGACCCTGCCCTGCGTCTACTACATCCACGGCGGCGGCATGACGGTGATGTCCTGCTACGACGGCAACTACAAGGCCTGGGGCCGAATCATCGCGGCGATGGGCGTGGCGGTGGCGATGGTGGACTTCCGCAACGCCCTGCGGCCGTCGTCGGCGCCGGAAGTCGCCCCCTTCCCCGCCGGCCTCAACGACTGTGTTTCCGGCCTGCGGTGGGTGTCAGCCAATGCCGCGGCCCTCAACATCGATCCGGCCCGCATCGTCATCGCCGGCGAGAGCGGCGGCGGAAACCTGACCCTGGCCACAGGACTGAAGCTCAAGCAGGATGGCGACGTCGGCCTGATCAAGGGCCTCTATGCCCTTTGCCCCTATATCGCCGGCCAATGGCCGCTGCCCCAGCACCCGTCGTCCACCGACAACAACGGCATCCTCCTCGAACTGCACAACAACCGCGGCGCCATGGGCTATGGCATCGAGGCCTTTCATGCCCGCGACCCCCTGGCCTGGCCGGGATTCGCCACCGAGGCTGATGTCGCCGGCTTGCCGCCGGTGGTGATCAGCGTCAACGAGTGCGACCCCCTGCGGGACGAAGGCGTGGAGTTCTATCGCCTGCTCCTGCGGGGTGGCGTGAGCGCGCGTTGCCGTCAGGTGATGGGCACCATACACGGCACGGAGATCTTCCCGGTTTGCTGCCCGGACATCAGCCGGGACACCGCCCGCGATCTTGCCGCCTTCACGGCCGGTTGAGCCTGTCGAACACCCCGTCGAGCTCAATAGCCACGGGCGCGGTCGACGAGCGGAAACAGGACCTCTCCGCGTTCATGGCGCCGCACGGTCTCGGCCATCACGGCCACGGCCGTGCGGGCATGGGTCGGCGCGGCCACGTGCGGTGACAGCCTGACGCGCGGGTGCCTCCAGAACGGATGGCTTTCCGGCAGGGGCTCTTGACGCAAGACATCCAGCGCCGCGGCGCCCAGCCGGCCATCATCCAGGGCGGCGATCAGGTCGGCCTCCACCAGATGGCCGCCGCGACCGGCGTTGATGAGCAGGGCTCCCCGGGCCAGGCGGTCGAACGCCCGGCTGTCGAGCAGGTTCGCGGTCAGGGCGGTGAGCGGCAAGAGGTTGACCAGCACATCGGCGCCGTCCAGGGCGGCGGCGAGGCCGTCCGTTCGGCTGAACGCCTCCACGCCGGGAATGTCATGCGGCGTGCGGCTCCAGACACGGGTGCGAAACCCGACGGCGGCGAGAGCTGTCGCCACCGGCCGGCCCAGGGCGCCAGCGCCGAGGACGGTGACGAGACGCTCCCGCGCCAGCCTTTCCGATAGCGGCGCCCATCGTCCCGCCTTCTGGCTCGCGGCATAGGCAAAGAGGTTACGGTGCCAGGCGAGCGCCTGAGCCAGGACCCACTCGACCATGCCGAGGGCGAGACCGTCATCGGCCATGCGCACGATCGGCAGGTGTTCGGGAACCGCGCCCGGGGCCAGCAACGGTTCGATGCCCGCATTGAGGCTGAGCACCACTTCCAGGCCCGACAGGGAGGCGACCAGTCCCGGCGGCGGACGCCCGACGACCAGATAGGCGACAGGCGTCCCGGCCGGGGGCGCGGTCAGAAGAATGTCATGGCCGGGCAGCGCGGACCGGAACAGGGCGGCCCACAGGGCGGGCTCATCCTCGGCGGCGACGAGCAGGCGCCTCACAGGCCGTATCCCGCCTTTTCAGTGACCGATGCTGACATCGCCTGAACCGGCCACGTGTTTGGAGACCGGGCCGGTTACTCGGGCCACGGAGATGTCACCGGACCCCGCCACCCGTGCCTCCAACGCCCCGGCGACCCCACCGAAGCGGACATCGCCGGATCCCGACACGGAAACGTCCATATCGGAGACCGCGCCGCCGTGGACCTCGACGTCTCCGGAACCGGCGACGCGGACGCGCAGCGGGCCGTTGACCGAGGCGGCCTCCACATTGCCCGAACCGACGACCCCGGCGGTCAGGCCGTTGCGCAGCGCCTTCACCCGCACGTCGCCCGAACCCGACACCTCGACGTCGGCCGAGCCGGCGGAGCCCGCGTAGACGTCGCCCGAACCGGAAACACGCACCCGCAGCGGACCGGCCTGGTCGGCGACGGTCCAGTCGCCGCAGCCGCTGTTGGCCAGATCGACGCCGTCCGCCCCGCCGATCGTCCCGAACACGGCCCCGCCGGCGGCGACCGTGGCCTGGCGCGGCACGCGCACGACCACCTGGGGCATGTCGTTGAAGCCGACGGCGCCGACGCCCCAGACAAAGGCGCCAGGCCGACCGCCCAGGGTGTGGCAGTTGGGCGAGCGCCATCCCAGCCCGCCATCGACGATCACCTTGTCACCCTGGCGACTGATCTTGAGCGGCAGATGGGGATTGGCCTTGACGACCGAGACCGCCACATCGGCGCGGGCCTCCGGGATGACCGTCACCCGCGCCACCGCGTTGGCGATCTCCACGCCCGGCGCCGCGTCGGCCGCCCCGGCGGTGACCGCCGCCGCCGCCGCCAGCCCCAGGCCAAAAGTGTTCCGCACCCACATATCCACAGTCCCTTCCCTGATCCAGGGTCGGGACGCTAGCGCGCCGGGGCGGCGCAGACAGCTTAATTCGCGTCCATGATCGCCGGGTCAGCCGCCGCCGTTCACGTTCACCTTCTGACCGTTGACGTAGGGATTGGCCGAGGACACCAGGAAGGTCACCACTGCCGCGACATCTTCTGGCGTGCTGACGCGGCCGAACGGCGACCGGGCGTCGAGCTCGTGGATATCGGCGACCCCTGCGGTGGCGCGGCTCAGACGTTTGCCCATCTCGGTCACCGTCAGGCTGGGCGCGACGATGTTGGTGCGGATGCCGTGAACGCGCTCTTCCTTGGACAGGGTGAGGGCCAGGGCCTCCATCGCCGCCTTACCCATGTTGTAGGGCCCGCCGTTGGCCGAGTGGAACATCGTGGCGACGCTGGAGATCATGATGATGTCACCCCGGCCTCGCGTGCGCATGCTGGGAAGGACAAGCTTGCTCAGATAGTGCGGGCCGAAGGCGTGAACGCGGACCACGCGTTCCATCTCGGCCGGATCGGTGTCGGCGACGCTCTGGCCGCGGCTGGCGATGCCGGCGTTGTTGACCAGGATGTCGATCCCGCCGAAGTCGGCGACGACCTGATCGACCATGGTGACATCCTCGTCCCAGTTCTCCACCGCGGCGGAATAGGCCGCCGAGCGGCGGCCGAGGGCCCTGACCGCGGCGACTGTCTCATTGGCGGACCCGGTGTCGCGCCGGTAGTTCACCGCCACGTCGGCTCCTGCCTCGGCGAGCGCCAGGGCGATGGCCCGTCCGATGCCGCGGCTGGCGCCGGTGACCAGGGCCGTGCGGCCCGCGAGTGAAATGTCCATGCTGTCTCTCTTCTCGGGAGGCGTGTTGTCGATCGACCGAAGGGGTCAGACCCGGGTCACGCCGAAGCCGTGGCGTGGGAAGTGCACGTGAACGAGGCCGGTCCGTTCATGCTCGCGGGCGATGATGATCGAGGCGGTGTCGCAATGCAGCAGTTCACCCCGGCTGGGCATGACGCCATAGTCGGTCGGCCCAACGTCGACCGCGGCGCCGAGGGGAACGTCGGCCAGATCGCTGGCGGGGTTGACGATCGGCGCGGGGGTCGCATCCGCCGCCACCTGCAGGGCCTGCGCGCCGCTCATCTCCACCCCGCGGGCGACGCCGAAGGCGCCCATGCGGCCAAACCAGGCCGTCGCGGCCGGGTGGCGGGCCAGATCGTCAGCCATGGCCCCTCCGGCATGGATGAACCACAGCACGTGGTAGACGGAGAAATCCGCGATGGTCCACTCGGCCCCGAACAGATAGGCCCGGCCATCCGACAGCTGCGACTCCAGTTCGGCCAGGAACACCTGGTAGCGCGGCAGGGATTCCTCGATAGGCAGCCGGCGCACCGTCGAGCCCTGGCTGAAATTGGCCCTGTCGGCGGCGAAGGCGGCGGCCGCTTCGCCACTGCTGAAGAACGAGCCCATGTTGGACGGCTGGAAGCGCAGGGTGACCGCGGCCCAGAACAGCTCTGTGTCGACCCATCGAGCCAGGGTCTGGGCGGCGAGGCGGCTGGCGGCAGGAAAGAAGCTGGCGCCGGAGCCTTCGCCATCCAGCCTGGCGGCGATGAGGGCGGTGTCGCAATAGACGTCCGCCCCAACCTGCAGGACCGGAGTGCGCCGGTAGCCGCCGGTGAGCGGTATGGTGTCGGGACGGGGCATGATCATCGGGATGATCACCGACCTCCAGGCCAGACCGCGGGCGTTCAGCATCGCCCGCGCCTTTTCCGAGAACAGTGATTCCGGATAGTGATGGAGGATCAGTTCAGCCACGCGTCCGCCCCTTCGATATGGGCCGTACGGCCCTTTCGAAACAGCCTAGCCGCCCGCCCGGACAAAGGGAACGGCCGATCGGTCCTGGGCCGGGCGCACGGCGGCGCGGAGCGGTTCCGCGCCGCCGGCCTTCGCGTCAGCTGTAGTGGAAGACCGCGTCGTTGAGATCGATGGCCGGAAGTTCATCCTTCTCCCGCCAGTAGTCCTGGGTGTGCTGCCATTCTGGCTTGTCGCCCCGCTTGGGCAGCAGATGCATGCCGCGCAGCATATAGCCGGGGTTGAAGTTGTCGGTATCCAGCCAGGGCAGCAGCGGCATGTTGTGATCTTCCGGCCGCAGCGCCACCTCGACCTTCTTGGAGCCGCGCGCCTTCATATTGTTGAGCAGGCGGCAGACGAAGTCGCTGATGAGGTCGGATCGCAGGGTCCAGCTGGCCCGGAAGTAGCCGAACACCCAGACCATGTTGGGCACGCCGGTGAACATCATGCCGCGATAGGTGACCGTGTCGGCGAAGTTCAGCGGCTTCTCGTCGATGGTGAAGTCGATGTCACCCAACACATTGAGGTTGAAGCCGGTGGCGGTGACGATGATGTCGGCTTCGAGCGTCTTGCCCGACTTCAGCAGCACGCCCTTTTCGACGAAGCGATCGATCTCATCGGTGACCATGGTCGCCTTGCCAGCGACGATACCCTTGAAGATGTCACCATCGGGGACGAAGGCGATGCGCTGACGCCAGGGGCGATAGCGCGGCGTGAAGTGAGTGTCGACATCGTAGTCCGGGCCCAGGTAGGCGCGGACACCGGCCAGAAGTTCGGCCTTGACCGCCTCGGGTTCCTCGATCGCCCGGCGGGTGAACGCCTCCTGATCGAACAACACTTTCCTTCGCACGATGTCGTGGATGATCGGCTCGTCGACCTCCAGCTCGCGCAGGATGTTGGCCAGATCGTTCTCGTTGCGCCCGGGAATGAAATAGGTGGGCGAGCGCTGAAGCACGGTCACATGGTTGCAGTCGCCGGCGATGGCGGGAACCACTGTCGCCGCGGTGGCGCCAGAGCCGATGACCAGGACATTCTTGCCCTTGTAGTCGAGGTCGTCGCGCCATTCCTGCGGGTGGATGATCACGCCCTTGAAGGAGTCCATGCCCTCCCATTCGGGCGTGTAACCCTTGAGCTGCCGGTAGTAGCCCTGGCACATCCACAGGAAGTTGGCGGTGAACCAGAACGCCTCGCCGGTGTCGGTGCGGCGGGCCTCGATAGTCCACAGATTGTCCTTGCTCGACCAAGAGGCCGAGACGATCTTGTGCTTGTAGCGGATGTCCTTGGCCAGATCGTTCTCTTCGATCACTTCGCCCATGTAGCTGAGGATTTCACCGGCAGTGGCGATCGGCGGGCCCACCCACGGCTTGAACCGGTAGCCGAAGGTGTAGAGGTCGCTGTCCGAGCGGATACCCGGATAGGTGTGGCTCAGCCAGGTGCCGCCAAAACTGTCGAGCGCTTCCAGCACCACGAAGCTCGTCCCGGGGCATTGCCTGGTGAGGTGATAGGCGCCCCCGACCCCGGAAATCCCCGCGCCGACGATCAACACGTCGAAGTGCTCCGTCTTGGTGTGTTGTCTGGTGAGCGTGGCCGTTTCCGTCATTCTTTGGTCCTTCCTGTGCCGCCTGGCGTTCTGCCGTTTTCGGGGTCGGTCGTCGCGCAACGCGAAGGGTGCGGCGCGAGCAGCCTCTTGCCTCGGTGGAACCCTGGGCGCCGCCGCGCCGGGGAACCTTGATCAAGATCAACCTGAGGCACATTCGACGCCTTCACCTGGGCGTGAAGGTGACAATCAGCCTGTTGCCCGCCTCGCGAGGCCGCCAGCGCACATCGCTGGCGAGGCCGAACAGCAGGTCAAGTCCGGCCTGCCCCTCCCGCAGCGCAGGCGGCGAGTCGGCGGCCCGGCGGCGGCGCCACAGGACGGGGTCGAAAGGGGGGGCGTCGTCTTCATACACCAGGGTCAGCACCGGCGCGGCGGTCAAGTTGATCCGGACCGGCCGGCCGCACTCGCCGCCGTAGCCGTGCGTGATCGTGTTGAGAACCAATTCCTCGGCCACCACCAGGACCCGCGCCAGGGTGTCGGCGGGGAGGTTTTCCGCTGCGGCAATCTGGCCTATCCTGGCCAGCGACGACAGCAGGGCCGCACGTGTCGCCGGCGCGGTGATCTCGATATCGACTGGCACGGACGCCACCATTCAACGGAATGACCAATGAAGCGCAACAGGGGCTCTGCGAATGACCATGCCCGGCGGGGCCGTGACAAGCCATGGCTCTGGCTGATTCTGGCAATGGCGACGATTCTGCCGCTGAAGGCGCCGGCGGAAGAGCCGATCGGCCAGGTCAAGACCCAGGCGGGCGCCGTCACGGTGCAGCGCGGCGGCAAGATCCTGCCGCTCGCTCTTGGCGATCATGTCTACAGGTCCGACACGGTCAGCACGGCAGCGCGCAGTTCGGTGGGAATCACCTTCGCCGACAACAGCCTGATGTCGCTGGGCCCGTTCAGCCGGCTCAGTCTGGAGCAGTTCCGCTTCGACACCACCACCCACGCCGGCGCCTTCGAACTCTCCCTCCGGCGGGGCACCATGGCGGTGAAGTCGGGCCAGATCGTCCGGCAGACCCCCGAGGCGATGCGGGTGCGCACGCCAGCGGCTCTGCTTGGGGTGCGAGGCACCGAGTTCGTCGTCCGCGCCGACGGGGCCGAGCAATGAGCCGGCCCGGCTCCGTCCTGGCCTGCGCCCTGCTGGCAGGGCTGCTGTCAGCCGGCGCCACCCGCGACCTCGTGGTGGTGCTTCCAGAGAGCAACGGCCATGTGGGGGCGGTTGTGGTCCAGGCCGGCGAAAGCCGCACGGTGCTGAACTCGGCCTATGCCGCCGGCCGGCCAGGATCCGGCAAGGTCCGGCCCGCCACTCTCGACGCCGCCCGGGTGAACCGCGCCTTTGGCGACGCTCTGGCCGCCCTGCCCCAGCCGCCGGTGTCGTTCACCCTGTATTTCCCGGAAGGCAGCTCGGTGATCGACCCGGCGTCACGGGAGACGCTCGACCGAGTATTCGCCGAGGTTCGTCGGCGCAAGGCCGCCGAGATCGTCATCACCGGCCACACCGACACCGTCGGCGCCGACGAGAGCAACGACGCGCTGTCGAAGCAGCGCGCGGACGCCATCCGTCAGCTGCTGACGCCGATCCTGGCCGAACGGGGCGTGCCGCCCGGCGCGGTGTCCACCGCCGGACGCGGCCGGCGCGAGCTGGCCGAACCCGAGCCCGACCAGACCCCGGATCCGAAGAACCGCCGCGTCGAGATCACCGTCCGCTAGCTGGCCCGCAGCCGGTCAGGGGCCCCGCCAGCGAAGGGTCAGGATGGTCAGATCATCCGATGGTTCGGCGCCGTCAACAAAGCGCGCCACGGCCGCCTGCAACCCGAGGGCCACCGACCGGGCGCTGTCGTCCGGCGCCGCCGTCGAGAGCTGCCGCTCGGCCGGCTCACGCCCCCAGAGCACACCGGCGGCCGTCATCGCCTCGGTCACGCCGTCGGTCGTCAGGCAGAGCAGGTCTCCGGGGCGAAGCTGCAGCCATTCGGTGGCGTACGGAAAGCCCTCGGCCACGCACAAGGGTGGGCCGCCCTCGCAGGGAACCGCCTGGGGTGGCGCGCCGGGCCGCAGCAGGACCGGCGTATCATGACCGGCGTTGCAGAACGCCAGCGCGCCTGTGCGCAGATCCAGGATCGCGGCGAACAGGGTGATGAACAGCATCTCGGGATTGTCGCGTGAGATCTCGTCATCGGCCCGACGAACGATCGCGCCGATGTCCGTCTCGCCCCGCAGGGCGCAGCTCTTGCAGAGGGATTTCCCCAGGGCCATGAACAGGGCGGCCGGCAGGCCCTTGCCGCTGACGTCGCCCACGGCGACGAACAGGTGGTCGTCATCCACCTTGAAGAAGTCGTACAGGTCGCCGCCGATCTGCCGCGCCGGCTCCATCACGGCGAAAAGGTCGAATCGGGGATCGGCGGGCAGGCTCCCCGGCGCGGGCAGGATGCCCATCTGGATCCGCCGCGCCGCCTCCAGTTCCCCCTCGGCCCGGGCGGCGGCCAGCCGCCGCACCTCCAGTTCGCGCCGGAGGCGCCGTCTCTGCGTATCGGCCTCGGCCAGACCGCCGCCGAGCATGGCGACACACACCAGGCCGCAGCCCAGGGCGGGGGTCACCACGTCCACGAGCAGGCGCGAGCGCTGCCAGAGCAGTCCTCCGGTGACGGCGAGCAACACCAGGGGCAGGACGGCGGCGGCGGCCCGCCAGCCGCCGCGCAGGCCCGGGACGGTGAGGATCAGGAACAGGCCGAGGCCCAGGGTCAGCGCAGGTTCGCCGAGCGCCGCCCAATCCGGCCGACGGGCCAGTTGCCCGGCCAGGAGATTTTCCAGGCCCTGGGCGTTGATCTCGACACCGGACATCTGCTCGCGCGGCGTCAGTCGTAGCTGGTCCACCTGCCCCAGGGCGGTGATTCCGAGCATCACCAGGCGCCCGTCGAAGGCCCCCGGCGGGATCTTTCCGGACAGAACGTCCGAAGAGGAAATCACCGGCCATTCGTCGCGCGGTGTGAAGTCGATCCACAGGCGGCCATCCCGCTCGGTGGGGAAGCTTGAGGTCCCGACGCCCACCCCCCGCAGGCTTCGCCCGTCACGACCCGGGTAGACGCTGATCCAGGGCGCGCGCGCCGCCAGCCGGTAGGTTTCCAGGCTGAGGTTGGGAGCCAGACGGCCGGCGAGCGAAGAGATCAGAGCCAGGTGACGGAACACGCCGTCGCCGTCCGCATCGTTGGAGAGAACCCCGTGCCCCGCCGCCGCGAGATCGATAAGCGGCACGCTCCTGAGCACGCCCGGATAGCGCGGCGGACCGGTTGCGGATGACGCGCCGCCGGCGACCATAACCGGGGTCAACGGGCCGCCGTCCTGGCCGGCGCCCTCCGGGCCGGCGTCGGGAACCCCCGCCATGCCGATGGCGACGGGCCCGTCGCCGATCGCCCGGGCCAGATCTCCGTCCGGACCCGCCGCGCCTCCGGCCGGATCCGTGGGCTCGGGCCAGAGGTCGTCGATGCCGACCGCGGCCGGATTTCCCGCGACGATCGCTTTGACCAGGCGAGCCTGAACCGCACGGGGCCAGGGCCAGCGACCGACCGCCGCCAGGCTGCGATCGTCGATGGCGACGATGACAACCGGCGCGGCGCCGGGCGTGCGGTGCCGGGGCGCCAGCCGTTCGTAGGTGTCGAAAAGCGCCAGCCGCGGCGCGCTGAACAGACCCGCCGTTGCCGTCTGAAGTGCCAGGAAAACCAGAAGGACCAGGGCCGCGGACAGCCGGCCCAGACCGCCCGTCAGTCGCCTGAGGGCCTCACCCGCGCCGGCCGGCCAGGCCGTCAGAGTTCGAGGACCAGGCCGTCGTAGGCGGCGCAGATTTCCAGTTTGTCGCCTGATCGGGTGATCTCCTCGAACCGCAGGGTCTCGGCGAGGATGTCCTGAATGCGCTGATCATCATTCACCGGTTCATGGTGGAACAGGCACAGTTGCCGGGCGCCCGCCATCTGGCAAAGCTCCACACCCATGATGTTGCTCGAGTGGCCCCAGTCCTCCTTGACCGAGATCGACTCCGCCAGGGAATACATGGCGTCGAAGATCACCAGATCGGCGCCCCTGAAGAAGGCCGCAGTCCGGTCCATCAGCCCGTAGTCGTCAGGCTTGTACTCGGCGTCGGTGGTGTAGACGGCCGTCTTGCCGTCGTGCTCGATGCGATAGCCGAACGACTCGCCGCCGTGGAGTTGCGCCATGCCCGTAACCGTGGCGCCGGCGATCTCATAGGGAACGCCCGTCTCCAGGGTGATGAACTCGATGCTCGCCGGCAGGGCGCTGAATTCCACCGGGAAGCAGGGGGCGTGGCTCTGACCGCGGATGGCCTCCTCGAATTTCGGGTGGCAGCTGTAGATGCGGATGTGGTTGCCGGGGATAAAGGCCGGAACAAAGAACGGAAAGCCCATGATGTGGTCCCAATGAACGTGGGAGACCAGCACGTGATAGGTCTGGGGCGCCGCCGGTCCGTGTTTGCCGAGGGCCGACAGCGAAAACTCCCGGGCTCCTGACCCCAGGTCACAGATCAGATAGTCGGTCCCGCCGGTGTCCACCTGCACACAGGAGGTGTTGCCGCCGAACGTGCTCCATTCAGCGAAGCTCATCGCCTCGTCGCAGAAGGCTTCGGCCTTTTCCGGCGTATCGAGGCCGCGGTTGGCGCCCTTGACGAGGGCGTTCACCAGCTTTCGGCGCACGGACCGGCCGCTCAGAGGCGCCGGCAGCGACCCCCTGGTGCCCCAAAAGGTGATCTTCATGGGCGCTCCTGTTTCAAGACGCGTCGAAGGCGATCAGGGCGTCGGGTGAGACTGCCGCAAGGGCGTCCCGCGCACTGGCGTGGATGGAGAAGACCAGGTTGAAGCGGCTGATCGTGAAGATCTCGAGCACCATGGGGGTCAAACCTGACACCGCAAACCCCTTGCTGGCCGACTTGGCCGATCGCAGGGCGATGACCATGGAGCGCAGGCCGGCGCTGCTGATGTAGTCGATCGCCCCCAGATCGACGACGACCGCCGTCGTCGCGCTCGCCAGCGCGGCGAGAAGCGCCTCCTTGAACGCCTCGGCGTTCGACAGATCGATCCGGCCGGCCGGCCGGATCAAGACTGCGCCGCCAAAGCGGCTCTCATTGAAGGTCATAGACCGTGCCCCCCGCAACACCGTCCTGGTCGTCTGCGCCGATCCCGCGAGAGTCGTAGCCCTGAATGCGTCTCTTTCGCAATCCACGACCTGTCCGGGCGCCGCCGTGAGTTGAAAACGGCCGGTCGCGGGAGCGGTTCCCGGGGCCTGCCGGGCGCTCTATCGTGGTCGACGCCAATGGGCCGCCGCATGATGCGGAAGCGGCCTCCGGCGTCGGGAGACTCCTTGAACATGCCGCAACTCTCGCTCGAACTCGCCGAAGGCGTCGCGACGGTGACTATAACCAACCCGCCGCTGGCCACCATGGATCCTGATACGGTGCAGGAACTTTCCCGGATGCTTCCAAGGCTGAAGGCGGCCGACGTGCGGGCCGTGGTGTTCACCGGCGGCCTGCCCGGCTACTTCATCCGCCACTACTCCGTAATTGAACTGGATCAGGCGGCGCAGGGCGAAAGCGTTGCGCGACAGCAGGGCCCGTCGGTCGACCTTCACGACCTGTTGCTCGACATCGAGAACCTGCCCAAGCCGGTGATCACGGCCCTCAACGGCACGGCGATGGGCGGCGGCTGGGAGTTCGCCATGGCCACCGACATCCGTGTCGCCAAAGACGGCCCGTTCCGCTTCGGCCTGCCGGAAATCTCGGTGGGCATTCTGCCGGGCGCGGGCGGCACCCAGCGCCTGACCAATCTGGTGGGCCGCAACCGCGCCCTGGAGATGATGCTGCGGGCGCGGACCGTCTCGCCGGGCGAGGCACTGGCCTATGGCATGATCGAGGAACTCGTTCCCGCAGACACTCTGGAAACCGCCCTTGAAAGAGCCCAGGCCATCGCCCGGGAAATCGCCGGGCGCTCGCCCCTGGCGGTTGCGCACATCAAGCGCCTGGCCCGGGAGGCGGTCAGCCCGGTCAGTCGGGAGATGTTGCGCCTGGAGTCCCGGCTGTTCGCCGAGCTGATGCAGAGCCCGGAGGCCAGGGCGCTCCTGTCTCAGGTCGCCACGGCTCACCGGCAGGGCCGGGTCGGCTAGCCGGCGATGGACGCCGGCCACCCCGCGCGTCTATGGGTGCGGGCTGACAACTCCAGGGAGACAAACGACCCATGAATATCAAGGACCGGATCGTCGTGGTGACCGGCGCGGCGAGCGGCATCGGCCGGGCCCTGGCGCTGCGTTTCAAGGCCGAGGGCGCCAGGCTGGTGGTCTGCTCGGACATCGACGGTGACGGCGCCGCGGCGACGGCGCGCGAGATCGACGGAGTCTCGTTCCGCACCAACGTCGCCGAGGAAGCCGACATCCAGCGTCTCATCGAGACCGTCGAGGCCGATCATGGCCCCATCGATCTCTTCTGCTCCAACGCCGGGATCGGCATCGCCGGCGGCGCGGAGGCCTCGAACGAGGGTTGGCAACGGATCTGGGACATCAACGTCATGGCCCACGTCTGGGCGGCGCGGCATCTGGTTCCCCGCATGGCCGCGCGCGGCGGCGGCTATCTGGTCAATACCGCCTCGGCCGCGGGCCTGCTGTCACAGATCGGTTCGGCGCCGTACGCCGTGACCAAGCACGCGGCGGTCGGACTGGCCGAATGGCTGGCGATCACCCACGGCGATCAGGGCATCAAGGTCAGCGTGCTCTGCCCGCAGGCGGTGCGCACCGCCATGACCGCAGGCAATCCCGACGGCGTCGCCAGCGTCAACGGCATGATCGAACCGGAGGAGGTGGCCGAGTGCTGCGTCCGCGCCATCGAGGCCGAGGATTTCCTCATCCTCCCCCACCCGGTGGTGCTGGACTACATGCGGCGCAAGACCGGCGACTACAACCGCTGGATCAAGGGCATGCAGAAACTCAACCGGCAGTACGCCGGCTGATCGACCGGCGCGAACAGCGGGGCGATCGCCGGCCTACGTCAGCCAGCCCCGCCTGGCCGCGAGGCCGCAGAGCCAGATCTCCGCGACGGACGCCGACAGGATGAAGCCCGGGAAGGCCAGGGCCGACGGGCCGAGTCTTTGCACCCCGCCGAAGACCAGAAACACCCAGCCGAACTGCACGACAACGCCGGCCAGGGACAGCACGAAGGCCGCAGCGGCCTGGCGGCGGCGCAGCAGCAGAAGCACGGCGCCGGCGAGGCCGCCCGCGGTCGCCGCCACATAGGCGGCCCGGGCGAAGACCGGCATCGCGGTGAAGGCGTCCCGCTGAGCGGCGGGCATCACCGCGAGTTGGGCCGGAGTGAGGGACAGCTGGCTGTAGCAGGCGTAGGCCCCCGCCAGGCCCCACAGGAGCGAGGCGACGGCGGCGAGCGTGAACCATCGCGGCGGCGACGGCTTCGGTCCGGTCATCGGCAGGTCTCCTTCCCTATCACGGGCTGAGAATAGGCCCATTTCAGCCGGAAGGAACCGCGGGCCCGCGACTCAGTCGTAGGCCATCAGCATCTCGTCCATCGCCTGCTCCAGGTCGAGGGCCGTGGCGCAGTACGACAGATGCGTGCAGAACGGCGCGTAGCGGAGGATCTCACTGTCCCCCGTCCCCCATCGCCCCGGCGGCTCGGGACAGAGCCAGACCACCCGCTTGGCCCGGTCGGCGATCTCCGCGAAGATGTCCAGACGCGGGTCGGTGTGGTTCGAACGGCCATCGCCCAGGATCAGCACGGTGGTTCGGCGGTCGATCTGGTCCCAGTGCTGGTCCTGAAGATCGACCAGGGCCTGACCATAGTCGGTCCCGCCCGACCCCAGTTCGACGATGATGTGCTCCATCGCCGCCTCGAAATCCATGCGTTCGAGCGGCAGGGCCACGTCCCGCAGGACCGCGGAAAAGGCGTAGGCGCCCAGATCGGCCACGGTCTCGTTGAGCGCGTAGAGGAACATCAGCAGGAATCGAACATAGGCGGCGACCGAGCCGGACACGTCACAGATCGCCACGATCTTGGGCCTGTCCCGGTGCTTGCGCTTCCAGACCACCTCGAACGGCACGCCATCATAGCCGGCGTTGGCCCGCAGGGTGCGGCGGATATCCAGCTGTCCGCGGTTTGTCACTTTGCGCCGGCGGGCGTGCTTCACGGCCAGACGCCGCGCCATCCGGGCCACCAGGACCTTCATCCGTTCCATGTCGCGCATCGCCAGCTGATCGATGGGCCGGTTGAGCACGGCGTTGTTCATGAACGTCTCGGTGGCGGCGCGGCCGAACACCTCGAACCGTTGCGACACCAGTTTGCGCGCCTCGCGCGTGAGCAGGGCGCGGGCCTCCATCAGGGCCTGGGCCTCGGCGCGCGCGTCGTCGGTCCGGGTCTCGAGGCGGTCCATCAGCCGAGCCTCCAGCGCCTCCACGCCCAGCGCCTCGAGCATCTTCCTGGCGAAATAGGCGCCCTGCGAGGCGAAGCGGATGTCATCCACGCCGGCCGCCGCCGCGGCATGTTCCATCGCCGCGGCGAGCCGGTCGGGGTCGGCCCCGGACGCGAGGTCCAGCATCGCCTCGGCGCCCGCCGCCTCGCCGCCCTCGCCATCCTGGACGCCGCCCCGCCGGGGCTCGGCGTCGGGTGTCCTCAGCGGGCTGCCGGAGGCGCGGGCGAAATAGAGTTCGAACAGCGCCTCGTGGATGGCCTTTTCCTCGACGGTCTTGGCCAGCACCAGCGAAAGCGACTCCTTCAGGGTCGCCCGCTCGCCATAGCCGACCACGGTCAGGGTCCTGGCCGCGTCGATCGCCTCGGCCGGCGAGACCGCTGCGCCGGCCAGGCGAAGGGCCCGGATATAGTTGGTCAGGACCCGTTCCATGGGGCCGTCAGGCCGGCTCCGGCGCCAGGTCCCCTCGGGCCGCCTGCGCCGCCGCATGGGTCAGGGTCTCGACCTTGGCGGCCACCGCGGCGATGTCGCTCTGGCGCTTGAGGATGATGTTCAGCGTCTCGCGAACCAGGGTCGGCTCGAGGGCCTCGGCATGAAGCAGCACCAGGGTCCGCGCCCAGTCTATGGTCTCGCTGATCGACGGCAGCTTGCGCAGGTTCTCGCCGCGAACCAGCTGGATGAAGCTCACCAGCTGGGCCAGCAGCTCGGCGGAGACCTCCGGCACTCGGGCGCGGACGATGTCGCGCTCGCGCTCGGCGTCGGGAAAGTCGATGTGCAGGTGGATGCAGCGGCGCTTCAGGGCGTCGCCCAGTTCGCGCGTGGCGTTGGAGGTCAGCATCACCAGGGGCGGCACCTTGGCCTCAATGGTGCCGATCTCGGGCACGGTGACCTGATAGTCCGAAAGAATCTCCAGCAGCAGCGCCTCGAACTCCTCGTCGGACTTGTCGATCTCGTCGATCAGCAGCACCGACCCGCCGGTCTGCTCCATGGCCTTCAGCAGCGGCCGCGGCTCCAGGAAATCCCGTGAGAAGAACAGGTCCTGGAACCCGTTGAGCTTGGCGAACGAGGCGTCCAGACCGTCGGCGTCCGCCACGAGATCGTGGATCTTCTCCTTGAGGATCTGGGTGTAGAGAAGCTGTTTGCCGTACTTCCACTCATAGAGCGCCTTGCTCTCGTCGAGGCCCTCGTAGCACTGCATGCGCAGCAATGGATAACCCAGATAGCGCGAGGTCGAGCGGGCGAGGTCGGTCTTGCCCACCCCCGCCGGTCCCTCGATCAGCACCGGCTTGCGCAGATGGTGCGCCAGATAGACCGCCGTCGAGATCGAACGGGTGGAAATGTAGCCCACCGTCGACAGCCCGGCCGTGACGGCGTCGATGGAGGTCAGACCTTGCGGGGTCGGGATGGCCGTCATGGATCTCACTTGCTTGCAGGTTCACAGTCCAAGGAGACGAAGGCGGCCGCGACGTTGTCGCGACCGCCCGCACGCCCGCTGAGCGCCCCCGGCAGGGGCGCCGCGGCGTTCGCCTAGTTCCGCCAGACCATGGCGGAGGTCATGCTTTCGGTCGAGACGCCCTCATACTGGCGCAGCTCGTTGCGGCCGACCACGAGGTGGTGGACCTCATCGGGGCCGTCGGCGATGCGCAGGGTGCGCTGGCCGGCGTACATCCGCGCCAGGGGCGTCCATTGCGAGACGCCGGTGGCGCCGTGCATCTGGATGGCCTGGTCGATGATCTGGCAGACGCGCTCGGGAACCATGGCCTTGACCATATGCACCCAGACGCGGGCCTCGCGATTGCCCAGCACATCCATCGCCTTGGCGGCCTTGAGAACCATCAGGCGCATGGCCTCGATCTCGATTCGCGCGCGGGAGATGATCTCGATGTTGCCGCCCAGGTGGGCGATCTTGCGACCGAAGGCCTCGCGGGAAAGGCCCCGGGTCACCATCAGGTCGAGCGCCCGCTCGGCCTGGCCGATGGAACGCATGCAGTGGTGGATGCGTCCCGGGCCCAGGCGCACCTGGGAGATCTCGAAGCCACGGCCCTCGCCCAGCAGCATGTTCTCCTTGGGCACGCGAACATTGTCGAAGCGGATGTGCATGTGGCCGTGCGGCGCGTCGTCCTCGCCGAACACCTCCATGCCTTCCAGCACGTTGACCCCGGGAGTGTCCATGGGAACCAGGATCTGGGACTGCTGCTTGTGCGGCGGCGCGTCGGGGCTGGTCTTGACCATGGTGATCATGACCTTGCAGCGCGGATCGCCGGCGCCGGAGATGTAGAACTTGTCGCCGTTGATCACCCACTCGTCGCCCTCGAGGACGGCGCGCATGCCGACGTTCTTGGCGTCGGAAGAGGCGCGGTCCGGCTCGGTCATGGCGAAGGCCGAACGGATCTCCCCGTTCAGCAGCGGCTTCAGCCAGCGTTCCTTCTGCTCGGGCGTGCCGACGCGCTCGAGCACCTCCATGTTGCCGGTGTCGGGGGCGGAACAGTTCATGACCTCGGAGGCCATGGGGTTCTTGCCCAGTTCCACGGCGATATAGGCGTAGTCGAGGTTCTTGAGGCCCTCGCCGGTTTCGGCGTCGGGAAGGAAGAAGTTCCACAGGCCCTCGGCCTTCGCCTTGTCCTTGGCCGCCTCGAGCACCTCGAGCTGGCCGGGCGCATAGCTCCAGCGATCGGCCTTGCCCTCACCCAGACGGTGAAACTCCACCGACATCGGATTGACCGTCTCGGCGATGAAGGCCTTCACATGCTCCAGCAGGGGCATGGCCTTTTCGCTCATTCGCAGGTCGTGCAGGTCATCGGTGGGGTTCATTCCGAACGCGGACTTCGGTTTCGCGGATTCATCGGCCATGGCGGGGTTTCCTCTTCGGTTTCTAGGTCGGGTAGCGGATCAGTCGTGTTCTGGCGATGGCGCCGCGACGGAACGCGCCGACATCCTCCATCAGGGGGGCTTTCGCGGCGCCGCCCCTGAGGCGGGCGGGACGCGGCGGATTGGAAATAGCGCGGGAAGACGGAGCGGGCCAGTCATCCCGGGGAGAAATGCCCCGCGCCCCGGCGGGCTAGGTGGCTGCCGGCGCCAGGACCTCCGCGTAGCCGGCGTAGGAATCCTTCAGCGTCGCGTGGTTGAGCAGCATCTCCGCCTTCAGACGGCGACCGGCGGCGTCAAAGATGCGGGTCTTGAGCCAGTAGGATTCGGTGCGGCGGCTCTCCGACAGGGCGACGATCTCGCGACGGACGAGATAGTCCTCGCCGACGAACAGGGGGCCGTCCACCATGCGGATCTCCTGATCGGCGAACAGGCCCACGGCCGGTCCCTTCACCGGGAAGCCCGCCGCGCCGCCGGAATATTCGCCCAGCACGCTGACCATCTCCAGAGGGATGATCGCCCGCCCCCAGGGCGACGCCGAAGGGTCAGAGTACCAGGGCGAGGTCTCGGTGATCACCGCCAGCTTCTGGTTGAGCGAGAACGGATATAGCGCGCCCATGTTCTGGTCGGGATCCATGCGCACCGGTTCGTCCCGCGCGCCGGCCATGCCCACGCGCAGGTCTTCCAGGATCACCAGCCTGCCGGGCGGGCGAAGCTGCGCCAGACGGTGCTCGAGCAGGGTCCCGCCGTGGTCCGGCCCTAGGCTGGCGCTGGCCTCCAGCACTGGCGTGCCGTCGGCCTTTTCCGCCCAGACCTTCGTATGCGTGACGCCGTCGGGAGGAATCTCGGCGAAGGCCCTCGTCGCCTCGCCCTCGACCACCATGTTCAGATAGTGCGCCGACAGACAGCCACGCTCGAACCAGGCCTGCCCCCAGATCCGCGCCAGAAGCGGCGGGAACAGGCTGAAGTGGGTTGGTCCCTCGATGGGGCCCGCCCGGAAGCCCAGCTTCTCGGCCATGGCGTCGTCGTGGATCGAGCTGTGGCCGCCATATTCCTGGTCCGCCAGCATCTGGCGCGGCTCGCGCAGCGGGCCGCTCAGGATCAGGGGGGTGTCGAAAGGGGTCATCGCCGGCTCTCCGCGCCTGTCGCCCGACGCCGCGGGCGAGTGCGCGCCACTCTGGACCCGAACCGAACCCGTTTCAAAGGCGATTGAGTCCGCGCCGGCCGGGGAATCAGGCGGACCTAGAGCAGACTCCGACCAGACGGAATCATCTGGTCGGAGATAATTTTCTCTAGAATCAGAGGTTTAGAGCCTTTCTGATCCGACCTGATTGTTTCAATCAGCTCGGAAAAGGCTAGTGGATCGCCGCCTCGGCGGACAGCGACACGGCCGGCGGCGCGATCTCGTCCTCATAGACCAACACGCCCAGTCGACGAAGTCGCTCGGCGGCGCCATCGTCCGCGGCCGGGCGCAGGACGAGGCACTCGATCGGCATGCTGGATTTCAGGCTCGCCACGCGCTCGAGGATGGCCTCGTTGCCCAGGGCGCTGAAGGCGCAATCGAGCATCAGGATCGTCGGGACCTTGTAACGACCCTTCGCCAGGGCCAGTTCAACGTCGAAAGACAGTCGATCCGTCCAGCCCAGTTCCGCAACGCCCACAGTTCTTTTCATGGCCGTGAGATCATTCAGGACCGTATAGCTGTACTGCGGGTCGTCCGAAACGAGAATGATCTGGAGTTGCACCGGTATCTGTCTCCCGCACGCTTTCGTCCTTCAGCCGGAAGCCTTCGGCGACGGAACAAGTCCCAGCCTCTCGCGGCTGCGCCTGAAGCTTCGCCCGGACAGTGGCGGTCAAGACTCGATAACCCTGTAACTCTGTCGATCAGGACAACGTTCCGATGGCTTTGGAAAGACGGGCAAATCCCAGATCGTGTCAGGGAAAACCCGGACAAGGAGGCGGTGTTCGGCCCACTCTCGCCTCAATCCACCAGCCAGCCCTTGCTTATGGCGAAGCGCACGACTTCGACACGGGTGCGGAAGCCCAGCTTCTCCATCGCCCTGGCCTTGTAGGTTTCAGCGCTCTTGACGCCGATTCCCAGCTCGGCGGCCACCGACTTGTTGCTGTGGCCTGAGGCCGTCAGCTTGATGACATCCAGTTCGCGCTGGCTGAGTTCCACGCTTCCGACGGGGCCCTCCAGCAACCGCGTGGCGCTGGTTGCGACCGCCATTTCCGCCACGGCCGGGTCCAGGTAGAGGCCGCCCGAGGCGATCGCCGTCAGGGCGCGGATCAGTTCGTCCGTGGCCGACCGCTTGAGCAGATAGCCGGAGACGCCCAGCCTGAGCAGCTGACGCAGATAGCCGCGATCCTCGTGAACCGTCAGGGTGAGTATCTTGCATAGCGGACAGGCCGCCCGGACCGCCTCGGCGATCTGCACGCCGTTGAGCCCCGGCATGGAGATGTCGAGGATGAGGATGTCCGGCTTCAGGGCGAGGGTCTGCTGAAGCGTCGCCTGGCCGTCCAGCGCCTCGCCGACCACATCGAAGCGGCTGTCCTCCATCACCAGCGCCTTGACGCCCGCCAGAACAATCGGATGGTCGTCGGCTATGAACACCCGCAGCGGCGGCGGGTCGGGTTGCGCTGTGGCGATCATCGGCGGCCTCCAGCCGGCGGGCGGACCAGGCGAGAGAGTCTCCTAGAGCGGCACATGGGCCAGCAGGGTCGTGCCCTGTCCCGGTGCCGACTCGATTTCCAGCGCCCCGCCCACCAGGGCGAGGCGTTCGCGCATCCCCAGCAGACCCAGGCGCGGTGACGGACCCTTCAGGTTCTCGTTCTCGCCGACCAGGAAGCCGCGGCCATCGTCCTCGACGATCAGCCGGAGCTCGACGGCGCTGCCCTCCAGGATCACGCCCACGCGGCTGGCCTCGGCATGCTTGACCACATTGTGGATCGCCTCCTGTAGGACGCGGTACAGCACCGACTCGATCGCCGGCGCGAACCGCCGCCCCTCGAGGGTCATGTGCAGGTCGAACTGCAGCGCCGACCGCTCGCTCCACTGTTCGACAAACTGCTGGACGGCGGTCTGCAGGCCCAGATCATCCAGGGATGTCGGCCGGATTTCCCAGGCCAGATGGTTCACCTCGTGACCGGCGTCGGCGGTCAGGCCCTTGAGCCGCACCACGCGCGCCTTGATCGCCGAGCTGGCGCTGGCGTCGCGGGCGATGCCGTCGAGGTCGAGCGAAACGGCGGTGAGGTACTGACCGAGGCTGTCGTGCAGTTCCCGGGCGATCCGCTGGCGCTCGGTCTCCTGTTCGATCACCGTCCTGCGCAGGACCTGGGACAGCTCCGCCTCGACAATGGCGCGCCGGTCGCTTTCCACCTTGAGTTGAGCGGCGGTCTGCTCCCACTGCAGGATGCGATCATCGAGCTCGGCCAGCAGCCTGTCCTGTTGGATGCGGGCGCGCTCGCGTTCCCTGGCCAGTTGATCGACGTGCTCCAGCACCACTTCGAGCAGCGACACGCGCAGCGATTCGGCCATCCTCACGTCGCCGGAGCTCCACGGTTCCGACCTGCGCCGCACCTCCTGGCGCCAGTCTTCGAAACTCCTGCGCGGAGACAACCGCACCTGCCCTGCGACCGAGCTCACCGGTTTGTTCGGGTCGCCCGCCCATCGGACCGAGTGGACAAGTTCGGGCCGGAACCAGATCAGGTAGTCGCGAGGCGATCTGGACACGGACAGGGCGAAGACACCGCTGGCGACGTCCGCGAACCTCTCGGCCGGCGGGTACAGCTCGACAAGGCGGTCGGTATGGAAAAGGCCGCCGCTGACGGTGGCGTTCAGCCAGTCCACCAGGCGCCCCACGTCCGCCTCGCCCGGGGTCTCGCCGACCGCGTCGAAGCGGCCGTCTATATACAGGGCCAGGCCCGCCGCCGGCAGGTAGTCGAAGATCATCTGCTTCGACCGTCTCAGCTGTTCCAGGACATCCCTGTCGCCGGAAAGATCCTTGACCAGCGTCTCGTGGATGGATTTGCCGCGCATCCGCTCGGCCAGGTACTCGGCTGTCAGGCGGGTCTCCAGCTGGACTGATGCCATCTGACCGAACAGGTCCAGGGCCAGGCGAATCCGCAACGGCAGGAAACGCGGCGCGCGATGGTGGCAGGCGATGAGGCCCCAGAGCTTGCCGTCGATGACGATCGAGATCGACAGCGAGGCGACCACCTGCATGTTCGCCAGATATTCCAGATGAACCGGCGAGACGCTGCGCAGCAGGCTGTCGCTGAGATCGAGGGGCCGGTCCACGGGCCAGTCGTTCGAGGCGTAGAGGGGCGCCGCAACATAGCCGGCGTCGGGAATCAGCCGCAGGGTGTTGCGCAGGTAGAGCGCCCGGGCCTGGGCCGGGATGTCGGAGGCCGGGTAGCGCAGGCCCAGATAGGACTCCACGTCAGGGGCGAGGGCCTCGGCGTCCACCGAACCGGTCCCGTCGGCCAGGAACCGGTAGAGCATGACCCGGTCGAATCCCGAGACCTCGCGAACCCCGTCGACCATGGCCTGCAGGAACGCCTTAACCGACGCCGCCCGCTGAAGTCCGGCGATCAGGCCCTGCACCAGGCCGAAGGTGTCGCCCGGCTGGTCGTCGGTGGTCGTGCGGGGCTCGAGTTCCAGGATAAGCAGACCGTCACTGCGGTGCACCACGGCGTCGCAGGCGGCGCCGCCAGGGGTGAAGCCGCTGTCGAGGGCCAGCAGCCGTCGCGCCGGCTGCGACGGTTCGCCCGAGCCGTTGATCGCCGCCGTCAGCCTCGGCCCGATCCGCTCGCTGAACTGCGCCTTCAGCAGGGCCACCGGTTCGGCCCCCAGCAGACCGGCCATGTCGCCGCCGGCCTGCAGGATCCGCAGGTTGCCGGGCTCCATGGCCAGAAGGCAGCCGTGCGGCTGCACCGAACCTGGAATGTGAATCTGCTCGCGCTCGCAGTTGGAGACATCGGCGGCTCCGAACGGCACCGGGTCAGCCATGACGGGCCACCCTCCGCGCCGCCTGTCCGGGCTCGGCGTCCTCGCCGAACCAGACCAGAAAGCTCTCGAACGTCTCCAGCGCCGCGGCCTCGATCCGGGCGGCAGCCGGCGGCGAATCGCTGAACCGCTCGAGCGCAGCCAGGTAGCGCCGCCAGTTCTCGCCGATGCGCTCGCCGTAGCTCGCGAAGAACGTCCCGCCGGCCCCGGGGACCACGCCCAGCTGGCCCTTGAGCTGACGGGCGATGATCTGGCCGCCGAGCGAGGCGCCCTCCAGCACATAGAGCGCGCCCATGGCGTCGACCGGAGCGGCCAGCCGCGGCAGGCGCGCCGAGCGAGGCAACGCCGCCAGCGCGGCGGCGTCCAGGCCCAGCCAGGCCAGATCGTCAGCCAGCCAGGACAGTTTCGACCGTTCGCCATAGTCGATGTCCAGCCCGCTCCAGTCCGTCGCCTCCAGCGCCGCGTCGAGCGGCGCGTGGATGCCCCACATCCGGGCGAGAAGAGCCCGGTAGTCGTCCCGGCCGCGGCATCGGTCCTCGATCGACATCACCGCCTCGACCCGTCGGTGAGCCGAGGCGGTAGCGTCGCGCAGTCGTGACCGCAGTGTGCCCATGTCCCATTCCATGCCATCCGGCGGCGGGGGCGTGAAGCCCAATCGCCGCCCGACCGATCATCGCGCCGACGTCCGGCGGCCGTCGATTGGTCATAGTGTCCGGGCACCCTGCCCGCTCTGCCCAGACCAACGTCGGTGACAGCGCCATGACCCACACGATCCAGACCCTCGATGCGCTCCTGGAGCTGTACGACGCCCGGCCCGTCCCCGCCGCGCTGGTGAAGGAGACCGCCGGCCTGACCCCGCACTACCGGACGCTGATAGAGGCCTCGCCCTTTCTCGTGATCGGCACGGTCGGTCCGGAGGGCCTGGACTGCTCGCCGCGCGGGGATCAGCGCGGCTTCGTCCGCATCTTCGACGAGCGCACCCTGGTCATCCCGGACCGCCGCGGCAACAATCGCCTCGACAGCCTGCGCAACATCGTCCGCGACCCGAGGGTGGCGCTGCTGTTCCTCATCCCGGGCTCCGGGACCACCCTGAGGGTGAATGGTCGTGCGGTCATTTCGGCAGACCCTGACCTGTTGTCCGGTTTCGCCGTGGAGGGTCGCAGCCCGCGCAGCGCCATCGTCGTCACCCTTGAGACCGTCTATTTCCAGTGCGCCCGGGCCATCGTGCGATCCCGGCTGTGGGACACCGACGCCCGGGTCGACCCGGGCGTCCTGCCCTCGCCCGGCGCCATGCTGGCCGCCGTGAGCGCCGGCGAGGTCGGCGGCGAGGCCTACGACAGCAACTGGCCGACCCGGGCGGCGGCGACGCTCTGGTGACTCCGGCCGCGACGGAATTGCCAGACGGCGCGATAGGCCACATAGGACAGACCACGAACGGCCAACGCCAGGGCGGCGGACTGGCCGTCAATGGAAACCCCCAGGAGACGCTCCATGACTTCACCTTCCGCGCAGACCGGTCTGCAGCTGCGCTCGCTGCTGCGCGCCAGCGGCGAGCTGGAACTGTCCCTCGCCGATGTCCCGGTGGGCGAGCCCGGCGCCGACGAGGTGACCGTCCGGGTCGAGGCCACGCCGATCAACCCCTCCGACCTGGGCCTGCTGCTGGGCGCCGCGGACATCGCCACGGCCGTCGCCTCGGGCGACGCCGCCCACCCGGTGGTAACCGCCCGGGTCCCGTCTGCCTTCATGCGCGCCATGGCCGGCCGCGTCGATCAGTCCCTGCCCGTGGGCAACGAAGGCGCCGGCGTGGTGGTCAAGGCCGGCGCGTCGGCCGCCGCCCAGGCCCTGCTGGGCCGGACCGTCGCCATCCTCGGCGGGGCCACGTACGCCCAGTACCGCACCCTGCGGGCCGCCGACTGCCTGCTTCTGGGCGAGGGCGTCACCCCGGCCCAGGGGGCGTCGTGCTTCGTCAATCCGCTCACCTCGCTGGGGATGATCGGC
This sequence comes from uncultured Caulobacteraceae bacterium, assembly GCA_903923135.1. Lineage (GTDB taxonomy): Bacteria > Pseudomonadota > Alphaproteobacteria > Caulobacterales > Caulobacteraceae > Acaudatibacter > Acaudatibacter lapponiensis. Next base: position 9,461 of record CAIXWN010000124.1, on the reverse strand, counting down.
ACCATGCGCGCCGAGGGGCACAAGGCCCTGGTCCACACCGCGGCCGCCTCCAATCTGGGACAGATGCTGGTCAAGGCCTGCCTGGCCGACGGCGTCCCGCTGGTGAACATCGTGCGCAGCGCCGAACAGGAGGCGCTGCTGCGCGGCATCGGCGCCGTGCATGTCTGCGATTCCAGCAAGCCGACGTTCATGGACGACCTGACCGCCGCCCTGGTGGCGACGGGCGCCACCCTGGGCTTCGACGCCATCGGCGGCGGACGCCTGGCCGGCCAGATCCTCACCGCCATGGAGGCGGCGTTGAACAAGACCGGCGCCGGCTACAGCCGCTACGGCTCCACGACCCACAAGCAGGTCTATATCTACGGCGGCCTGAACACCGCCCCCACCGAGTTCAACCGCGGCTTCGGCATGGCCTGGGGCGTCGGCGGCTGGCTGCTGACGCCCTTCCTGCAGAAGATCGGCCCGGTGGAGACCGAAAAGCTGCGCCAGCGCGTCGCCGCCGAGATCACCACCACCTTCGCCAGCCACTACACCTCGGTGATCTCCCTGACCGAGGCCCTCGATGTGGCCGTGATCGGCGCCTACAACCGCAAGTCGACCGGGGAGAAGTTCCTCATCGCCCCGCACAAGGCCGGCTGACCACCGTTCAACCCGCGCAGCCCACCGGGCGGCGAAGATAGATCGGGTTGCCGATCAGCAGGGCGCGGCGGCCGTCGGCCGTGCGCGCCTCCAGCCGCACCCACCGGACACCCGCCGTGGGAAGGGTGAACGACCAGCGCGCGTCCGGTCCGCCGACCCGTCCCTCGGCGGGACCGCCGACCGGCGAGGCCGGCCGGCCGTCGGCGATCACCCGCCAGAGCGCCCCCGGGGCGCCGGCCACATGGGCGTCAAAGCCGCTCACGGGTCCGCAGGTGTCCAGGACGTCGCCCATGCGCGCCCCGCCGCTGGTCAGCTCCAGCACCCGGTCGCGCGTACCCTCCACGTCGATGAAGACGTGACCGGCGGAGATTGCGGCCAGGATCTCCGGCCGCGACAGCGCCTGCGCCCACACCACGGTGGTCGGCCGGCCGACCGCGGCGAAGGCGTCGGGAGCCGCGTCCGGGCGGTGATTGTCGCTGCCGCCGACGGCGGCGAGGCGGTCGCCGGCGTTCAGGCGGCCTTCCCAGAAGGCCAGGCCGGACAGCGGGCCGTCCGCGACGCCGCCGTTGACCACCTCGATCCCGGCGATCCGCGGGAATGGCGTCCCGGCCGCGGTCCAGCCGCACCCGAGGCAGGCCTCGCCCGAGGGCAGGGCCGGATGGTTGATGATCGCCAGACCGCCCGTGCGGCCGACGGCGTCCAGCAGCGCCGCCACGTCCGGAACGGTCGGCCCGCCCAGGCGGAAGTCCGTCCAGCCCGCCGCGCCGATCACGCCCAGATGACCGTGAAAGGTGGTGACCTCCTCGCCCGGAATCAGCAGCAGCCGGTCGAAGAGGGGCTGCAGCGCCAGCAGCTCCTGGTCCTGGGAGACGGTGTTGTGGTCGCTGACCACCACGAAATCGAGCCCCCGCGCCGCCGCCGCTTCGAGGGTGCGGAACACCGGACAGGGGACCATCACGCCGGACTGGCTGGCGCAGGTCGCGTCGCTGTGTGCGCTGTGGGTGTGCAGGTCGCCGCGATACCAGGCCGGCCCGGACTGCAGCGGCGCCGCGGCGGCGGCCTCGCCATGGCCGAAGCGGATCTCGGCGACATAGTCCGACCGGACGCCCGGGCGCAGGTTGGCGACGCCGAGCAGCAGCAGCCAGCGTCCCGGCGCGATCGGCCCGGGCAGATAGGACGGCGTGGCGTCGCGCGCCGAGAGGGTGAAACCGGCCTTGTTCCCGCCGCTCCAGCCGCGGAAGCCGCCGGGATCGAGCACGCCCAGATCGACGGTGGTGTGCTGATCGCGCCCGCCATAGGCGAATGTGACCGTCAGCCGGTCGACGTCGCGGGGCACGTCGAAGGGGATCTCCCGCCAGGTCTGGTGGTCGGCGCGCGTGAGGGTTCCGCGCAGGACGCGGTCGGGCGCCGGCTGGCCCGCCACGGCCGCCCCGGCGACAGCCAGCGCCGCCAGGCGCGCCAGCCACCGCAGGGGCCCCATCGTCACAGCCCCAGGAGCAGGCGGGCCATGATGTCCCGCTGGATCTGGTTGGACCCGCCGTAGATCGAGGCCGCGCGGTTGTTCAGATAGCGCGGCATGGCCGTCAGGCTGTGCGCCGGCCCGACCGGCGGCACATTGGCGCCGGGGCGGCGGGCCAGGGGCTGGTCGACCCAGCCATGAAAGGCCGCCACGTCGATGGTCAGTTCGTCGATCGCCTGCATCGCCTCGGTGCCCTGGGTCTTGAGCATGGAGGACGCCGGTCCCGGATTGCGGCCGCCGGCGAGGTCGGCGAGAACCCGGTGCTCGGTCATCTCGATCGCCTCGATGGCCACCTCGGCCGCGGCGAGACGGGCGCGGAAGTCGCCGTCCTGGATCAGCCGCCCGCCGTCGCCGGCCGCCTCGGCCGCCGCCATCGCCCGCACCCGGCCCAGCGCCACCTTCAGCCCGGGCGCCGAGCCGCCGCCGCGCTCGAACTCCAGAAGATACTTGGCCACCGTCCAGCCCTTGTTCTCCTCGCCCAGCCGGCCCGACTTGGGAACGCGCACGTCGTCGAAGAACACCTGGTTGACCTCGTGCTCGCCGGCCAGGGTGATGATCGGTTTGACCGTAATCCCGGGGGTGGTCATCGCCAGCAGCAGGAAGGTGATCCCCTGCTGCGGTTTGCCGTCGAAGCGGGTCCGCACCAGGCAGAACATCCTGTTGGCGTGGTGGGCGTGGGTGGTCCAGATCTTCGAGCCGTTGAGCACATAGTCGTCGTCGTCGCTGTCGGCGCGCAGCTGCAGCGAGGCCAGGTCCGAGCCGGAGCCAGGCTCGCTGTAGCCCTGGCACCAGTAGTCCTCGCCCCTGAGGATACGTGGAAGATAGTAGGCTTTCTGCTCGGCGGTGCCGTAGCCCATGATGCAGGGCCCGACCATCCGCAGGCCCATCGGCGACAGCGACGGCGCCCCGGCCAGGGCGCATTCTGCGGCAAAAATCGCCCGCTGCATCTCGCTCCACCCGGGCCCGCCGTACTCCACCGGCCAGGCGGGGGCGACCCAGCCCTTGGCGTGGAGCTTGCGTTGCCAGGGCAGGTTGAACTCGGGCTCGCTGAACACGCTGGTGGTCAGGCGCCCGGCCGCCCGCAGGTCCGGGGTCAGGGCTTCATCGAGGAAGGCGCGGACCTCCGCCTGGAAGGTCCGCTCTTCCGCCGTCAGGGCGAGATCCATGACCGCCGGGTCTCCCGCGCGCCTAGTTGAGCCGCTCGATGATGATCGCCGGCGCCATGCCGCCGCCGGCGCACATGGTCACCAGGCCGCGCTTGAGGTCGCGGCGCTCCAGTTCGTCGAGCACCGTGCCGATGAGCATCGAGCCGGTGGCGCCGATGGGATGACCCAGCGCCATGGCGCCGCCGTTCACATTGACCTTCTCCCGGTCGAGCTTCAGGTCGCGCATGAACTTCTCGGCCACCACGGCGAAGGCCTCGTTGATCTCCCACAGGTCGATGTCGTCGATCGTCAGGCCGGCCTTGGCCAGCACGCGGCGCGCCGCCGGAACCGGGGCGTTCAGCATCAGGGTCGGACAGTCGCCTTGGTTGGCGATCGCCACCACCCGGGCCCGGGGCTTGAGGCCGTGGGCCTTGGCGTACTCCGGCGAGGCCAGCAGCAGGGCGCCGGAGCCGTCGACCACGCCCGACGAATTGCCGGCGTGGTGGATGTGATTGATCTTCACGTCCGGATACTTGGCCAGGATCAGCTTGCGGAAGGTCAGGCCTTCCGCATTGAGCGGCACGTCGGCCAGGGCCTCGAACGACGGCTTCAGGCCGGCGAGGCCCTCCAGCGTGGTCTGCGGGCGGGGGAACTCCTCATGGTCCAGGGCGACCGAGCCGTCGTCGTTGTGGACGGGGATCAGGCTGCGATCGAAACGGCCCTCGGCGATGGCCACGGCGGCGCGGCGCTGGCTCTCCAGGGCCAGGGCGTCGATCGCCTCGCGGGTGATGCCCTCCAGGGTGGCGATGGTGTCGGCGCAGACGCCCTGGTTGGTCTGCGGGTGCAGGGCGCGCAGATGCAGGTTGCCGGTGTCGAACAGCGGCGGGCCGTCCTCGGCCGAGCGGCGGTTGGGCATCGACATCATCTCCGTGCCGCCGGCCACCACCAGATCGGCCATGCCGGCCATGATGGTCGCCGCCGCCAGGTTCACCGCGGTGATCCCGGAGCCGCAGAAGCGATCGAGGGTGACGCCGCTGGCGCGGATGTCATAGCCGGCGTCCAGGGCGCTCATCCGCCCCAGGTCGCAGCTCTGGCCGCCGCGCTGGGAGCTGGTGCCCCAGATCACGTCGTCAACCTCGGCGGTGTTGAGGTTGTTGCGCTCGGCCAGGGCCTTCAGCACGGTCGACCCGAGCCGCTGGGGGTGGATCTGCGACAGGGCGCCTTTGGGGTACTTGCCGACGCCGCGGGGGGTGCGGACGGCGTCGATGATCAGGGCGTCGGTCATGGGTGGGTTTCCTTCCGGGAGGTTTCTGTAAGCAGGGTTCGTTGGACCAGGGTCTATCGGGGCGCCATGCGGATCGCGCCGTCAAGCCGCACGTCCTCGCCGTTGAAATAGCCGTTGGTGATCATGGTGTGCGCCAGCTGGGCGTATTCCTCGGCCAGACCCAGGCGCTTGGGGAACGGCACCGAGGCCGCCAGGGCCGCCTTCACCGCCTCCGGGGCGCGCTGCAGCAGCGGCGTGTCGAAGATGCCGGGCAGGATGGTGTTGACCCGGATCGCCTCGCTGGCCAGGTCGCGCGCCACGGTCAGGGTCAGTCCGACGATGCCGGCTTTCGAGGCCGTATAGGCCGCCTGGCCGATCTGGCCGTCCTCCGCCGCCACCGAGGCGGTGTTGACGATGGCGCCGCGATCGCCGTCCGGCAGCGGATCGAGGGTCAGCATGCCCGCGGCGCTCTTGGTGATGCAGCGGAAGGTGCCGATCAGGTTGATCTGGATGATCCGCTCGAAGTTCTCCAGGGGATATTCCTTGATCTCGCCGGTCTGGCGATCGCGCGAGACGGTCTTCACCGAACCGCCGACGCCGGCGCAGTTGACCAGGATCCGCTCCTGGCCGTTGGCCGCGCGCGCCTTGGCGAAGGCGGCGTCGACCTCGGGCGTCGAGGTGACGTTGACCTTGCAGAACACCCCGCCGATCTGCGCCGCCAGGGCCTCTCCCAGCGCCTCGTTCAGGTCGAAGATCGCCACCTTCACCCCGTGCGAGGCGAGCAGCAGCGCCGTGGCGCGACCAAGGCCCGAGGCCCCGCCGGTGATCACGGCCGAAATGGAGGAATCGAGTTTCATCGTCGGGGGCTCTTTTTCGTGAAGGGTCGCGGACATCGTCGGGCGTTCCCGCTCGGGAAGTCAAATGGCGGTGATGGCGTTCTGCAGCTGGCCCAGCAGCAGGCGCAGCGCCACCTCCCGCGCGCGGCCCGCGGGCTTGCCCAGCAGGTCGGTGAGGGTCGGCCCGAACAGGCCCACGCCCAGGGCCAGGGAGATCGAGGCCAGCATGAAATCCTCCATCGCCTCGCCGGGAACGGCGGCGAACCAGCCCGCCCTCGCGGCGACCACCTCCTGCACCGCGGCGCGGACCACCGTGAGGCGTCGCGATTCCCCGGTGAGCTCCAGCCAGGCGGCCAGCCGCGCCGCGCCCCGGGCCTCGAAGGCGTCGAACAGCGCGATGATGCCCTCCGCGGCGGTCTCGATCGACGCCGCGCCCCGGGGGCTGATCGCCAGGACCTGGTCCACCAGCTGGCGGACCATGCGCTCCATCAGCGCCGTCTGGACGCCGTCGGTCGAGCCGAAGTAGTGCAGCACCGAGGCGTTGGAGACCCCCGCCGCCCGGGCGGTGTCGGCCAGCTTCAGCGACTGCGGGCCGGCCTCGATGAGCATCGCCTCCGCCGCCGCGAGGATGTTCTCGCGCGCCGCCTCGGGCTGGCGCCGGCGGCGCGGCTCGGCGGCGGAAGTTTTGTTGACATTTTTATCAATAATATCCATCTAGGCCTGACACTCCGGAGATTTCCCCCATGACCGCGATCGCCGCTTTCGACCCCGTGACCGTGACCCCCCGCGACCTGCACTTCGCCAACGACGGCGGAAAGTCAAACGCCTGGCTCAGCGGCGACCGCGTCGGCACGGCCGTGTTCAACGCCCTGTCCCTGGTGTTTCCCGAGGGCGAGCGGATGTTCATGGACGCCGTGCGGCACTATCGCCCGCAGCTTTCCGGCCGGTTGCTGGAGGAGGCGCGGGCCTTCATCGCCCAGGAGGCGATCCACTCGCGCGAGCACATCTCGCTCAACGCCCTGCTCGACCGCGGCCACTATCCGGTGGAGGCCATCGAGGCCGAGATGCGCCGGCGGACCGCCATGATGCGCGAGCGCGGACCGATGACCATGCTCTGCGTGACCATCGCCCTGGAGCACTTCACGGCGATGATGGCCGACTGGTTCCTGCAGGACGACAGTCTGCTCGCCAGCGCCCCGGCCGACATCGCCCGGCTCTGGCAGTGGCACGCCATGGAGGAGACCGAGCACAAGGCCGTCGCCTACGACGTCTTCCTTGAGGTCACCAGGGACTGGACCCGGAAGCAGCGCCAGACCGTCCGCAACCGGACCATGCGCATCGTCACGCTGCTGTTCACCCGCAACATCGCCCACTTCGCGGCCATGCTGCTCGAGGCCGACGGCATGAACCCGGTGGAGGCGCACGCCCGCGCCCTGTGGTTCCTGTTCGGCAAGCCCGGCCTCTTCCGCAAGAGCTGGAAGACCTACGCCGACTGGTACCGGGTCGACTTCCATCCCTGGAGCCACGACAACCGCGACCTGCTCGACGCCTGGCGCCAGAGGTTTCCGGCTGCGCCCCACGCGGCCTGACCCCGGCGCCGCTGGCCGTGACCCCGGAAACCGGGCAATAGTCGACGCTTCCGGCCGACGCGCCGGGATGCGGGAGACAGCGATGAAGGCGATCCGATTCAGCCAGGCCGGCGGCCCCGAGGTGCTCGAGTTTGTCGACGTCGACCTCGCCCCGCCCGGCCCCGGCGAGGCGCGGGTGCGCCACACCGTCATCGGCGTCAACTTCATCGACACCTATCACCGCTCGGGCCTCTATCGCCTGCCCCTGCCCTCGGGCCTCGGCACGGAGGCGGCCGGGGTGGTCGAGGCCGTCGGCGCCGGCGTCACGGGCCTGAAGGCCGGCGACCGCGTCGCCTATGCCGGCGCGCTGGGAGCCTACGCCGAGGCGGCCAATGTGGCGGCCGACCGGCTGGTGAGCCTCCCGGCCGGGGTCAGCGACGAGACCGCCGCGGCGGCCCTGCTCAAGGGGATGACCGCGCAGTATCTGCTCAAGCGCACCTATGCGGTTCAGCCCGGCCAGACGATCCTCTTCCACGCCGCGGCGGGCGGGGTGGGTCTGATCGCCGGCCAGTGGGCCCGCCATCTGGGCGCCACGGTGATCGGCTCGGTGGGCGACGACGGCAAGATCCCCCTCGCCCAGGCCAACGGCTACGCCCATGTGCTCAACACCCGCGGCGGCGACTGGGTCCGCCAGGTGCGCGACCTGACCGGCGGCGAGGGCGTGCCGGTGGTCTATGATTCCATCGGCAGGGACACCTTCGCCGGCTCGATCGACTGCCTGGCCGTGCGCGGCCTTATGGTCAGCTTCGGCAACGCCTCGGGCGCCGTCCCGCCGGTCGACCCGGGCCTCCTCAGCGCCAGGGGCTCGCTCTATCTGACCCGCCCCACCCTGGCGAGCTACACCCGCAACGGCCGCGAACTGCGCGAGACCGCCGACGACCTGTTCGCCGCCATCGCCGCGGGGGTGGTCAACATCGCCGTGAACCAGAGGTTCCCGCTCTCGGAGGCCCGCGCGGCGCACGAGGCCCTGCACAGCCGCGCCACCACCGGGGCGACCGTGCTGATCCCCTGAGGCGGCCAAGCCCAGGCTTCCGCCGGGGCGCCGTTGCCCACCACGTCCGGCCGATCTAGCGTCGCGCCGTCACCCGGAGGAGCCCCCATGTCCCGCATGCCGCTGATCGAAGCCGACGCCCTGCCGCCCTATCTTAAGGCGATCCACGACGCCACGCCGCCCGACAACGACCTCGGCCGCAACTTTGCCAGGGTGTTCGGTCCCCATCCCGACCTGGTGAAGGCCTACCAGACCTTCTACCACCCCTGGCACACCGGCGGCGAAGGCCTGCTCGAGCCGCGGCTGAAGGAACTGATCCGCCTTCGCATCGCCACCCTCAACGGCTGCGTACTGTGCAAGAGCGTGCGCATGGCGCCGACCGTGGTCAGCGAGGACGAGGCCGCCTCCGGCGTCGATCACGCCGACGACGCCGGCTTCACCCCGCGCGAACGCGCCGCCATCCATTTCGCCGAGAAGATGGCGGTGGATCACCACAACATCACCGACGAGGACGTGGCGGCCATGCGCGGTCACTTCTCCGACGCGGAGTTCCTGGAGCTGTCGATGATGGCCGGCCAGTACATCGGTTTCGGCCGGGTGCTGGCGATGCTGCAGCTTGAGGTGGCCAGCTGCCCGATCTGACGGCCCGGCGGCTTGACTCGCCCCCCTGGGCCCAGCCTAAATCCGTTCCGCCCAAGCGCCCCGAGCCCCCCGGAGTTCCGCCCTGTCCATAGGCCTGCCCCTGGCCTGTTTCGTCGTCGGCCTGGCCATCGGCGTGGGTGTCGAGACGCTGGCGCGGCTGTTCGATCTCTGGCGCTATCGCTCGCCCCTGTTCGTGGCCGTGAACATCCTGGTTATGTTCGGTCTGGTCCAGGGTTACGGCGTGGGCTGGGTGATCGGCGGGCGTCACGCCATGAGCGGCATCTTCCCGGTCCTGTTCATGGTCGGGGCGGTGATCGGCATTCTGGTGGAAGGCCTCAACGAGTTCTGGCTTCACGCCTGGTCGTGGTCGGAGCGGCCGCTTCTGGGCATCGCGCGCCCCATCGACAAAGCCGCCTTCGTGGGGTTCACTTGGGGCTTCGCGCCCCTGGCCGTCGTGCTGCTGGCGCGGCTGATCATGACTCCTCCCCCGGTGCGTCTATGAGTAACGACTTCACCCTGTCGAAGACCGATCGCCTCCACGCCGCCATCCTGGCCATCGGCGGGGCCGGACTGGTCTGCGCCTACTGGATCGCCTTCTTCCGCAGCGACGTGACCCTGCCGGATTTCGTGCGCAACATGAACAACCCCGATGTGGTCCAGCTGGCCACGGTCTATATGGGCTTCGAATCGGCCTTCCCCCTGGCCGACCTGCTGGTGGCGGTGACCTCTGCCCTGGCGGCCTTCTATCTGATCGGCCGCGACGCCAAGGCGGTGCTGTTCGGCCTGGTGGCCAGCGG
>CAIXWN010000123.1 GCA_903923135.1 uncultured Caulobacteraceae bacterium | reverse complement strand
TCAGATCGGAGGGATAACGCTTTGTCTTCTTGGCGATCTCGGCCATCCGGCCACGCGTCCGCTCTGTCCACATCCAGAGCTTGAATCATAGACCGCGCCCCGCAGGAATCCCGCCACGGCATTTTCCAAACGGACTCTTATGGCGTCGGTCTGCGCGGTCGCCCTGATGGGTGTTGCTCACGCCGACACCTTCGTCAACGGCAGCTTCGAAACCGGCGACCTGACCGGATGGACCGTCGGCGGCGGATACTGGTACGCGCCGCCCTATCCCCAGGCGGTGGACTATCTGCCCGGCGGCGGGAGCTACAATCCCGCGGGCGCCGCCGTGTCGGTGACGAGCGCCGGCACAGACCCCTATACGGACAACAATCTCAGCACGGTCTACGCCGGCGCCCACTCGGCGCGGGTCAACGATCCGAACAACAACTACAGCGTCTCGGTGCTCAGCCAGAGGGTCAACAACTACACCGACCCGCTGATCGCCTTCGCCTATGCGGCGGTGCTGCAGTCCTCGCACAGCGCCAATGACTCGGACGCCTTCAGCATCACCCTGACCGACGCGACGACCAACACCGTCCTGTTCACCTACAACCTCAATTCGGCGACTTCGGCCGGGGCCTTCACCCGCTCGTCGCAGAACTGGTATTACACCCCCTGGATCAGCCAGAGCGTCGACGTCTCCGCCCTCGAGGGGCATGACTTCATCCTGTCTCTGGTGGCCAACGACTGCCCCTACGGCGGCCACGCCGGCTACGCCTATCTGGACGGTTTCGGCTCGGTGATCGGCGGCGGCGGCACCGGCGGCGGCCCCACGGCCGTCTACTGGGACGGCCCCAACGCGACCAACGCCAACAACAATGTGGTCGACGGCGGCGCCGGCGTCTGGGACGTCACCAACATCAACTTCACCGACTCGACCGGGGCCACCAACACCGTGCAGGCTCCGTCGGTGATTTTCGCCGGCCAGCCAGGCGTGGTGACCGTGGATGACGTTCCCGGCGCGGTTTCGGTGTCGGGCCTGCAGTTCGCCGTCGATGGCTATGTGATCACGGGCGACGCCATCGGCCTGAGCGGGGCGAACGTCACCATTCAGGTGGGCGACAACACGCCCGGCGGGGCCGACTACACCGCGACCATCGATTCGGTGCTTACCGGCACATCGGCCCTGACCAAGACCGATCTCGGCACGCTGATCCTCAATGGCGTGAACACCTATTCGGGCGGCACCACCGTCTCGGGCGGAACCCTGGTCGGATCATCCACCAGCTTCGGGACGGGCGACATCGCCGACAACGCCGCCCTGGTCTTCGACCAGCCCTCGGCGGGCGTGTTCGCCGCCGTGATCAGCGGCACGGGCGCCCTGGCCAAGCGCGGAGCCGGAACCCTGGACCTGACCGGGATCAGCACCCTCACCGGCGCAACCACTGTCGAAGCCGGACGGCTGCAGGTGGACGGCTCGCTGGCCGCCTCGGCGGTCACCGTGCAGAACGGCGGGACCCTGGGCGGTTCGGGGATCGTCGGCGACGTGACCGTCACCTCCGGCGGCACGGTCGCCCCCGGAGCCGGCTCGGCCACGGCCACCCTTCAGGTCGTGAACAACTATGACCAGGACACCGGCTCGGTGCTGCATGTCAACGCGAACACCGCCGGCGGCTCCGATCAGGTGCTGATCTCAGGCGACGCCACCGTGGACGCTGGCGCGCAGTTGCATCTGAGTCGCACGGGCGTCGGACACTTCATCCTGGGCACGCGCTACACCGTGCTCACCGCCAATGGCGAGGGAGGGCTGTCCGGCAGGTTCACGCTTTCGGGCGACACCCATGTGTCGCTCTTCGTCGACGTGGTCGATCACTATGACTTCGGCCACGCCTATCTGGACGTGACCCAGACCCACAGCTTCGCCTCGGTCGGCCAGACGCCCAACCAGATCGCCGCGGCCGGCGGCGCGGACATCGGCAGCGGTCCGCTGTTCAACGCCATCGTCTATCTGCAGACGGCCCCCGAGGCGCGCGCCGCCTTCGACGCCATCTCCGGCGAGGTGCACGCCTCGGTGAAGGGCGCCGGCCTGGAAGACAGCCGGTTCATCCGTGAAGCGGTGTTCGACCGTCTGCGCGGGTCAACGCCCGACTCGGCCGGCAAGGGGCTGTGGGGCCGCGGCTTCGGGTCGTGGGGACATGCGGACGGCGACGGCAACGCCGCCTCCTACACCCGCGACATCGGCGGCTTCTTCATGGGTCTGGACGCCGGCACGGACGGCCATCTGCGCGGCGGCCTGGTCGGCGGCTACAGCCACAGCAGCGTCAACATCGCCGACCGTTCGTCGCACGCCTCGACCGACGACTATCACCTGGGCGCCTACGGCGGCGTCCAGCAGGGCCCGGTGGGCCTGCGCGCCGGCGCCAGCTACACCTGGCGGCGGGTGATCACCGACCGGACCGTGGCCTTCACCGGCTTCTCCGACAATGTGAACGCCGCCTATAACGCCGACGTCGGCCAGCTGTTCGGCGAACTGGGGTATACGGTGAAGTATGGCCATGACTCGTTCGAGCCTTTCGTCAACGTCGCCTGGGTCGATCTGCACACCAACGACCTGGCCGAGGTCGGCGGGGCGGCGGCGGTGACCGGCAAGGCCGACAGCGTCACGGCGATCTTCACCACGGTGGGAACGCGCGCCAAGACGTCGTTCACCCTGGGCAATGGAATTCCGGTGACCGCGCACGGTCTGGCCGGGTGGCGGCATGCCGACGGCACGATGACGCCGACCTCGACCCTGGCCTTCGCCGGCGGATCCGACTTCAGCGTCGCCGGCATTCCGGTAGCCCGGGACGCCCTGGCCATCGAGGCGGGCCTTGAAGCCGAGCTCAGCAAGCGGGCCGAATTCGATGTCTCCTAGTCCGGTCAGGTGGGCAGCCGGGTCTCCGATCACGGCGTGAAGGCGACCCTCAGCTGGAAGTTCTGATCGACAGGGACGGGACATCGAGACCGCCGGCCGGAAGGGCGGCTGGCGGTCGGAACCGGCTTACCCGCGTGACCGGGTGACGGGCGAAGCGGTCCGCCGCGGCCTGGCGGCGGCGCGGGTCGGCCAGTCCGCCGAGGCGGCGCAGTGGTTCGCCCGGGCGGTCGAGGAGACGCCGAACGATCCGGCGACGCGGTCCTGGCTCGGCCAGGCGCTGTGCGCCGCCGGGCGCATCCTGGAGGGCGCCGGCCATCTGCGGCAGGCGGCGGACGGCTGGCTTGACGGCCCCCCCGCCCCGGACCGCCTCGACCGGGCGCTGGACGTCGTCGGACAGCTGCAGCACCAGGGAGACTTCCAGGGCGCCCTGGCCCTGTCGCGTCGGGCGGTGAGCCTGTATCCCCGGCATGCCCGGCCCTGGCAGCTGCTGGCGGTGACCTGCGGCCAGATCAACCTGACCGAGGAGGCCCTCGCGGCCGGACAGGCGGCCCTCGCCCTGACGCCGGATCATGCGATGATGGCGGTGCTGCAGGCCAGCCTGGAAGCGGACGCCGGGCGGATGGAGGCGGCGCGGCGCCGACTGACCGGCCTGCTGGCCGCCGCCCTGCCCGACCGCGAGGCCTTCCGCGCCCGCAAGGAGCTGGCGCGGGTCACCGACGGCCTGGGCCTCTACGCCGAGGTCTTCCCCCATCTGGAGGCCGCAGCGGCGATCGCCGGCCGGCTGCCGGAATGGCGCTCGCAGGACCTGGAGCTGATCCCGCGGCTGATCCGGGCCAACCAGGACGCCTACAGCCGCAAGAGCCTCGGCCGCTGGGCGGGCCAAGCCTTCTCCGGCCCGCACCTGACCCATGTGTTCGTCGTCGGCTTCTTCCGGTCGGGCACCACCCTGATCCAGCAGGTCCTCGCCGGACATCCCGATGTGTTCGTCGCCGACGAGGCCAATCTGGTCTGGGCCGCCCAGGCCGAACTCAACCGCCTTGACCCGTCGACCGCGTCGACCGCGGACAAGCTGGCCCGCCTGGACGCCGCCGGCGTGGCCCGCCTGCGCGACGCCTACTGGACGGCCGCCCGCGGCCGCTATGGCGCGGCCATGGACCGGCCGGTGTTCGTCGACAAGTTCACCCTGAACACGCTCGATCTGGGCGTGATCAACACGATCTTCCCCGAGGCCAGGGTGGTCTTCGCCCTGCGCGACCCGCGCGACGTCTGCCTCAGCGCGCACCTGCAGCTGATGACCCCCTCGCCGGCGACAGCCCATCTGCTCACCTGGCGCGGCGCGGCGCAGCTCTACGCCCGCACCCTGGAGTGGTGGCGGCGCATCCAGCCGCGGCTGACCCTGCCGGTGCATGTGCTGCGCTACGAGGACGCCATCGGCGACTTCGACGGCGCGTTCGGCGCCCTGTTCACCGACCTGGGACTCGCCTGGGATCCGGCCGTCCGGACGTTTCACACCCGGGCCCAGGGCGCCTTCGTGGCCAGCCCCAGCCGCAATCAGGTGTCCCGCCCGCTGTACGCTTCCTCGGTGGCCCGCTGGCGGCGCTACGCGGCGCCGATGGCCGCCGTCGACGATCTGCTGGGTCCTGTGGTCCGGCATTTCGGCTATCCCGAGGCCTGATCCCGCCGCCCCGGCGACGCGAGGCTTGCGCGCCGCCCGGCGAGTCGGCGTAATAAGGACAGGCTCATGAACGCTCCCCTCGCCTCCCTGCGCGAGCCAGCCCTCCAGCCGGCGCACCCCGAGCGCCAGTACCTGGACCTGCTGGCCGACATCATCGCCCACGGCGAGCGCCGGGGCGACCGCACGGGCACGGGCACCCTCAGCGTTTTCGGCCGGCAAATGCGCTTCGACCTGTCGGCGGGCTTCCCACTGCTGACCACCAAGCGCGTGCATTTCAGGTCGATCGTCCTGGAGCTGCTGTGGTTCCTCGCCGGCCGCACCAATGTGCGCTGGCTGCAGGAGCGAGGCTGCACGATCTGGGACGAATGGGCCGACGCCGACGGCGAACTGGGCCCGGTCTACGGCAAGCAGTGGCGCAGCTGGGCCGCGCCGGACGGCCGGGTGATCGACCAGATGGCGAACGTGGTCCGGTCGATCCGCCAGAGCCCCGAGAGCCGCCGCCACATGGTTTCCGCCTGGAACCCGGCGGAGGTCGACGACATGGCCCTGCCGCCCTGCCATTGCCTGTTCCAGTTCTATGTCGCCGGCGGCCGGCTGTCGTGCCAGCTCTATCAGCGATCGGCCGACGTCTTCCTGGGCGTGCCCTTCAACATCGCCAGCTACGCCCTGCTCACGGCCATGGTGGCCAAGGCCACGGGGCTGGAACCCGGCGAGTTCGTGCACACGCTGGGCGATGCGCACCTCTATCTGAACCACCTCGACCAGGCCGCCCTCCAGCTGGAGCGCGCGCCGCTCGCCCTGCCCACGCTCGAGCTGACGGCGCGCGACGACCTGTTCGCCTTCGAGGTCGAGGACTTCCGCCTGAAGGGCTACAGGCCCCACCCCGGCATAAAGGCCCCGATCGCGGTTTGACCCCCATCCTGACCCTCGGACCGGTGGCGCGCGGCGCCAACGGCGTGATCGGCGCGGACGGCGCCCTGCCGTGGCGTCTGAAATCGGATCTGGCCCTGTTCAAGAGCCTCACCTTCGGCAAGCCGGTGATCATGGGGCGCAAGACCTGGGACAGCCTTCCGAAGAAGCCCCTGCCCGGTCGGGCCAACATCGTCCTCTCGCGCGACGGCTCCTTCGCGCCGAAGGGCGCCCTGGTCTGCGAGGGCCTGTCCGAGGCCCTGTCGATCGCCCGGGAGCATGCGGAGGATGACGGCGAGACCGAGTTCTGCGTCATCGGCGGCGCGGCGCTGTTCGCCGCCGCCCTGCCCCGGGCGCAGCGCCTGTACCTGACCGAGGTGGACGCCTCGCCGGCGGGCGACGTGGTGTTTCCGACCTTCGACGAATCGGAGTGGACCGAGGTGCGCCGCGAGGCCCATCCGGCGGGACCCGAGGACGACCACGCCTTCATGTTCCGGGTGCTCGAACGGCGCCGCTGAGGACGCCGAATTCCGTTCCCACGCCGTCCGCCGGTCCCTATAATTCCGGCAAAAGACAACCACCGGGAGAGACGCCATGGACATCGAACTGGTCACCGAAGGCCTGAGGTTTCCCGAGGGCCCCATCGCCATGAACGACGGCTCGGTGATCCTCACCGAGATCGAGGGTCAGGTGCTCACCCGCGTCACGCCCGATGGCGTCAAGACCACCGTGGCGAAGACCGGCGGCGGCCCCAACGGCGCCGCGATCGGACCGGACGGGGCCATCTATGTGACCAACAACGGCGGCTCCTTCGAGTGGCTCAAGCAGAACGGCCTGACCATTCCGGGCCCGACGCCGCCCAGCCACACCGGCGGCTATATCCAGCGCGTCGACATCGCCACCGGCAAGGTCGAGACGCTGTACGACTCCTGCGACGGCCGCGGGTTCAACGGACCCAACGACCTGGTGTTCGACAGACAGGGCGGTTTCTGGTTCACCGACCACGGCTGCTCCACGCCCGAGGGTCGCAAGAACGGGGCGCTCTACTTCGCCAAGGCCGACGGCAGCCACATCGTGCGGGCCCGCGATCACCTGATCTCGCCCAACGGCGTAGGCCTCTCGCCCGACGAGACCGTGGTCTACATGGCCGACACCCAGCTGGGCCGCCTGTGGGCCTTCGACCTGGCTGCACCCGGCAGTCTGCCGCCCCAGGAAGGCTTCGCGCCGGGCCGGGTGGTGCACAACCTGCCCGGCTATCAGCTTCTCGACAGTCTCGCGGTGGAGGCCGGCGGCAAGGTCTGCGTGGCCACGATCATCAACGGCGGGATCACCGCCTTCGATCCGAACGGCGAGACCGAGCACTATGCCTTCCCCGACCTGATCACCACCAACATCTGCTTCGGCGGCGCCGACATGCGCGACGCCTGGATCACCTGCTCGTCCACGGGGAAGCTGTTCAGGTGCCGCTGGCCCCGGCCGGGTCTGAAGCTCAACTTCAACGCCTGAGGCGCGGCGCCGTCCCGGCCCCCGCCGATGACCGTTCTGCAGACCGCAGGAACCGCGCCTCTGCCCGGCCCCACCCGGGATCTTGAGCAGGCCTTCGCCGACCTTGAGCGCTGGGGCTACGCGGTGGTTCTGGACGCCATGAGCCCGGCGACGGTGGCGACCCTGCGGGCGCGGGTTATCGAGCAGGCCGCCGGCGAGGACGCCCGCGGCGTGGGCTTTCATGACGGCAAGGCCAACCAGCGGATCTGGATGCTGCCCAACAAGGGCCGGGTCTTCCGCGACCTGATGCTGGACCCCCTGGTGGAGACCATGATGGGTCGCCTGCTGGGCAAGGATTTCCTGCTCTCCAGCCTCACCGCCAACATTGCCCGCCCCGGCGGCGTTCCGATGTACCTGCACGCCGACCAGGGTTATGTGGACTTCTGGACTCCCAGGCCCCTGGTGGCCAACATCGCCTGGATGCTCGACGACTTCACCGACGCCAACGGCGGAACGCGCCTGGTTCCCGGCAGTCACCGCGACCCCGAGCGGCGGGACTATGACCCGGGCGAGACGATCGCCGCCGAGGGACCCGCCGGCGCCGCCCTGATCTTCGACGGCCGGCTGATCCACGGCACCGGCGCAAACCGCACCGAGAGCCAGCACCGCCACGCCATCCTCTCCAATCACTGCCGCCCTTTCGTCCGTCAGCAGGAGAACTACTTCCTGGGGCTCGACCCGGCGATCCGGCGCAGCGAGCGCGGCGAGTTCCTCAGGCGCCTGGGATTCTGGATCTGGGCGGGACTGGGACGAACCAACACGCCCGGCGAGAAGGGCCCGCTGGAACCGCTCGCCGCGCCTCTGGGCGCGCTGGACGGCGAGGGAGGCCCCCTGCCGGGGTGACCGTGCGACAGTCACGCATCGCGTCAGTAGCCGCCCACGTCGATCGGCGCTTCCCCCGCGAGGCCCGCGAGCCGGACGGCCCAGGCCTCCAGCACGGCGGCGCGATCCTCGTCGCTCATCCGGGCGGGGCCGAACACAACCTGAGGGGCGAGGACGTCGAAGCCCACAAATTGGAGCATGCCGCGGTGGATGGGCCGTAGCACGCCGGCGAGGTCGCCATTGAAGCCGCCTGGGCCGTACGCCGCCGCCGGGCCCCCGGTGGTGAGCGACAGCACGGCCCGCGCGCCCCGCTTGGCGCCGTTCTCATAGACTTTCGGCCCGCCGTAGATCCGGCCCATGACGAACACCCGGTCGACCCAGCCCTTGAGAATGGCCGGGAGGCCGAACCACCACAGGGGAAACTGCCAGATCATCAGGTCGCAGGCCTCCAGCCGGGCGATTTCCCGTTCGAGGTCCGGGGCGAATCCGCCGGTCTGCGAGGCGTGGGCCTCCTCGGTCTGCGGCTTGAAGTAGTCCGCATCCGCCGCCTGGGTGAAGCTGGCGCGCGTGGAGCGCGGGTCGAAGCCCATGGCGTAGAGGTCCGACACCGCGACCTCGTGGCCGGCGTTCGCGAGAACCAGACGGGCCCGCTCCGCCATCGCGGCGTTGAACCCGCGAGGCTCCGGGTGAGCCAGAACGATCAGCACCTTCATGCGTTCGACCTCGTCACGATATGCCTGGAGGATGCCGTTCGGGGATCACCACGGTCAGGCTGTCGATCGCCCGAAGGAGGCAGGACTTCAGCCGCACGGGTTTGCCGATCACCTCGATCCGGGGGAAGCGCTTCAGGATCTCCTCCCAGACGATACGCAGCTGCATCTCCGCCAGGCGGTTGCCGACGCAACGGTGGATTCCGAAGCCGAACGACAAGTGCTGCCGGGGCCGGGGCCGGTCGATGACGAAGGCATGGGGATCGTCGATCACCGTCTCGTCGCGATTGCCCGACGCGTACCACAGCACCACCTTGTCCCCCTTGCGGATGATCTTGCCGCCCAGTTCGACGTCGGCCAGGGCGGTGCGCCGCATGTGGGCGATCGGCGTCTGCCAGCGGATGATCTCGGCGATCATGCTGGCGATCAGCGACGGATCGGCCCGCAGACGGGCGTAGGCCTCGGGATGCTGGTTCAACGCCAACAGGCCGCCGCTGATCGCATTGCGCGTCGTATCGTTGCCGCCGACGATCAGCAGCAGGATGTTGCCGAGGAATTCCATCGGCGGCATGTCCCGGGTGGACTCGCCGCGCGCCAGCATCGAGATCAGATCGGCCCCCGCAGGCCCGTCCTTGCGCTCGTCCCAGAGCCTCTGGAAATAGGCGGCGCAGGCCATGAGTTCGGCGCGCACCGCCTCGATGGTCATGGTGGCGCTCATGTCGTTCGTGGTCAGCTCGGACCACCACTTCAGCTTGCGGCGCTCCTCGTACGGGAAGTCGAACAGGGTCGCCAGCATCTGGGTGGTCAGTTCGACGGACACCCGGTCGACCCAGTCGAACGGCTCGCCAAGCGGCAGTTCGTCGAGGATCCGGCCCGCCCGCGCGCGGATGATCGGCTCGAGCTTGGCCAGGTTCTGCGGCGACACGGCCGGGCTGATCACCTTGCGCTGGGCGTCATGCTTGGGCGGATCCATGGCGATGAACATCGGCAGGGGGAAGTCTTCCGACAGATCGAAGATCGATATCCCCGACGCCGAGGAGAACACCGCGTGGTTCGTCTCGACGGCCATGATGTCGTGATAGCGGGTGATCGACCAGTAGGGACCGAATGCGCTTTGGGCCGTGTAGTGGACCGGATCCTCGCGGCGCAGGCGCTCGAAGAACGGCCAGACGGTGTCGGCCTGAAAGCGGTCTCCCCGGCTGACGTCGATCTGGTCGAGCGGCATGGCGTAGGCCTGCTCGCGCGCGACGCTCAGGGGGTCGAGAACGTCCTCGGTCATGGCCGGCCTTCCCGCAAACCGGCCATCGAGGATGGGACCACCGCCAGCGCTTCCCCGCACGCCGCCGCCGCGACCGTCGACGCCGTCAGTGCCGCGCCGGAATCCGCACCTTCATGCTCTTGTAGGCGCGCAGGAAGTTGGACTTCAGGCGGACCGGCTCTTCCACCACCTCGATCCGGGGGAAACGCAGGAGGACCTCCTCCCAGATCGTGCGCAGCTGCATCTCGGCCAGGCGGTTGCCGACACAACGGTGGATGCCGAAGCCGAACGACAGGTGATGGCGCGGTCGGGCGCGATCGATGATGAAGGCGTCGGGGTTGTCGATCACCGTCTCGTCGCGGTTGCCCGAGGCGTACCACATGACCACCTTGTCGCCCTTGCGGATGGTCTTGCCGCCGAAATCAATGTCGCGGGTGGCGGTCCGGCGCATGTGGGCCACCGGGCTCTGCCAGCGGATGATCTCCGAGACCATGCCGGGGATCAGCGACGGGTCGGCCCGCAGTCTGTCGTACTGGTCGGGAAACTGGTTCAGCGCCAGCAGGCCGCCGGTGATGGAGTTGCGGGTGGTGTCGTTGCCGCCGACGATGAGCAGCAGGATGTTGCCCAGGAATTCCATCAGGGGCATGTCCCTGGTGGATTCGCCGTGCGCCAGCATGGAGATCAGGTCCGTGCCCAGGGGCTCCGCCTTGCGCTGGTTCCACAGGTTCTGGAAATAGAAGGCGCAGCCCATCAGCTCGTTGCGCACCTCATCCAGCGTCATGGTCTCGCTCATGTCGTTGGTGGTCAGGTCCGACCAGTAGGTCAGCTTGCGCCGTTCCTCCCAGGGAAAGCCGAACAGGGTGGCCAGCATCTGGGTGGTGAGCTCGATCGACACCCTGTCGACCCAGTCGAAGGTCTCGCCGACGGGCAGCTCGTCGAGGATCTTCCCGGCCCGCTCGCGGATGATCGGTGCGAGGTTCTGCAGATTGTGCGGCGAGACGATCGGGCTGATCACCTTGCGCTGGGCGTCATGCTTGGGCGGGTCCATGGCGATGAACATCGGCAGCTGGAAGTCGTCCGCCTGTTCCTGGATCGAGATGCTGCCCTCGGAGGAGAACACCGCGTGGTTGGACTCAACCGCGACGATGTCGTCGAAGCGGGTGATCGACCAGTAGGGGCCGAACTCGCTCTCGGCGGTGTAGTGGACCGGATCCTCGTGGCGCAGGCGCTCGAAGAACGGCCAGATGGTGTTGTTCTGGAACCGCTCGCCCAGGCTGACGTCGATCCGGTCGAGCGGCGTCGAATAGGCCTCCTCGCGCGCGGCGCGCAGCGCATCGAAATTGCCGTCGGCCATGACTGCCTCCCCTTTCGGTTGTGTTGGCGCAAGCAGACCACCGCACGCGGCCGGCGGCAAGACGTCATCGGGCCGGCGGGCGGTCACCTTTCGTCGCCCCCCGATCCATGATCCAAGGCGGGAAGAGCTCCGGAGCGATCATGGATCCAGCCGCCGCCACCCGCCCCCTTGACGGGATCACCGTCGTCGCCCTGGAGCACGCCGTGGCCGCGCCCTTCGCCACGCGGCAGCTGGCCGATCTGGGGGCGCGGGTGATCAAGATCGAACGGCCGGGCGACGGCGACTTCGCCCGCGCCTACGACCGCACGGTGCTGGGCCAGTCGTCCTATTTTGTCTGGCTCAACCGCGGCAAGGAGAGCCTGACACTCGACCTGAAACAGCCGCAGGCCCGGGCGATACTGGCCGCCATCCTCGAGGGCGCCGACGTGCTGATCCAGAATCTGGCCCCGGGCGCAGCCGGACGGATGGGGCTGGACTATGAAACCTTGAGCGCCGGCCATCCGCGCCTGATCGTCTGCGACATCTCCGGCTTCGGCGACAGCGGCCCCTACCGGGACCGGCGGGCCTACGACCTGCTGATCCAGGCCGAAGCCGGGCTGATCGCCCTGACCGGCACGCCCGATCATCCATCCCGCGCCGGACTTTCGGTGGCCGACATCGCCGCGGGCATGAACGCCTACAGCGGCGTCCTGGCGGCCCTGATCCAGCGCGGGAGGACCGGGCGGGGCCTGAGGGTCGAGGTGTCCATGCTCGAAGCCCTGACCGAATGGGTGAGCAACAGCCTCTATTTCGCCCACTACGGCGGCGCCGAGCCGGCGAGGGGCGAGGCCAGCCACCCCTCTGTCGCGCCCTATGGCCCCCATCGCGCGGGCGACGGCCGCACGGTGATCTTCGGCCTGCAGAACCCGCGCGAATGGGTCCGCTTCTGCGAGATCGTCATGGGCGCGCCGGACCTGGCCGCCGACCCGCGGTTCGCCGACAACCCCGCGCGGGTGGCCCACCGCGACGACCTCACCGCCCTCATCGAGGCGCGGTTCAGCACCCTTTCGCTGGAGGCGGTGAAGGCCCTGCTGGACAGCGCCGACATCGCCAACGCGCCGATGAATTCGATGGCCGACCTGTGGGCCCATCCACAGCTGGCCGCCCGGGGGCGCTGGCGCGAGGTGGTCACCCCCGGGGGCCCCGTAGCGGCCCTGCTGCCGCCGGCGACCCTGTCCGACGCGCCGGCGCTGATGGGCGACGTGCCCGGCGTCAGCGCCCACACCCAGTCCATCCTGGCGTCGCTCGGCCACGATCCGGCGGCGATCGCCCGGCTCCGGGCCGCCGGCGCCGTCTGAAACGGGAAAACGCCGCCATGACCCCAGCCTCAACATCGCCGGCCGGCAGCCACCGGATGTGCGAACAGCGCTGGTTCGAGGACTTCGCCATCGGCGAACGCTTCGTCCTGCCCTCGCGCACCATGACCGAGGCCCTGTTCGCCGCCTTCGCCCTGGCCAGCGGCGACAACCACCCGATCCACTATGACGTGGAGTTCTGTCGCGCCCGGGGCATGCCGCACATGCTGGCCCACGGCTTCCAGGTGCTGATCCAGACCGCGGCCGGGGCGGGCCTGTTCCCGCACATGGTGGAGGACTCTCTCAAGGGCTTCGTCGAGCAGAGCAGTCGCTTCGTCGGCCCCGTCTATGTGGGCGACACGCTCTATTCCGCCCTGACGGTCGCCGCGCTCACGCCGCAGCGGACCACGGGCCTGCTGGTCATGCGCTCCGAGGTGGTCAACCAGCGCAGCGAGACAGTGATGGAGGGAACGCAGACCTATCTGCTGCGACGTCGCGACGCGATTTAGGCGCCGGCGGTGCGCCGCAGGGTGCGGCCGGCGCGCGCCTCGGCCTCGGCGGCCTGCAGCGGCAGGTCCAGGGCGCCATAGGCCCGCGCCAGGGCGCGGTTGAGCGGGACGCCGTCCGGCTCCCAGGCGCGGCGTTGCTCCAGGGTCTGCTGGACATCCACCCAGCGCCCGGCCGCGGTGACCGCCGCCAGGCGGACCTGGTGGAAGAGGTCGCGCTGGGCGTGACTGCCGCCGATGCGGAACAGATCCGGCGTGGCGCGGTCGAGGGCCTGGGCGGCGTCCTCCGGCCAGCCGCGCAGGAAGGCGCTGATCCCCTCGGCGGCCGGCAGGGCCACCTGGGCCCAGACCGGGCGGCTGAAGGCCGGCGCCTCGCGCGCTTGGCGTCGGAAGGCCTCCATCTGGACCTCGGCCTCCGGGCGGCCGGCCCGGACCAGGCCGTAGAGGTAGTGGAGGGCGAGAAAGGGCTGTTCGACATCCGGCGTGCGTTCCGCCAGGCGGTCGGCGACCTCGCTCCAGCGGTCACCGACGTCGTAGCCGGCCAGTTCAAGGCGGGCCAGCAGCGAGACCGCCCCGACCTGATCCTGGGAATAGTCGCGGTCTTGCGTCCAGCACTGCTGATCGTAGATGTCCAGGACGGCCTCGGGGCGGCCCTGGCTGAGCCGGAACAGGCCCAGGTGCCACCAGTTGTGGGTGACCATGAACGAGTTGAGCCCCGTCCAGGTGGGCGCGGCGGCGGCCATGAACCGCTCGCCCTCGTCGATCCGGCCCTGGGTGAGCATGACGTGGGCCAGGGCGTGCTGGGCCCACGGCTCGCGGGTGGTCATCGCCAGGGCGCGGGTCGCGGCGGCCTCGGCGTCGGCCAGCAGGTGGCACTGCTCATAGGCGAAGGCCAGCATGCCGTGCATCTGGGGCACGTCGGCGCAGGCGGGTGCGGCCTTCAGGGCGATGCGCAGCATGGCCGGCGCGTCGCCGTCGCCGAACACCAGATACTGATGCAGCTTCACGGCCACCAGATCGCGCGGCCAGGCCTCGAGGATGGCGGCGCTGAGCTTCAGGGCCTGGGGAAGGTCTCCCGCCACCCAGGCGGTCAGGAAGGCCACGAAGGCCTGCTCGCGGGCATTGGCGCCGGCCGCGGCCTGGGCGGCGCGCAGGAACAGACGGGCGCGCAGTGGCCCCTCGGGGGACTCCAGCAGCATGAAGAGGGCGCCGGCGTAGGCGTTGGCCAGAGCGTGGCCGGGCGCTCCGGCCGCCGTCCGCAGGATGCCCGCCGCCCGGGTCTCATAGCGCAGAAAGCCCTCGACGAAGTCGTCGATCCCGGCCAGCAGGCCGGCGTCCGTCGACGAGACCGGGTTGCCCAGGCTGTCGTATCCCTCGCGCATTCGTGGTCTCCGCGCTGTTCCCCGCCCCCGACCCATCGCGCATTCGCCGCGGGCGCGCTAGAGACAGCACCGATACGGCGCGCAAGGACTCAAGGAGCCGGGCCATGACCCTGAGGATTTCACCGCTTCCCGGCGTGGGCGCCGAGATCACGGGCGTCGACCTCGCGGCGGACCTTGCCGACTCGACCTTCGAGACCTTGCGCGGCGCCTTCGCCGATCACGGCGTGATATTCTTTCGCGACCAGACCCTGTCCGAGGCGGCGCATATCGCCTTCGCGCGGCGCTGGGCGCCGATCAACATCAACCGCTTCTTCGCCGCCCATCCGGTCCATCCGGAGATCGCCCTGGTGACCAAGGAGCAGGCGCAGAAGGACAACATCGGCGGCGGCTGGCACACCGACCACTCCTACGACGAGGTCCCGGCCATGGGCTCGATCCTGGTGGCGCGGGAGCTGCCGCCCAGCGGCGGAAACACCCTGTTTTCCTCCATGTACGCCGCCTACGACGCCCTCTCGCCGGGCTTCCGCGAGATGTTGGGCGGCCTGAACGCCGTCCACTCCGCCCGTCACGTTTTCGGGCGCGCGCCGGACACCGCCTACAACCGCACCGACGCCTCAGGCGGGCGGATCGGCAATCCTGACGCCGCGGAGGCGCTGACCGACGTCGTGCATCCGGTGGTCATCACCCACCCCCTGAGCGGCCGGAGGGCCCTCTATGTGAATCCCGCCTTCACCCTGCGTTTCGACGGTTGGACCGTTGAGGAGTCCAGGCCCCTGTTGCAGCAGCTCTACGCCCAGGGCATGAACCCGGCCTGCACCCAGGAGTTCATCTGGCGTCCGGGCTCCGTGGCCTTCTGGGACAACCGGGCCACCTGGCATTTCGCGCGCAACGACTATCACGGCCACCGCCGCGAGATGCACCGCATCACCCTCGAGGGCGAGCCCCTCTCGGCCTGACGGCGGGGTGAGGAGGCGCGACGATGACCGGGACCTGGGACGACAAGTACGACCTTCTGAGCGCCACCCGACCGAACTATCACAACGAGGACTACTGGCGATTCCTGGTGCGCGATGTCTGGGGAATGGCCGATGGCCCGCGCCGGGTCGTCGATTTCGGCTGTGGCTTCGGCTGGATGGGCCTCTTCCTGACGCCCATGCTGGCGGTCGGGAGCGAATACACCGGCCTGGACCGCTCCGCTCCCCTGATCGCGCGGGGCCGGTCGCTGGTCGCCGAGCGTGGGCCCGCCCACCGTTTCGTCGTCGGCGACGCGACCGCGGCTCCGTTTGACGACGACCAGTTCGACGTGGCCATCGCCCATGCCCTGCTGATGCATCTGCCCGACCCCGGCCGCGCCCTGGGCGAGATGATCCGGGTCACGCGCGATGGCGGACTGGTGGTCACCTGCGACGCCAGTCACAACGCCATCAACGCCCTGATGCATGTCCACGAGACGGACGAACAGGACAACACGCCGCTGTCCTTGTTCCAGGCGATGAACGCCGGCCTGCGCCGCCGCACCGGCGTCGACCACAATATCGGCATGAAGACGCCGGTGCTGATGCGCCAGGCGGGATTGCAAGGCGTGCAGGCGCGCATCAGCGACGCCGTCCGCCTGTCGTTTCCGCCGCTCGACACCCCGGAGAAGGACCGCCTCTTCACCTCGATCTGCGACGATGGACTCGCCCTGTCGCCGATGGACGAGGCGCGGTTCGAGCAGGCCGTTCTGTCGATGATGGCCAGAGGGGCGCCGCGGGCCGCGGCGGAGGCCGAACTGTGGCGCGAGATCAACAACGACTACCGCACCCTCGGTCGCGACTTTCACATCGTCGCTCCGGGCCTGATCGCCATCAGCTTCGGAACGGTGAGCAAGGGCTGACCTGCGGAAGTTCTGTCGCGCCCGTTGCCGACACCAACGCGGCGATGCCATGTGTGACGGCCGCCGAACGCCTCAGCGCGGCAGCTTGAGGAACGGCATGTATTCGCTCCACCCAAGACCGTAGAAGAACATCGCGTGGATCAGCGGCGCCGAGAACAGCGCCAGGATCAGGTAGAAGAGAGAACGGAGAATCGAAAACCGGAAGACAAAAGGGGGGGCCAGGATCGTCGCCGCGGCCGGGACGGTGTAATAGACCTGCCAGGGCAATCCGAAATTCTGGCCGTATTTTCCGAACGGAATGCCGATTGCGGAAATCACCGCCGAAACGACGAAAACCCAGAGAAGGTCCGGAGCCCTGCCTCCGCCGGCCCGGGCCGCGACCAGGATCGCCATCGTCAGGGCCGCGGTCGAGGCGGCGACGAAGACGATCATCTTGAGGATTTCGGTCGACAATCCACCCTCCACCCGACGCCGCAGCCTTGCGGCAGGAAAGGCCCGGGCCACAGACCTGTCAACACGCCCGCAGGCGCACTCCCGGGCCGGCGTCAGCGGCGGGCCCCATCCACAGCTCCGCCTGCAACCCGCCGTCTAGTCGGTCGCCAGGATCAGGTTGCGGACGAGGGGATAGATCTGGTTCTGCCACTTCTTGCCGTTGAAGACGCCATAGTGGCCGACGCCCGGCTGGAGGTGGTGACGTTTGCGGTTGGCGTAGATGTTACGGCACAGGCCGTGGGCGGCGACGGTCTGGCCCACCGAGCAGATGTCGTCGCGTTCGCCCTCGACGGTGAACAGGGCGGTGCGGCGGATGGCGCCCGGATCGACCCTGCGACCGCGCCAGACGAGGTCGCCGCGCGGCAGCAGGTGGTCCTGGAACACCCGCGACACCGTCTCCAGATAGAACTCCGCCGTCAGGTCAAGAACGGCGAAATATTCGTCATAGAAGGTCTTGGCCGTCTCGGCGTCCGCGACGCGTCCAGCGGCCAGGTGGCTGTACATGTCGACATGGGCGTCGACGTGGCGACCGATGTTCATCAGCATGAAGGCGGTGAGCTGGACGAACCCCGGATAGACGCGGCGGCCCGCGCCCGGATATCGCGCCGGAACCCTCGCGATCAGCTCCTTTTCGAACCAGTCGATCGGATGGGTCTTGGCCAGGGCGTTGACCTTGGTCGGATTGACCCTTGTGTCCACCGGCCCGGCCATCAGGGTCATGCTCAGCGGCGTGGCGGGGTGATCGTCCTCGGCCATGATCGCCACCGCCGCGAGGGCGTGGGCGCAGGGCTGGCAGACGCTGATCAGATGGGCGCCCGGACCGATGGTCTCCAGAAAGGCGATCACATGGGCGACATAGTCGTCGAACCCGAACGCCCCGGCGGCCACGGGCGCGTCGCGGGCGTTGCGCCAGTCGGTGATGTAGACGTCGTTCTCCGGCAGCAGGGTCTCCACCGTGCCGCGCAGCAGGGTGGCGAAGTGACCGGAGAGCGGGGCCACGAGCAGGACGCGGGGCTGCTGCGGATCGCCCGCCTTGCGGAAGCGCACGAGGTCGCCGAACGGCGTCGAGGCGACGACCTCCTCGCGGACGGGCACGTCGTCGCCGCCCATGCGCACCGCGGCGAACCCATAGTCCGGCCGGGCGTGGGTCAGGCCGGCCCGGGAGAGCATCTCGCAGCCCGCCGACATCTGCGCCACGGGTGGAAGCTGTTTCAACCACGGCGGGCCGAGCGAGAGGCCGGCGTTGACCCAGCCCGCCGCAAGGCGGGCCGGAGCCATCATGTCGGTCTGGGCCTGAAAGGTCGTGTAACGCATGCGCCCCCGAAGTCCGGCGAGGCCCCGGGGCCGCCGCGCCTGTACCTGACCCATCGATGAGAAGCTGTCACGGCGGCCGATGGAATTCGCCGGCCCCGTTCAGCCCGGGCCCGCTGGTGGTCGCCCGCGGGTCGCCCGGCAGGCGCGGGCGCCCGAAATTTGACCAATCCCGATCCGGCGGGCGGAGTGGTCGCCCGTGGTTGGACATCGCGTCGCCCCTGCGCCTAGGTCTGGGAGGGTCGCCCAACCGGCCTGCGACGGGAATCCTCGATGGCCAAAGCCACGCTCACCATCAGCAGCCGCAACTACTCCTCGTGGTCCCTGCGCGGCTGGCTGCTCTGCAAGCTCGCCGGCATACCGTTCGACACCGTCAGCCTGCCGGTGGACGACGCCTCGGCGCGGGCGGAGCTGCTGCTGCTGGCCCCCTCCTTCCTGACCCCGTGCCTGACCTTTGACGGCGTGGCGGTGTGGGACACGCTGTCGATCGCCGAATTCCTCGCCGAGGTCGCGCCCGAGGCCGGCCTGTTGCCGAAGGATCGGGCCGGACGCGCCCGCTGCCGCTCGATCTGCGGCGAGATGCACTCCGGTTTCGCCAATCTGCGCGCCGCCCTGCCGATGAACCTGCGGGCGCGGCACCCGGGTTTCAAGGTCTGGGCCGGGGCCCAGTCCGACATCGCCCGTATCACCGCCATCTGGCGGGAACAGCTGGCGGCAAGTGGCGGGCCCTTCCTGTTCGGCGAACTGACCATGGCCGACGCCATGTACGCCCCGGTCTGCACCCGCTTCGCCACCTACGACGTGGCGCTGGACGCCGTCTGCGCGGCCTACCGGGACCACATCCTGGCCCTGCCGGCCCTGCGCGAGTGGACTGCGGCCGCGCGGCTGGAGCCCGAGGAAGTCGAGGAACTTGACGTCGAGTTCTGAGGCGTCGCGACCTCAGAAACGCACAGGCTCCGCCGCCGGCGTCAGGACAGCGTCGCCATGGCGGCGGGGCTGAAATCCATCAGTTCGTCCTGACGACCCTGGTGAACCTTCACCGCCCAGTTGGGATCCTGCAGGACCGCGCGGCCGACAGCCACCAGGTCGAAGTCGCCTCGGTCGAGTCTGCGGACCAGTTCGTCCAGCGAGGCCGGTTTCGACGTCTCGCCGCCATAGGCGTTGATGAAGTCGCCTGACAGGCCGACGGAGCCGACGGTGATGGTGGGAACGCCGGTCAGCTTCTTGGCCCAGCCGGCGAAGTTGAGGTCGGAGCCATCGAACTCGGGCTCCCAGAACCGGCGCTGCGAGCAGTGCAGGATGTCGGCGCCGGCGTCCACGAGCGGCTGCAGCCAGGCGGTCATCGCCGCCGGGGTCTCCGCCAGGCGGGCGGTGAAGTCCTGCTGCTTCCACTGCGACAGACGGATGATCACCGGGAAGTCGGGACCGACCGCGGCCCGCACCGCCCTGATGATCTCGGCGGCGAAGCGCGCGCGCTCGGGCAGGGCGGGACCTCCGAAGGCGTCGTCCCGCAGGTTGGTGCCTTCCCAGAAGAACTGGTCGATCAGATAGCCGTGCGCGCCGTGCAGCTCCACCGAGTCGAATCCCAGGCGCTTCGCGTCGCCGGCGGCGGTTCCGAAGGCGGCGATGGCGTCGGCCACCTCGGCGTCGGTCATCGGCTGGCCGAACTGATGGCCCGGGCTGGAGAGGCCCGACGGGCTGTCATAGGGGCCCGGAGGGCTCCAGTCGGGGCGGCGGCTGCGCACCGCCCCCACATGCCAGAGTTGGGGGGCGATGTAGCCGCCGGCGGCGTGCACATCGTCCACCACCGTTTTCCAGGCGGCCAGTTCCGCCTCGCCATGGAAGCGCGGGATGTCGGGATCGTTCAGGCTGGCCGGGCGGGCCACGCCCGTGCCCTCGGTGATGATCAGGCCGATCTCCGCCGCCGCCCGACGGGCGTAGTAGGACGACACCTCCGGCGTCGGCACGCCGCCAGGCGACTTCGAGCGCGTCATCGGCGCCATGACCAGGCGGTTGGGCAGGGTCAGGCCCTTGAAGGTGAAGGGCTTGAACAGGGCGTCGACGGACATGGGCGCTGGTCTCGGGCTGTGATGGAGGTCAGCGATCTAGACGGCCGCCCGCCATTTCTCGCGCGAGAAATTCTCAACACGGCTTGAGGCAACCGCCGGACAGGCCCGCACGTTCAGCCAAGGTTCAGCTTCATCGGCTGAAGATGGTTTACAGCAACAGGACCCCGGTCGTCGCCGGGGCCCCACAGGGCCAAAC
The DNA here is from genome assembly GCA_903923135.1 of uncultured Caulobacteraceae bacterium. Taxonomy (GTDB): domain Bacteria; phylum Pseudomonadota; class Alphaproteobacteria; order Caulobacterales; family Caulobacteraceae; genus Acaudatibacter; species Acaudatibacter lapponiensis. Next base: position 137 of record CAIXWN010000123.1, on the reverse strand, counting down.
GGACATCGGGCAGGACAGCATAATGGCTAGGACACTTACGGCGGCAGTGACCGCCCTGGCGATCGCGGCGGCGGCGATGGCGACGAGCGGGGCGCAGGCCCAGGGCCGCGGCGGCGAGCATGGCGGCGGTCGCGGCG
>CAIXWN010000122.1 GCA_903923135.1 uncultured Caulobacteraceae bacterium | reverse complement strand
TGCCGGTGCTGCCCCTGGCCGTCCTGGAACCGCCCTGCCGGTTCCGCGACGCAGCCCTCGCCGCCCTGGAGGCCGCGGGACACCCCTACCGTATCGTCGTCGAGACCCCGAACCTCTCGGCGCTGAGGGCGGCGCTTGAGTCCGACCTTTGCGTCACCTGCCGCACCGACATGGTCCTCCAGCGTCGGATCGACCCGGCCGACGCCCCCAGCCTGCCGCCTCTGCCGTCCGTGTCCTATGTGCGCCACACCCGCGACGGCCCGCACCCCACGGTAACCCGTTTGGCGGACCTCATCCGAGATGCGGTGCTGGACTTCTAGCCACCGCTTGGAGCGACTGCCGGGGTCGGGACGAGGGCCACGCCAGAGAGCTGCGAACTGTCTCTCGCCTCACGGAAATTTTTTTTGACTCCCGGGAACGCGGTTCCGTACGCTCCGAACATTCCTGTTTCCGCCGGGGCAGCGGCGCCCCGGCCAAACCTTCCCGTTGAGCGCGGCTGTCACGATGCCCGCGTCCGCGGGCCGAACGGTGGGGCGACGATCATGTCACATTCAGACACGCGGCGCCTCGGCGTCGCGGCGACGGTTTGCCTTGGCGTGGGCCTGATTCAGTCCACGCCCGCAGCCGCGCGCGTGGTGAATCTTTTCACCGTCAGCGATTTTGTCTCGAGTGGCGGTCTGGTGTTCAGCAGCCTGAATGTCAGCGGCACGTTCACCACCGGCTCTCTCGCCAGCGATTTCAAATCGAGTGTCACCGTGGTTGAGACCCTGCCGCCAGCCAACATCGGCGGATCACCTTCAGTCTACACGTACACGCTGACAGGCCACTACAACGGGGCCGGCTGGGGCCCGCTGGACAGCCAGCAACCCCCGTTTGTCTTCCCGGGCTTCCCCGACCTGCCGCCCTCGCCGATGACCTTCCACATCGGTCTGCTGCCGAACACCAATCCCGGGACCAGCAGCGCGAGCTTCGAGGATAATCTGCAGATCAATTCCGGGACCGTCACGATCAACGAGTCCCAGATCAATGCAGGCGTGCCGGAACCCGGCGTCTGGGCGCTGACCCTGCTCGGCTTCGCCGGATTGGGCGGGGCCCTGCGCCGCCGCCGCGGCCGGGACGTCGCAATTCCGGGCTCCTGACCCCGGGGTCAGCGTCGACGTCGCGCTCTCGGACGGCAAGCGGAGGGTTTCCTTCGCCGGCGGGGGCGCCTACCACTGCGGTCATGCGCGCGCACCATCTCACCCTGCAGACTCACGCCCTGGACTTCTGGCTCGCCCGGGGCGCGATCGTGCTGATCGCCGGCCTGCAACTGCTGTTCCTGAACGGCAACCTGACCTTCGGACCCCGCTGGGTCGCGCCCGCCGTCGAGATGACCCTGCTGATCCCCTTGTCGATGGCCACCGCCTGGACGCAGCAGAAGGTCCGCGTCGCCACGGATGATCACCATTGGGCCACCATCCGCCGTCACCGGCAGATGATCCGCGGCCTGGCGCTGCTGCTGACCATTGTCGTGATGGGGATCAACTTCGAGGCGCTCGTCGCTGTCACCCGCGCCCTGCTCAGCGGCGGAAAGGGACCCAGCGGCCAGTCCCTTCTCGTCGACGCCCTCAACATCTGGTTCACCAATGTGGTGATCTTCACCCTGTGGTTCTGGAACATCGACCGCGACGGGCCCGCGACCCGGGGCTTGAACCCCGGAGCCAAGCCCGACTTCCTGTTTCCCCAGATGATCGGCGGCGGCGACGACGACCCCGCCTGGACGCCGGGCTTCCTCGACTATTTCTATGTGTCGTTCACCAACGCCACGGCGTTTTCACCGACGGACACCATGCCGCTGAGCGTGCGCAGCAAGATGCTGATGGCCCTGGAGGCCTTCGTCTCCCTGCTCACCGTGGGGCTGGTGGCGGCGCGGGCGGTGAACATCCTGAACTGAGCTCAAGGCGGCTCAGCGCGGCCAGACCGAATTCTGAAGGACGACGCGGTAGCCGTCGGGATCCTCGAAGGTCAGGCCTTGGCGGTCCCAGTAGGGGTTGAAACTGGCCACCGGTTGATGACCGGCCTGTCGCATGCGCCCGACCGCCGCGTCCCAGGCCGACCGCGCCGGCATATACAGCACCAGAAGATTGTCCAGGGTGGGCGCCCGGCCGGCGTCGTGACCGTGAGCCCGCGTGAACTCCAGGTGCCAGGGCGCGCCCGGCAGGCCCAGCATCGCGCCGTCGAACCCGTCATGGCCATCAAAGCGGTAGAGGAGCGTCAGCCCAAGGCCGTCGCGATAGAAGGCAATCACGGCGTCAAGATTGTCGGTCGGGCGGGCCACCCTCAGAGTGGCTGCGCCCACAGTCATATCATCATCGCTCATGTCGCTCATTATTAGTATTGTTATAGATTTTTCTAGTATTGAACGAAGAAAAACTCCCTGGCACCGGACGCCCGTGACTGGCTTTCCTCCCCCAGCGGCGACGACATCCCGGTCGCCGGAGGAGAGCCATGTCCAGGTCCGGAAACACATCTCGACATACTGCCGGACTGAGATCTGGCGCGCGGGTCTGCGCGGGCGGCCTGATGGCGGCCGCCAGCCTGGGGTTGACGGGACAGGCGCTTGCGGCGGACGCCGCCGCGGCAAGCGACAGTGCGGCGGTCGCGGACTCCACGACGATCGACACGATCGTCGTGACGGGTGTTCGCGGCGGCGGCGGACGCACGGTGATCACCAGTCCCGCGCCCATCGATGTCATCGGCGGCCCGCAGTTGCAGCAGACCGGCAAGGTCGGCCTCAAGGAGGTGCTCAACACGCTGGTCCCCTCGTTCAACCTGCCCGGCATCAATGGCGGTGGCACATCCTGGACCGTGCGGGCCTTCACGCTCCGGGGCCTGAATGGTGACCAGGCGCTGTTCCTGGTGAACGGCAAGCGCCGGCACACCACGTCGCTGATCAACAATCTGGCGGCGGTGGGTAACGGCGGCGTCCCGGTCGATCTCGACCTGATACCGGTCGGCGAAATCGACCACATCGAGGTGCTGCGCGACGGCGCGGCCGCGCAGTACGGCTCCGATGCGATCGCCGGGGTGATCAACATCATCCTCAAGCGCGGGTCGCATGGCGGAACGTCGGACACATCGGCTGGCGAATTCTACAAGGGCGACGGGCTGACCGTTCACGAGGCCCTGGACTACGGCTTCACCCTGCCTGGCGACGGATTCCTGCACGTCGCGTTCGACGCCAAGCACAATGACGCCGCCAGCCGGGCTGGCCCGACCACCAGCACGATCTTCGGGTTCCCCACCAGTGCGCCGCTGGGCGCCGACCCCCGCGACCTGACCGCGGACCGGTATTTCTACGGCCATTCCTACGGCCCGGGAGAAGAGGCGATCTACAGCGCCGCCTACAACGCCGAACTGCCGATCCGCGGCGGCGTCACCCTCTATTCCTTCGGCACGGTCAGCTACCGCGACTCGCGCAAGAACACCGGCAGTTTCCTGCCCAACAACAGCGACTCCCTGCCCCAGATCTATCCCAACGGTTTCAACGCCCTGCGGCGGATCTTCGAGCCCGACTTCCAGGTCGCCGTCGGGGCGAAAGGTCGACTGTTCGGTTGGGACGCCGACTTCAGCTCGACCTTCGGACAGGACTTCGCCTACCTGAAAGGCGAGAACACCCTCAATGCGTCTCTCGGCCCCACCAGCCCGACGAACTTTCACCTGAGCACCCAGATCTTCGATCAGGTCACCACCGACCTTGACCTGTCGCGCGATTTCCATGTCGGCCTGGCGAAGCCGCTCACCGTCGCCTTCGGCCTGGAGCACCGGTTCGAGGACTACCAGGTCGAGGCCGGCGACCCGGCATCCTACGCGATCGGGACCTACGTCATTCCCACCGGACACTACGCGGGCCAGGTTCCGGCGCTGGGGCTGGCCTCCTACGCCGGCACCGCCCCCGCCGACGCCGGGTCGGCCACGCGGCACAACTTCGCGGCCTATGTCGACCTGGGAACCGAACCGCTGAGGGCGTGGTATCTGGGTCTGGCCGGACGTGTCGAGCACTACACCGGCGGCGCCGGCGACACCGCCAGCGGCAAGGTGTCCACCCGGTGGGAGTTCCTGCCCGGCTACGCCATCCGGGCGACGGTATCCAACGGCTTCCGGGCGCCCTCACTCGCGCAGGACGTCTTCGGCAGCGCGACGATCACCGGACTGGTCTGCCCGGCGAGCGGCATCCTCCAGGGCGCCGCCTGCGTTCCTGGCCAGTTCGTCACCCGTCCGACGAAGTTCCTCCCCGTACAGTCGGCGGCGGCCCAGGCCCTGGGCGCGACCACCCTTCGTCCGGAGCAGTCGACAAACTACAGCGTGGGATTCACCGCCGAACCGGTGGCCCGCCTGCAACTGACGGTTGACGCCTATCAGATCGACATCGCCCACCGGATCGTCGCCACCAGCAATCTGAACCTTTCGGGCGCCAATCTGGCCAGTTCGCCGGGTCTCAGTCCCCTGTTGACCCAGTTCCCTTTCGGCTTCGTCGCCCAGTACTTCACCAATGCGGTGTCCACCACCACCCGCGGCATCGACGCGGTGGCGGACTATCCGGTCAGCCTGGGCGCATTCGGTCACGCCGACCTCAGCGCCGCCTACACCTACAACGAGACCCGCATCAACAGCATCGAGGCGACGCCCGGCCAGATCGCCTCATTCGGCCTGACGCTCTACGACCGTCAGAAACAGGCGAACCTCACCGTCGGCACGCCGCGCGACAAGATCATCCTCGCGGCGAACTGGTCTTTCGGGCCGTGGCGAGCCAACCTGCGCGAAACCCGCTACGGACCCTGGACCGAGGTCAATTCAGCAGCCGACCGGACCCTGGACCGCACCTACGGGGCCAAATGGATCGCGGCGCTGGAGATCACCCGCCGATTCGGCGCGGGGACGGAACTGACGCTCGGGGCGGAGAACCTGTTCGACGTGCATCCGGACCGCATCGGGGTGGTCAACGCCCAGACGGGCGCGGGCCTCTACGGCAACCTGTCGCCCTTTGGCATTACCGGCGGCTATTACTACGCCCGCCTGACCCAGAAGCTCTGAGGCCCCATCCATGCGCCGCCCCACGATCCTCGCTGTGTCCCTGCTGCTCGCGTTGAGCCTCGCCGCCTGCCAGGGCAAGACCCCCGACCAGACGTCAGTGGTCCTGAAGATCGCCAGCCAGAAGGGCGGCACAAAGTCGCTGATCCTGGCCTCCCATGTGCTGGACGGGGCGCCCTACCGGGTGGAATGGAGCGAGTTCCCCTCGGCGCAGACCCTGCTTGAGGCGCTGGGCGCGGGCGCGGTGGACGCCGGAGCGGTCGGCGACGCCCCATTCGTCTTCGCCTATGCCGCCGGGTCGAAGATCAAGGCCGTGCTGGCCACCCGCGCCTCGAGCGGCGGGGCCCCGACGGCCCTGCTCGTCAAGGCGGGCTCGCCGATCCGCACGCCGGCCGACCTCAAGGGCCGACGCGTCGCGACCGGGCGCGGCTCGATCGGGCATTTTCTGCTGCTGCGGGTTCTTGAGCGGGCGGGCCTGACGCCCAAGGACGTGCAGCTTGTGTTCCTCAGCCCCGGCGACGCCAAGGCGGCCTTCGACAGCGGGTCCGTCGACGCGTGGGTGACCTGGGGCTCCTATGTGGGGCTGGCCCAGTTGCACGATCACACCCGCATACTCGCCGACGGCCGGGGCCTGCTCACCGGGATCGGCTTCGAGGCGGCCACGGATGCCGCGATCAGCACAAAGCGCGCGGTCCTGCAGGATTTCCTCTCCCGTCTGGCGAAAGCCGGGCGCTGGGAAGAACAGCACAAATCCGAGTACGCCGCCGTTCTCGCCAAGGAGACCGGCCTGCCGTCGGATGTCGCCCTCTATACGGTTTCGCAGGCCCGCGGGACCGCCGTGCCCATCGACGCCTCGGTGGTCGCCGAGGAGCGCGAGACCCTCGACCATTTCGTCAGGGCCGGCGTGGTGGCCAAGGCGCCCGACATCGACCGCGCGTTCGACACCTCGTTCAACGACGCCGTCAAACCCTGAGCGGCGCGGGACCGTGGTCGTTCGCCTGACATCGCCCGACACGGCCGCCCGCGGCGCGGACGGCGTCACCCTGGCGGCCGACGTCCTGGTGATCGGCGGCGGCCTTGCCGGGGGCTGGGCGGCGATCGCCGCCGCCCGCGCCGGCGCCAGCGTGATCCTCGTGGAGAAGGGCTATTTCGGCGCCAGCGGCGTGACCGCCACGGCCGGGCCCGGCCACTGGTGGGTCCCGCCCGACCCGGCCGGCGCGCGGTCGCAGGCCATCGCCCAGCGCAACGCCCGCGCCCTCGGCCTGGGTGACCCACGCTGGATGGAACGCATCATCGACCTGACATGGCGAACGCTTCCCACGCTGGCGCCCTATTACGACTTTCCGACCAACGAAGCGGGCGTGACCCAGTTCCGGGGACTGCGGGGCCCGGAATATCTTCGCGCCCTGCGACGGCTGGCCAGCGATCTGGGCGTGCGGATCCTGGACCACCACCCCGCCCTCGAACTTGTCGCCGATCCCGACGGCGCGGTCGTCGGCGCCAAGGGGCTGCGCCGTCAGGCGGGCGGCGACTGGCTTGTCCGGGCCGGAGGGGTCGTGCTGGCCACCGGCGGCTGCGCGTTCAGGTCGCGGCTGCTCGGCGCCCACAACAACACCGGGGACGGCCTGCTCATGGGCGCGGAGGCCGGCGCCGAACTCTCCGGCATGGAGTTTTCCAGCTACTACACAGTGGCCCCCGCCCGAACGACGATGACGCGGTCGATGTCCTACGGCTTCGCCCGCTATTTCGACGCCGACGGCCGGCGTCTCGAGATCGCGCCCGGTCCGGACGTCACCCGCGCCCTGGCCGCCGCCCTGCTGCGGGGACCGGTGCTGTGCAGCCTGGAGGACACGCCGCAGGACATCCGGGCGGTCATGCCCCAGGTGCAGCCGAACTTCATGCTGCCCTTCGACCGGATGGGCGTCGATCCCTACCGGGACCGGTTCGAGATTACCCTCACGGGCGAGGGGACCGTGCGGGGGGTGGGTGGTCTTCGGCTCGCCGACGACGACGGTGGCGTGGGCGTGCCAGGCCTGTACGCGGCCGGGGACACGGCCTCCCGTGAGCCGGTGGCCGGAGCGAATTCGGGCGGCGGGGCGCAGAATTCGGCCTGGGCCCTGTCGACGGGCGCCTGGGCCGGCGAGGCGGCGGCGCGTTTCGCCCGTCGGCCGACGGCGCGGCGCATGTCCCGGGGCGAGGGACTCGGCCGGGTGGGCCTTCGACCGGCCCGGCGGGCCGGTGCTGTCGCCCCTGGTGAGATCGAGGGTGCGGTGAAGGCGGAAATGTTGCCTTACGACAAGACCGTCTTCCGCAGCGGACCCCGACTGGCCCGGTCACTGGAGACGCTGGAAGAGGCCTGGAAGGCGTCGAGAGACCACCTCGGGGATGGCGCGGCGGATCGACTGCGATCACGCGAGGCCGCCGCCATGGCGGCCGCGGCGCGCTGGTGCTGCACGTCCGCCCTGGCGCGAAACGAGTCGCGCGGCATGCACCAGCGCACGGACGCGCCCGCCAGCGATCCCCGTCTGGCGCGTCGGCTGAGGCTGCGCGGCGTAGACCGGATTCTCGTCCTGCCGGAACGGACCGTCGGCCGCGAGGAGATCCTGCCGTGATCGACCTGATCCTGACCAGCCGATGCACCGGCTGCAACGCCTGCGTGATCGTCTGCCCGACCAATGTCTTCGAGCCCCGGGGCGGAGGCCCGCCGGCGATCGCCCGCCAGGACGCCTGTCAGACCTGCTTCATGTGCGAACTCTACTGTCCCGCCGACGCCCTCTATGTCGGCCCTGACTGCGAGGCGCCGTCGCCCACGGACGAAGCGACGCTGCTGGCGTCGGGGCGACTGGGACAGTACCGCCGCGACTCCGGATGGGACGAATGGGCCGACGATCCGCGCTACGCCAACCAGCACTGGCGCATGGACGCCATCTTCGCCAGGGCCCGAGCGGCGTCGGCCAGAAGCTAGGCCGGCCCGCGGGGACGACGCCAACCCGCTTATTGGGCCCGGGAATATCCGCGAGCAAACAATACAATACGACGGACCGGCGGCGAATTCGTACGGTGTCGACAGGTGGAACTCGCTCGGGAGAGCCGCCGACATCCCCTGGCCGCGACGGACCCGTCCGGCCTGACCCAAGAGGCCATCATCGTGAGCGTCACCACCGTCAAGGATCGCGCGTCGATCTCCTCCGACTATTTTGAACTGAGGCCGCTGCAGCCGACGTTGGGCGCCGAGCTACTGGGCATTGATCTCCAGAAGCCCCTCAGCGACGGCGCCCGGGACGCCATCAAGGCGGCGATCCTGAAATACAGAGTGGTGTTCTTCCGCGATCAGCACCTGGACGCCGATCAGCACGAAGTGTTCGCCAGCCGGTTCGGTCCCCTCTACGCCCACCCTGGCAGCCGCAGGCCCCACAACCACACCAAGGCGATCCACCAGATCGCGGCCGCGGACTTCGCGGCCCGGGCTGACGAGCGAAAGGCGCTGCAGGCCGCCGACCCGGATCAGCTCTGGGACGGCTATCACGCTGATACGAGCTGGCGGCTTGTCCCCACCTGGGGCGCGGTGCTGCGGGCGGTCGACCTGCCGCCGGTAGGTGGCGACACCATCTGGGTGGACGCCAACGCCGCCTACGAGGGGCTGTCGGAGACCGTAAAGGCCCGCCTGGAAGGCCTCCATGTCACCCACGACTATCGTGACGCCCTGAACCGGGCCGGGTTCGACTACCCCATCGTCGCCCACCCGATCGTGCGCACCCACCGGGAGACAGGGCAGAGGATTCTCTGGGTCAACTTCACCCAGAAGCCGACGATCATCGGTCTCGACCGGTCGGAGAGCCGCGAACTCCTGGAGATCATCCTGCGGCAGTACAAGAAGCCGGAACTCCAGGTGCGCTTCACTTGGCGGCCGGGCTCCATCGCCTTCTGGGACAATCGCGGCGCCGTGCACTATGCGGTCCGCAATTACGGCGACTACCCGCGGGTTCTCGAGCGGATCCTCATCGCCGACGAGCCCCAGTGGGCGGACCTCTGACAAGACCACCGGAACACAAGGAACGAGCGCGACGCGGGCGGCCGGGACCGCGCCGCGGCCCCGACTGAAAGGAGAGACTTCATGGCTGAATCGCTTCGCCGTCTTCTTGGCGATCTGCACGCCGAACGCGTCGCCACCTGGGACCCCGCGGTGCTGCAGGTCAACATCGACCAGCGGCGGACCCTGGAGGACACCGCCGATCCTTCCGCCTGGATCAAGCCGGGAGACAAGGCGCCGTCGTTCAGGCTGCCGGAAGTCGATGGCGGCGAAGTGACACTGGCCGGACTGACCGCAAACGGGCCCGCGGTCCTGATCTTCTTCCGCTTCGCCGGCTGTCCGGCCTGCAACATCGCCCTGCCCTACTACGCCCGCACCCTCTGGCCAGCCCTCAAGGCCCTGGGCGCGACCCTGACCGCCGTGAGTCCTCAGGTCCCCGACCGGCTGGTTGAGATCAAGCGCCGCCACGACCTTGAATTCAACGTGGCCTCGGACGGCAACACGCTCGGCGGCCAGTTCGGCGTGCTCTACGAATTCGACGAGCCCTCCAAGGCGGCCGCCCGGGCGAAAGGCGCCTTCATCGGCGACACCACAGGCACCGGCGACTGGCGACTTCCCATGCCAGCAGTCGTCGTCCTCGATCGTGAAGGGGTGGCCCGGTTTGTCGACGTCAGTCCCGACTGGCTGGTCCGCACCGAGTCGGCCCCGATCATCGAGGCCGTGCGAGCCCTCAGCCTCGCCACGGTAGCGTAAGGCGGCGCTCCATGGGCGGCGGATCGGATGGGCGCGGCGGCGCGGAGGTCGCGGGGCCGCCCCGCCGGGTTCAACGGCTGCTGGCGCCGTCTGACGGCCCGCGCTACCGGCAGATTGTCCTGACGCTCGGCGCCGCGGGCGACATCGGTCTCGCCCTGCACGAGATGGGCGGTTCGCCGACCGCCCCCTGGGGCTTCGACGATCTGGAGATCACCGCCCGCCTCGATCCGGCGGCAGCGACGCGGTTGACCTTCGACACCCTCGTCGGACGGCTGAACGGCCACGCCGATGCACTCGAACGCCTGCTGGAGCTCTGCGAGGCGCATGGCGTCATCCCCGAAATCGCCTGCTGGACCTGAGACCGCCGGCCACGCGGCGGCCCTATTGACAGCCTGAGGCGATGCTGCGACCGCTCTCCGCCTAGGCTCAGGGAGGCGCTCATGATCCGCTTGGCGAGCGTCCTGAGCTTAGGCCTTTCGCTGGCCTTGGCGGGCGGCGCCGAGGCCGCGCCGCCCGCCAAGCTGCCCGTCGAGGTCTACGGCCGCCTGCCCAACATTGAACTGATGGAGCTGTCGCCATCCGGCGAGCTTCTGGCGTACATCCAGATCAACGGCGACACCCGCCAGCTGATCGTCAAGGATCTGACCGGGAAAACGCTGCTCGCCAGTCCTGTGGGCGACAAGAAGATCCGCGACCTCGACTGGGCCGGCGAGGATCATTTGATCGTCACCGCCTCGGCCGCCCAGAGGCTCTTCGGTGCGTCGCAGAAGCGGGAATGGGGCCACACCATCGTCGTCCGGCTGGACAGCCGCAAGGCGTTCGAGGTGTTCTTCCCCAGCGAGACGATCATCAGCGCCACGTTCGGCTATCACGGCGCGGTGCAACAGGGCGGCCACTGGTACGGCTTCTTCGGCGGCGTACCCTATCAGAAGACCCGGGGGTTCGAGCCCACACTGAACGAAGACAACTTTTTCGACCTCTTCCGCGTCGACCTGGACTCGGGCGCGGCGTCGCTGACGGCGTCCGGCCAACAGCGACCCCACGAATGGGCCCTGAGCCCGGACGGCGCCGTGGCCGCACAGGCGGAGTACGACCAGCAGAGCGGCGTCTTCACGATCAGGGGCGGCCAGGCCGGCGGCCCGGTTCTGGGCGCGCTCGACGCGCCCTTGGGACAGGTTGGCCTCGCAGGGCTGGGACGCGCCGCCGACACTATTGTCGTCGCCAATGACGTCCCTGAGGAATGGTCCCTCAAGAGCGGCGCCCACGCGCCTCTGGCGGAGGACCGCCTAATCGAGGGGTTCATTCACGACCCGACCTCGAAACGCCTTCTGGGCCTGTGGTTGACTGGTGACAGACCCGAACAACGCTGGTTCGACCCCGTTCTGAAGGCCCGGCAAGCGGCGTTCGCCAAGGCGCTCGGCGGCCAGCCCATTCTGGTGTCGTGGAGCGCCGACTTCACGCGCTTGATCCTGTTCACAGGGGGTGACGGCGACGCCGGCACCTACTGGCTGTTCGACGGCAAGGGCGTGAAACCCTACGGCTACGCCTATCCCGAACTTCCCGACGCCAATGTCGGGGCCCGCCAGATCATCCGCTATCACGCGGCCGACGGCCTGGCGCTGCGCGGCGTGCTCACTCTGCCGCCTGGACGGCCGGCGAGCGCCCTGCCCCTGGTGGTCATGCCGCACGGCGGACCCGAGGCCCATGACACCCTGGAGTTCGACTGGCTTGCGGAAGCCTTCGCCGGGCGGGGCTACGCGGTGTTCCAGCCCAACTTCCGCGGATCCGACGAGCAGGGCAAGGCGTTCCGCGACGCCGGCTTCGGCTAGTGGGGCCGAAAGATGCAGACCGACGTCTCGGACGGTGTCGCCGAACTCGCCCGCCAGGGCGTGATTGACCCGAAGCGCGCCTGTATCGTCGGGGCCAGCTACGGCGGCTATGTCGCCCTGGCCGGAATGACGGTGCAGCAGGGCCTCTATCGCTGCGCCGTATCCTATGCCGGCGTCAGTGATCTCAACGACTTTCTCGAGTGGTTCAGTCCTTCACAGGATGACGACCGAGACGCCGGCACACGCTATCTGCGCAAGTTCATCGGCGCGAGCGGCAACGACGACCCCGCCCTGCACGCCCTCTCGCCCAGCCGGCTGGCGGCCAGGGCCGACGCGCCCGTTCTGCTGATACACGGCGCCGATGACACCACCGTGCCGATCGCCCAGAGCCGCAAGATGGAACGGGAGTTGCGACGGGCTGGCAAGCCGGTGGACTTCGTGCTGCTCAAGGGCGAGGATCACCAGTTGTCGCGCGACGCCACGCGCAAGGCCATGTTGAAGGCGGCGATGGACTTCGTGGAAGCGCACAATCCGGCCGATTGATCGGCGGTCTCCGCCGGGTCTAAGGTCGGGCGTTCCGACCCGCCAACTCCTGTTGAAACCGGCCCGATCATGAAACGCTCGATTCCCGCTCTTCTGGCCGGCGCCGCCCTGGTCCTGGCCTTCGCCAGGCCCGCCGCGGCCGGCGAGAGTTTCGGCGACGCCGTCGTCGCCCAGCAGCATGGCGACTACGCCACCGCGGCGCGGATCTGGCGCGCCCTGGCGGAAAACGGGGCGGTCGACGCGCAATATGACCTCGGCGTTCTCTACGCCTCCGGCCTCGGGGTGCCTCGGGACTATGGTCTGGCGGCCCAGTGGTATCGCCGGGCGGCGACCTCGGGCAACGCCGACGCCCAGTCCAACCTGGGCCTTCTCTACGCCAATGGCCTGGGCGTGCCGCAGGACTACGCCGAGGCGGCCAGATGGTACCGCGAGGCCGTCAGCCACGACAACGCCCAGGCCAAGTTCAACCTCGGTGTTCTCTATGACCACGGACTTGGTGTGCCAGCCGACAAACGCCAGGCTCTTAACCTCTATCATGCCGCCGCGAACCAGGGCCTGGCCGCGGCGCAGTGCAACCTGGGCCTGATGTACGCCTCAGGGACCGGCGTGGCGCAGGACTACACAAAGGCGGCCGCCTGGTATCGCAGGGCCGCCGCCCAGGGCGATGCGGCGGCGCAGTTCAATCTGGGACTGCTGTATGAGACCGGCCAGGGCCAGCCGCAGGACTATGCGGCGGCTCGCGCCTGGTACGCCAGGGCCGCCGACCAGGGCAACGCCGCGGCGAGGCTGAATATCGGCACCATGTACGCCGAGGGCCGCGGCGCGCCGCGGGACGATGCGGCGGCGGTGGTCTGGTACCGTCAGGCGGCCGAGCAGGGCAGCGTCCAGGCCCGACTGAACCTGGGGCTGATGTACGCCGGCGGACGCGGCGTTCCGCAGGACTATGTCCAGGCCCACCGCTGGCTGAACCTGGCGGCGACCGACCGCGGAGCGGGGGCTGACCCCGGAACCCGCGACCGCGCGATCAGGGCCCGCAACGGCCTGGCGGCGCAGATGACGCCGGACCAACTCGCCGAAGCCCAGAAGCTGGCCGGCCAGGACACCGCGAAGTAGACCGCACGCACACTCTACCCACCGCCGGTAAGGCCGGTTATGGCCGGGGCGCCCGATCAGTCCGGAACCCCGAGATGACAAACCAGACCACCCAAACAGCCCCCCACGTCACCGACGAAGCGGGTGTCGAGCAGATCCGCGACGCCGTGCGGGCCCTGTGCTCCCGCTTTCCCGGCGAATACTGGCGCGGGCATGATCGCGACCGGACCTATCCGGCGGAGTTCGTCTCGGCGATGACCGAAGGCGGATATCTGGGCGTGCTGATCCCCGAGGCCTATGGGGGCAGCGGCCTGGGCCTGTCCGTGGCGGCGGCGATCCTGGAGGAGGTGCACGCCAGCGGCTGCAACGCCAGCGCCCTGCACGCCCAGATGTACACCATGGGAACCGTGCTCCGGCACGGATCGGACGCCCAGAAGCGCCAGTGGCTGCCGAAGATCGCCACCGGCGAGGTGCGGCTGCAGGCCTTCGGCGTCACCGAACCGACCGCCGGCACCGACACCACCAGCATCGCCACCACAGCGACGCGCAAGGGCGACGCCTATATGATCAACGGCCAGAAGGTGTGGACCTCGCGGGCCCAGTACTCCGATCTCATGGTGCTGCTGGCGCGGACGACGCCCAAGGAGGCCCTGGTCCGCAAGAGCGAGGGCCTGAGCGTCTTCCTGCTGGACATGCGCCAGGCCGTCGGCGCCGGCCTGACCATCAAGCCGATCCGCACCATGATCAATCACGCCACTACCGAGATCTTCTTCGACAATCTGGAGATCCCCGCCAGCTGCCTGATCGGCGAGGAGGGCAAAGGGTTCCGCTATATCCTGGACGGCATGAACGCCGAGCGGATCCTCATCGCCGCCGAGTGCGTCGGCGACAACCGCTGGTTCGTCGACAAGGCCGCCGCCTACGCCAAGGCGCGCGTCGTCTTCGGCCGTCCGATCGGCCAGAACCAGGGTGTGGCGTTCCCCATCGCCCGGGCGCACGCCCAGGGCCGGGCGGCCAAACTGATGACCTATGAGGCCGCCCGTCTGTACGACGCCGGTCGGCCCTGCGCCGAGGAGGCCAACACCGCCAAGCTGCTGGCCAGCGAGGCTTCCTGGGCGGCGGCGGACACCTGCCTGCAGACCCACGGCGGTTTCGGCTTCGCCGAGGAGTATGACGTGGAGCGCAAATTCCGCGAGACCCGGCTCTACCAGGTGGCGCCGATCTCGACGAACCTGATCCTCAGCTACCTCAGCGAGCACGTTCTGGGCCTGCCGAGGTCCTACTGATCGGCCCCACGATCAGGGTCTCTCCGGGCCGTTGCCGAGGATCACCCCGAGAGACGGGATCGCCTGCGCCAGATCGAGGCTGACGAATCCGGCCACGCCGGCCGGCGGCGCGCCCTTGTCGGGCTGCGGAAAGGCCTTGTAGGGCGCAAGCGGGGCGCCGTCGCCGGGCGAAACGAGGGTCGGCAGGTCGGTAGCCACCCCGTAGCCGCCAGCCAGGGTGAGGCCCTTGGCGACGCCGATCTTGGCCAGCACGAAGGGGGTCGTCACCTTGCCGTCCGGAGCCACGGACACCGTGAAATCCACCGACAGTGACTTCAGCGGAAAGTCCCCGAGCTTGCGGTGGGCCAGATCGATCAGATCGTCGCCCTTGACGCTGAAGTGCAGCGCCAGTGGGTCGGTCTTCAGTTTCGGCAGATCGTAACTGAACCCGCTGAGGATCGCGTAGGGGATCAGGGACAGGGGCGCGCCCAGCGGAACGCCGGACAGGACGCCGCGACCGGTCCGGTTGCTGGCCAGGGCGGCCAGGCCGGCGCCGCCAATGGCCAGGCCGCCGGCGACCATGGCGACCTTGTCGCCGTCCTGCGCGCCGTCCCAGATCGGCTTGGCGAGCCGGCTGGCGAAATCGAGCCCGTAGGCCTTGATGGCCGGGTCGTCGAAGGCCGCCTTACCCATGGCCTTCAGACCGCCCTTGAAGGCGTCGGTGGCCTCCTCCTTCTTCGCCTCCTGCAGCGGCGGGTCCGGTCCATCGCGCTGCAAACGCGGGGAGATGGCGGCCAGGCGCAGATGGGCCTGATTGCCGACTTGTGTCCCGGGCTGCTGGGCGACCCCGGCGTCACGCGGCGCCGGAGCCCGCAAAGCCGTCCGTACCGAACGGCGCGAAGGATCGGCGGCCTGAACGTCACCGATCCGGGATGGACCCGTCATCGCCGACGACTATGGAGCGGCCGGAGCCGGCGCGGGCGCCGGCGGCCAGACGCAGCTCCAGGTGCGCAGCTGGTTGATGAACACACTCCAGGGGTGCAGGGCGGAGCCCGCCACCGAGCGCTCGTAGTAATGTTGGACGATATCGCCCTGCTGTTCGGTGTTGAAATTCAGGAAGCATTTCTTCTTGGCGATCGCATCGTTCAGGCCGGCCTCCCCGCCATAGTCATATTGTCCTTTCAAGGCATAATAAGCCGTCGTGGCCCGCGAGACCCCGTGCTGATATTGCGTGCAGTGAGTCAGCTCATGCATCAGGATGTTTGTCGGGATGGAACTCAGCTTTCCCGGCGGGACGTAAATTCTGTCAGGCACCGTGCGGTAGTACTCTCCCGCCCCCTGTGTGCCCGCGGTCTTCCAGCCGGATTCCTCCAGGACGATGGGATCGAGGTTGAGCGCGGTTCCGAAGATCGACGTGGCCGTCGCCCGTTCGGCGGCGGTCAGACTGCGGCTTGTCGCCGGCGCACCGCCTGGCGCGCCGCCTGCGCCGGGGCCGGCGGTCGGCGCTCCGCCTGCGCCAGTGTCGCGCTGTACTGAGATCGGGGCGGCCGCGCCCTGCTGGACGGTGTGGGCCAGTTCGTGGGCGAGCAGACGCCGGCCCTCGTCCTGGCCCGGTCGATAGGCTCCGTGCGCGAACACCAGATCTCGACCCACGGTGAAGGCGCGGGCCCCGATGGCCTCCGCCGACCGGGCCGCCTCGGCGCCGGTATGGACACGGACGTCGCCAAAACCGCGCGCGAATCCGCTCTCCATGAACGACCGGGTGTCTGGGTCGAGCGGCTGGCCCCCCCCTCCGGTCGCCCGGGCCACGAGGGGGGTCGCGTCCTGGTCCGCGACGGCCTCCGCCTCGCACGCGGCGCACCGGCGGCTGAGTTGCGGTGAGGCGTCGGCTACCCCGACCGGCCCGGTCGCGCGCCGCATGACATGGTCGGCCACGGCGTCGGCTTCACGCTCCAGCGGGTGGTCGACCGGGCCGATCTCCAGCCTGGCCTGCAGGCGTCCGCCGCCAGCCGCCAGGCCACGAAGGTGAGCCTGGTTACCCGCCCCGGACGGCCTGCGGACCGCCGCGGGACCGGCCGTGGACCGGATATCGGGATCGGCGGTGCGATCGCGCCGGGCGTCCCGGCCTGAGTGCGCGGCGTAGGACATCCGTCAGCCCTCGGTGTTGAAGAAGGACCAGTCCGCCGTCGGCGCGGGCGCGATGCGGGCGGGCAGTATCACGGCGCCGGAGCGGACGACGTTGCCGGTGATGGCGCTCAACGCCGTCGCGAGGGTGAGCACAATCAACGCGGCGCTGCCGGCCACCCCCGGAATTCCCGCCGGCTGCAACAGCAGATTGCCGGTCACCGTGGCGAAGCCCGGAAACAGCGCCGCCGCGGCGCAGGTGCGCGTGTCCTGACAGAGGATGCGGTTGCCGTTGAGCTGCAACATGGCCCCGGCGTCCTTGGGCGAGAACAGCACGCCGACGCCGACACCCGGGGCGGCGTTCGGCCCGGCGCTGAGCAGGGTGATGTCGTTGTCCTGCAGATGGAGCGCCGCCGTCGACGCGACAGCCGGCGCGACCTCGGCCGCGAGCGACAGGATGTTCACCTGATCCAAGGCCGCGGCGTAGGGAGACGGGCCTGGCGCGACCTGGGCGGCGGCCGGCCGCTCGCCCGTCATGCGCATACGAAGGCCCGAGGCATGCCCGGCGATCTCGTCGTAGATGGCCGAGCCCCGGGAAGCGACGTCCTGAAGCAGAACCTCGTCAACGACCGGCGAGATCTCCGGCGCCGGCTGCGCCGCCCGGGCAAAGAATGGCGCCTGGCTCTGGGCGCTCATTGCCAGCCACGGCGCGTTGAAGGCCGCCTGCACAGGTTGGCCGAGATTGCCGCCATCGGACGGTCCGGCGTTCAGGGCCTGCTTGGCGAACGCCCCGGCGGCGCCAAGACGCACGTCTGCGAAATAGAATCCGGTCACGCAACCCCGGACCCGATTGCCTGCACAGCGCACCTCGCCCAACCGCGCATAGGCGAAGACACCCGCGGTCAGCGACTGGAACTCGTTGTCGGTGATGTCGATCTCGCTAAGCGAGGTGCTGACCGTCTGGACATTGACCGTGGCCATCACGCCGCAGACGAGCGTCCCGTCCACCACCGCAGCCCCCCGGAAGACACAACCGCGGATGGTCAGGTCCAGCGTCCGCCCCAGAACGGTCACTCCCCCGCCGAAGGCGCCGGGGGCGACGTCGCGGATACTGAAGCGGCAATCCTCAATGGTCAGCCGGGTGGTGTTGACCGCCAGAAGCCCGACGACCACGCCGCCCTGCCCGCCCGTCGTCGCCGCCCCGACCGCAGGCGTGAACGGCACGTCGAAGGCGACGCCCCGGACAGCGACAGCCACGGCGGCGTCGACGATCACCAGGCCGAAGGCGAAGACAGCGAGGCCTTCGCCCGCCGCTCTGAAGATGACGCCGGCCGCGCAGCCCTCGATGGTCAACCCGCCATGGCGGGCGGTGAGCACCAGCGGCGCCGACAGGGGATAGGTTCCGGACTTGAGCGAGAGCACGGCGGGACCGCCGGCAAGGGAGTCGACCACCGCCTGCAGCCCGCCGCGCGCCTGCACGCCGGCCGGGTCGAGGGTCAGGCCGCAGCAGCCGCCGGTCTGCTCGGTCAGGGCGGTGAAGGTCGGCCGACAGTCGGCCAGCAGCCCCAGTCCGTCGCCGACCCCGCCGACGACGGCCAGGTCGCACAGCCATTGGCGCGGCCCGTCCGGCGGTTGGGGCGCCTGCAGATACCTTGCCGGATAGACCTGCACCGGCGTGTCCGGGCGCACGGCGAACCGCCAGAACGGCCTGGCGGCGATCTGGCCGGGAAGCGCCTTCAGACTGACGGTGACGGTCAGTCCGCTGACCGTGTCCAGCGGCGCCGGCTGACCGGCGGTGAACGGCGCGATCCCCTGCCACAGCCTGACAAACAGGGGATTGGGATCGGTCAGATATTCGGGAGGCAGATCGGCGATGTCGGCGACGGTCAGGGTCCCCGTGTCGAAGGAATAGGCTTGCGTCACCGTGGTCACGAAGCCGGAATCCGCCGCGACATAGGCGCCGTCGCCCAGGTCGGCGCGGCTGCGCAGGATTTCCACCGCCTGGCCCAGTTGTGGAGCGTGTTCCTGATCGAGCGGCGCGCCGGCCAACGTCAGCACGCCGGCAACCTTGTCGGTGAAAGCGGCCCGATACAGGATCGAGGCGTTGTTCCAGCCCCACAGCAGAGCGCCGGTGTTGGCCTTGGGATCGAAGGCGCTGACGGTGACGCGGATCAGCTGGTTGTCAGCCCCCAGATAGCCCCCCGCCGCGGCGGGGCTGCAGGCGTCGGGGGGCGGGCCGCCTGGGGTGAAGCCGACCTGCAGCGTGGCTCCTGACAGCAACTCATAGCTGTAGGGGTCGAGACTCACGCCGTCGGCGGCGAGCGCGCTGGCCGCCCGGGCGGCGCCGTCGGCGCAGGTCGCCCCGTCCATGGGCAGCACCAGGATGTGTTGCATGAGGCGCAACCGGGCCGCGGAGTCCGGCCCGCCCAGGGCCACCTCGCGCAGCGCCGGATCCTCCACGGCGCCGACGCTCTGTTCGGTCAGGAGCAGACTGACGACGCTGTTTCCACCCTGGTTCTCCGACGGCGCAGGCCGGTCCAGCCAGTCCGGCTGGGCGCCGATGGTTACGTCGTGAACCAGCGACAGGCGCCAGCCGCCGAGATAGTAGATCCCGGCCGCCACCACGCTCTGGTCAGCACTGCCCCCGGGCGTCACCGCGTAGCCATTGTCCGGCGTGCCCGCCGGGCCGACGATATCGATGGTTTCCAGGCGCAGGGCCTCGCTCTGGAGGACGGAGGCCTCATTGACATCAGCCTCAAGCGTCACGCGACCCTGCTGGGCGACGACAGCGCGATAGTCGCGGGTTGGATCGAAGCTGATCCGGGCGCGATCACTGGCCATGGCGTGTATCCTTGCCTCTAGTCTGCATCTATCCACACCGGATAGACGCCGAGCGGTGTGTACTCTTCGTATTTCAGCGCCAGACCGCGCCGCTTCAGGGAAATGGCCTCGAGAGCGAAGGCCCCCATCTCGGATTCATTTCGGGCTCCGGCCAGGATGCTGTCGCCGGCCTGCCGGCCCAGGATCGCGGCGTCCGCCAGTCGATAGAGACGGGCGTAGTCGGGCTCGCCGAACCGGCGACTGCGGAACATCGGACCACGCGCGGGAACCCGCACTGACCGAAAGGGTGCGTGCAGCCGGCTGCCATCAGCGTAGGCGCTGAAGCGCACGCAGCCGTGCTGGCTGTCCTCGACCTGGGCCACCTCGTCGAGGATGCACTCGCTGGCGCTGAGGCGGTGGGCGGCCGTGCGGCCAAGCACCGTGCAGCGCGCCAGCTGCACCTCTCCGCTCGACGCGCCCAGCGCCAGATCGGCCAGCGCCAGGGGATAGGCCGTCTCCATGGCCGCCCGGTCCAGGCCGGCTAGCGCTGTGGCCATGCCGGCGACGAGGCCGGCGGGCGGGGCGGCGCCGGGCCAATAGGCCGCCAGGTCATCGAGCACGGCCTGCGGCAGCGTCGCGACAATCGCCGCGGACGTCGGGTCGCTCTGCGCCTTCCAGGCCTCGGCCAGAGCCGCAGGGTCAAGAATGGGCGCCGACGGTTCGATGGCGTGACCCGCCAGGCCCTGGATGATGCAGTCGGTGGCGGACAGGGTCTCCACCGCTCCGCCGTTGCGTGTGCGCACCGGGCCGGTGACACATCGTTCCAGGATCAGGGTCTGCACGGTCCCCTCGATCCAAAGGGTGGTCGGCGCCAGGGGCATGCCATCGATGGCGTCGTCGAAGAGGGGCCCGCCCTGCCCGGCTGTTCCCGGGTCGAGGGTCATCACGCGCAGGCGGACGGTGTCGAACCGGCCGGCCAGGACCAGATCGGCCCCCTGGAGCCAGAGGCCCTGAAGGATCAGGCTGCCGCCGTTCCCGGTGATCGTCCAGGTCGCGCCTCCGCCGGCCCAGCGGATCACCGGGCGCTGGGCGTTGCGGGCCCGCAGCTGCACCACGCTCGCGGCAGGGGGCGTCGGCGCGGGCGGCAGCGTCAGATCGGCCGCGACGCCGGGATAGGTCAGGGAATCGGCGATCTCCACGGTTCCGGACTGGGTGACGGCCGCGAGGGCCGCATCCAGGCCGGCGCCGCCGCCGACGGTTGCAAGGAGGGCCGGCTGCTCGAGTTTCTCCAGGATGCGCTCGTCGAAGCCGCCGGCGCCGATCCGTGAGGAAAAGCCGAAGTGACAGGCGGTCACCAACTGGCCATCCGGCGGGGCGCCGGTGAAGCTGAAAAGGCCGCGCTCGGGATGGACCGTCAGATCGCTTCTCGGCAGAGGGGCGGGCGCGGCGCCGCCCCCGAGTTCCACGGCCAGAGACACCGGATAGAGGGCGTCCGGATAGGCTTTCCACAGGCTCTCCCGTATCCGCCCGGGCAGATCCCACTCGTCCGGAGACAGCCAGTCCTCGCCATAGCCGGTGGCCGCCCCGGAGCCGTTGCGGTTGGAGCGGGCGAACAGCGGAACCCGCCGCCCGGAGGGATCAAACGAGAAGCATGGGCTGGGCTGCCCGTTGCTCACCGGCGTCGCCCCGGCGATCGGGTGGGCGTAGAGCCACCAGATGAACACGCCCAGGTGCGAGATGTTGTGCCAGCCGCTGGACTGGCCGCCGCGGCGAAGATCGGCGGTGTGGGCGAATTCGTCGAACGGGCCGCCGCTGTTGCCCGCGGCGTAGCGGTTTCGCAGATCGGCGAAGCCGCCGGCCGGCGAGCCCGAACTGGCGCCGATCAATCCCTCGACGATGGCCGACGCCGGCGGCCCGCCCGGCGGGTCGAGTCGGATGGCGGGATCGAACTGGTGGCGCGTGCGTCCCAAGCGGCGGAAGAACTCCACGGCCCGCGCGTCCCGACCGGCGATGTCGGCGGCCAGTTCCTCGAGCAGGCCAAGCGTGCCGCTCCGGCGCCGGTAGTAGATGGTCTTGGCCACGTCGACCCGCTGGGCGCGGGCGTCCATGCAACTAACCAGCCGCGTGGCCAACAGGTCGCCGATGTAGGGGATGGCCCAGTCATCGCAGGTCTCGATCGACTGGTTGGCCCAGAGGCGGTCCATGCCCCGCCGCAGAGTGGCCAGTTCGCCGCCGATCCGGTCGACGATCTCGCGCAGCGGGCCGGCCCCGTCGGGCGTGTCGAGCGACCGATAGACCCCCGGCAGAAGCTGCCAGAGCCTGGCCTGATACCAGGCGACATAGCCGTCATCCGCCATGGCAGTCCGCCTCCGTGACGATGTTGATGTCCGAAACGGCGAGGTCGAAGTACCCGCCCTCGCCGGGCGCATGAATCGGCCCCGCGTCGGGAAGGTCGTCGGCGGTGAACCCGGCCGCCGTCAGCGCCACCGTCCCGGGAACCTCCAGAACGGCGCGTTCGATCTGGCTATCAAAGACCGGCCGTCCGACGGGGAGGTTCCGACTGGAGAACACCCCCCGGGCCGGATCGACCAGGGCCGCGATGACCTGGGCGACGATCGCATCGGCGTCCCAGCCGGTCGCCACCAGGAGGCTGAGCGTCAGCCTGACCGGGACGGCGGCCGCCTGCAGCACCTGCACGGGGCGATTGGGATCTCCGGCCGCGGCCAGGACGGCCCGGGCCGACGCGACCGCTGCGGCGTCGTCGCCGACATAGACCGTAACCAGAGTGCGCTGACGCAGATCGTTCCAGGCCCAGACGGCGCGGACCCGGCCGACGCCCGGCGCCTGGGCGGCCAGCGCCTCATAGTCGAACACCGAAACGGCGCGGCCGAACGCCAGCACGGAGCGGGGCGCGTAGCGGCGGATCTGGTCCGGCGGGTCCGCTTCGGCGCCCCCGCCGACGGCGACAGGGTTGAGAACGGCCCGAAGTCCGGGGAACGACTGGGCGATCACCGTCAGCTTACCGGCCGGGGGCGAGGCGGCTCCGGCGCCGATGCGATAGGTCGCCACCACATTGTTCACCCCGGTGGGCAAACGCGCGCCGTTGACGCCGTCGCCGAAGTCCAGGTGCGTCTGCCCGTTAACGTCCTCGCGGGTGACGAAGACCTGGACGTCCCGGCCCTGACCGTAGAAGCTGGCGACCTCGGTCCACGGCTCGCCATTGACCGTCACGGCGACGGTGCTCGCCCACGCGGCGCCCTTTTGCAGGTAGGTCACCGGCGACTGGGCCAGGGTGAAGCTCTGGCCGGGCCGGGTGGCGTCACCGCCGCCGAGGATCTCGCGGGAGATCGTCTTGCCTCGGGTCACCGGCAACGGATTGTACAGGACCGAGAGCGGAGGCTGCAGCGTGGCCGTCGGAGCGGCGAAACCGCCCAGTTGCAGGTTGAAATCACCCGCCGAACTGGCCGTGGCCAGCACCCCAGCCCCGCTGCCGTCCTGCACCAGAACCTGCGCGCCGCCGGTGACCGGGAAGCGCGCCGGGCCGGCGGCGACCAGGGCCGTGGGGGTCCCGCTCCAGGCGCTCGGGGGCTGATCGAGCAGCTTGCCGACACTGATCCAGTCGAACGCCACGCTGAGGTCGCCAAGGTCGCTCGGCCAGCCGCCCGACGGCGACGCCGCCAGGGTCAGGACCGTATGCGGGATCGGAAGGGGATGGTCCGTGACCGCGGGGCTGTTGGCGTCCCAGATGGCGTCGGCCGTGGCGCTGACCTTGGCCAGGAAGGCGGGGAAGGCCGGGCCGGTGATGAGGATCCAGGCGCCGGGCCGCACCTGACGCGTCAGACTGGACAGGTGCAGCGTCTTGCCCTCGGCGCCGCCGGCGTAGAGGCTCCACAGGCTGGCGGTCTGGTTTGGACGTTCCAGGCTGGCCTCAACGGCGGCGAGCGACGCGGGCGGCGTGGCGGCGATGTCCAGAGCCAGGGAGGTCTGCTGGCCGCCGCCGGGGGCGGGCTGGATCGTCGCCTGGGTGACGGTCGCCAGCATCGGCGGGCCGAGCGCGGAGTCACGGGGGCGCAGCAGCAGCCGGGCGCCGGGATCGACCGTCGTTACCGCGCCCTGCAGCAGCAGGCCGTAGTTGGCGGCGGACGCGCCGAAACCGATCGGAACCGGATGATAGCTCCCGCCCGCGCGACGGAACTTGCCGTGAAGGCCCGCCGGCGCGGCGTATTCGAGGCCCAGGCTGAGGTAGAGGAAGCGGAAATCACTGATCGGGGCCAGCAGGCTCGGCGGCAGCGTGGCGGCGACCTGGTCGGGAGGGCCGATCGTCGTGTCCGCCGACAGTTCGAAGGTCTGCGGAGCCTGACCCGGACCGGGCTTGCTCTGGATCTGCAGGCCACGCGGCAAGACCGTGCTCTGTCCGGCGGTGACGAGCGCCGCAAGCACCCCGGTGGCGCCGATCGCCGGCCGCGGACGATAGCCCAGGACCTGGATCAGGCGACGGACGCTGGCGTCCAGATCGGCCGTGCGCAGATAGGCCTGGTTGGCGATGCGCTCGTCATAGAAGGTCAGGATATCGCCGAGGTAGGCGAACCATTCGGCCATCATGACCGCCAGGTCGCCCTGGCCCTGTGGTCGCCAGGCAGTCAACGAGCGCTCGCCCGCCACTGGCGTCAGAACCGCGCGGCGAAACGTCGCGAAATCGCCGGACCGGAACGCGATGTGGTCCTGCTGCGGTGGATTGACCGGCATGGCGGGCGCATCCCCGTCGCAGGGACAGACGGGAAAGGTCATCGACCGTCCTCCACAATCACCCGGATCGTACCGCGCTCGGGCCAGCTGGGATCATTGTCGACGCGCAGGATCTGCCGGGTTGAGGGGGCGATGGTTTCAGGCAGGTCGACAAAGCCGGCGAAGCCGCCGCGCCGGCGATAGGTGATGGCGCTGACGCCCAACACGCCCGGAACAGCCTGGATCGCCGCCTCGAGGCGGCTGCGATAGAGCGGAGTGCCGAAAGTGAACCTGTCGGCGAAGAAGAACCCCGCGGAGCCCGGTTCGCGCGTGGCGTTGCCAAGGCGATCCAGAACAGCGGCCTCCACGTCGCCGTCGAGCCAGCCCTCCTCGGCGCAGACCTCGATCTTCAGGTCGAGGGAGACATAGGCGGGGGCCGGCGCGTAGGACTCGTAGCCGGCCAGTCGGCGCCGGTTGAGCAGATCCACGAGCGCGACCTCCTGGTCCAGGCCGATCTGTTCCGACCCGAGAGGGTCGACAGCGGTGAAGACCGTCAGCCAGCTGCCGGTCCAGCGGAACGAGGTTCCGGCCTTCTGAACCCAGGGCAGGCTCTCGGCGGCGGCCTGGTAGTCCTCCGACCGGACGGCGCGGAACTGAACGGCGCGGAAGGCCTGGGGCGCCATTCGGGCGATGTGATCGCGCGTCTCAGCGTCGGCGCCGTCGATGACCGGGAAGGGATTGCGTACGCCGACGATCAGCCCCCCTCCGGCATCGATCTGGGTGATGGTGTCGACCGCGACGTTGCCGGCCGCCCCGACCCCGACCCGGTAAGTGACCCGGAACAGGTCCTTCTCGGCCGGCGCGGCGCCGAACACGCCATCGCCGAAGCGCAGGGTGGCGCCGGCGTCGCCATCGATGTCGTGGTGCGTCGGGGCGCCGCTCGGGGAGAAGGCCACCGGCCGCCAGGCGACGGGATCGACATAGACCGCCAGATCGGTCGACTCCGCCTTCCAGAAGACCGGTGTAAACGTCCAGGCGCGCGCCTCCGGCTGGATCTGCATCACGCTGATCTCCGGCGCCGCCGCCGCGGCGGGTTCGGCGGCCGCCAGCCAGGCCAGCGGCGACTGTCCCAGGGGGTGACGGAACACCCAGTTAGGCGTGGCTGCGTCGCTATTCGGGCCGCGGCGCGCCAGGGCCAGGGCGGCGTCCGGGGCGTTGGACGGCGCGGAGCCGATGGCGAAGGTCTCCTCGACCCTGGCCCCCTGGGTGGCCGGTACGAGATTGCCGCCAACGACCGTACGCGTCAGGTCTATCGCGCGGTCGAGGGCCTCGTCGATCCGCCACTGGATCCGGGTCACCGGGACATCGCCGAAGATCGGGTCCGTCGCCTCGTGGCCCGGGGCGGTGAGATGCACCACCCGCCTCTGGCTGTCGCCAGGCAGATCGGTCTGGATCAGCAGGGCCTGACCGGTAGCGAAGCCATAGCCCTTTCCCTGCAGCCACAGATCGGTCGCTCCCGCGGGCCAGCACTGGTCACGGTCGTCGAACCAGTAGGGCGCGGCGCCGAAGTTCCACAGGTCGGAGACCGGATAGGCTGAGGTGTCGTTCAGACCGGCGCCGACTTCGAACGGGACTCGACCGCCATCCGGCGAGGCGGCGAAAACCCGCGAGCCGGGCGCGATCAGCCCCGGTCCGCTCACCGTCAGCTGCAGGAGGGTTGTGGCGCTGACGGCCGGCCGGGGCTCATAGTCGACCAGGCGGGCGAGGCCGACCAGGGAGCTTCGCTGGGTGGCGGTCTCCAGTGTCGCCTCGGCGGCCACGCGGTCCTGATAGTAGCTGAGGTCGTCGGCCACGGCCGAAAGCGCCTCAAGGAACATGACGCCGACATCCGCCTCCGAGCGCTCGACCCAGGCGGGGTAGCGCAGGGCGGAGAAATCCATCAGGGCGGCGCGGAAGCTCTGGAAGTCCTTGGCGAGATAGTCGATCGGCGGGACCACGGTGTCGTCCGGCGGACAGGCCAGGGGCGCGGGGGCGCAGTCGAAGTCGCTTGGGCAATTGACCCTGAAGGCGAAGGTCGTGCTGGCGTAGGCGATGTCCAGCGCATCGGCGTTCACCGTCAGGCGATAGGTCGAGAAATCGCCCTCGACCCGGGCTCGCAGGGCGAGGATCGGGCGCCCCTCGGCGTCCAAGCTCCAGTCGGCGGTGTTGTCGATCGCCTCCACCGGAACCACCGGCAGGCGGTCGCCGCCGGTGATGGTCGCCGAGACCCCCGGGGCGGCGACCGGGACGGCGTTGATGAAGTGGACGCGCAGCAGACGCGGATGGACCGGGTCGACGGCGACGAAATCGACGCCATTGAAGCTCTTCGACGTGAGCAGGGCGACATAGCGGTCCCGGGGCTCGACCATCCTAAATCACCTGAACCTGGGTCTGGCGGACGGACTGGGTCTCGATCAGCACGTAGCCGACCGTGACCAGGATCGTTCCTTCCGGGAGGCCTGGCGCGCTGATCGGGGTGTCGACGGTGACCGTCTGCACCGTGATCTGGTCGCCCAGCCAGGTGTGCAGCGCCTGGGTGACGATCATCCTCGTAGTCGACTGCAACTGGGCCGACAGGGGCGCGAAGAGCAGCCGGCGCAGGCCGGCGCCAAACGTCGGCAGGCAGACCCGCTCGCCCGGATCGGTCAGCAGGACCTGGCGGATCATCTGGTCGACATGATCCTGATAGGCCGCCTGGGCCGCCTGGCCGGACCCGGCGTCGATGGCGAACGGATGGGCGATGTCGTGACGGATCATAGGCCGCTCACCTGGCTCTGCGTGGCCGAGACCAGGACCGTGCCCTGCGGCGCCGGCCCCAGGCACAGGCCGACGCTGGCCTCGGTCAGAACGAAATCGCCCGCGTGCCGGACCTTCTGGGCGGTGGAGACCCACAGGACCGTGGTGCACGGCTGCGGCGCGCCGGAGACCTGGAACGGGCAGCCG
Source organism: uncultured Caulobacteraceae bacterium (assembly GCA_903923135.1). Lineage (GTDB taxonomy): Bacteria > Pseudomonadota > Alphaproteobacteria > Caulobacterales > Caulobacteraceae > Acaudatibacter > Acaudatibacter lapponiensis. The sequence goes on along the minus strand of CAIXWN010000122.1, from coordinate 6,468 downwards.
ACGATGGAGAAGCTGTCGGAACTGCGCAGGATCACCGCGTCGGCCACCGCCTGGCTCGCTCCGGGCGTCGCCATCACCGTTCCGCCGTGCGGACACATCAGGGTGCTGGCGGTGGTCAGCAGGCCGGGCATCAGGTCACAACCAGGGAGGAATCGTTGAGTGTGACCCCGGTGGCGTCGGCGACGATCTTGCCCTTGCCCGAGGTGATGGTGACGGCGCCGCCGGTGAGCGCGACACTGTCGCCGGCCTTGTCGGCCAGGGTGACGGTGGCGGCCTGGTCATCGAAGGTCAGAGACCCCGCATCGGTCGCCACAACCCGGGTCGTCGCCGACGCTGTGGGCGGCGTTTCGCCGGTGCGCCAGTAGCAGCCCACCCAGATCGGCAGCGACAGTTCGCCCTTCTCGAACTCGATCCAGACACCGCTGCCCACTGCCGGCAGCATGGCGAAGCCCACCCCCGGGCCGGCGTAGGGCACACAGGCCATGCACCAGCCCGTGGGCGACCCCAGCAGGATGTCGGGCACCGAGGCCTTGAGGCGCATGGTCGTGGGGTCGACGTCAACGACGACACCGCGATACTTGCCGTAGTAACGGTGTTTCACCCGCTCCAGCAGGTCGAGGACCAGGGCGTCGTTCATGGCCCCACCGCCGGCGCGCCGGTCGCCGCAGCGCCGACCGCGTTGCGCACCAGAACGAACTTCATCTCGTGCTTGTCGGCGGTGATGTGATGGCGAACGCTCCAGACGAAATAGGAGCCGGAGTGGAGCGATCCGGCGGCGTTCACCTGGGCCACGGCGCCGGCGCGCAGAATCGCGCCCAGGCGGGCGGCGTCGGTCGAGCCTTCGCAGCGGACAAACCAGCCCGACTCCTGCAGGACCGCCTGGGCCCGCTGAGTCAGGGTCACGGCGTCGGAGGCCGAGGTCGTCAGGATGGTCTTCACCGGCGAGCCGGCGAACGTCGCGAGACCCGTGGCGTCCAGCCCCGTCAGCCCCGAGTCGCTGTTGTCGCCGCCGGCGGCCTGCCCGCTGGCGTCGGTGAACAGCAACTGCTGGGCGCTCACGGCGCTGGGCCGCATGACGTCCCAGGAGATGTCCAGCGGTCCGATGTTGGCCGCGTCGGCCGGGTTGAGGGTCAGGATGACGTCCGGACTGCCGCCGATCGACGGGGCGGCGAACAGGCCGGTCCGCTGGCCCGGCGTATCGGTGCAGAACACCCGGAAGAGCTTGCCGGACCGGCGCGCGAGGGTGCGCAGGAACTGGGCGTCGGTGGCGCGCTGCATCAGGCTGGCGGTGTCGGCGCTGTAGACAGAGGAGTCATTGTCCAGATTGCGCGGATCCGGGGTCAGGCCATATTCGCCGAAGAGGGTGTTGGCCGCCGCGCCGTCGGTGACGTCGGCCCATTCGCGGACCGATTCGGTCATGTTCATCAGCCAGCTGGCGTCCTGGCCTGACACCTTGACCTTGCTGGTCGAGGTGCCCGTATCGAGGTGGATGTCCTGGGCCAGCACATAGCCGTCGATGAGGCAGTGCGTCTTGCCGTCGGCGGCCTGGGCGGTGATGGCGATGTTGGACTGCGGCCCGAGACGGGCGTCCGAAACCGTGTCGTAGTCGCCCGACGATGTCAGACTCACCGGCAGGGTCAGGCGGAAGGCGCTCGGCAGATCGACGTTCTCCTCGACCTCCAGTTCGACGAGCCGTGTGTCGAAGTCGGAGGCCGGCGTTCCGGCGATCAGGATGTCGAACGTGCTGGCCATCAGCGCCCGCCGCCTCGCGGAATGCCGATGGTCGGCCGGGCGATCAGGGCGTCGGGGGACGGCGAGCCGTTGGCGTCGCACAGCTTCCACGTCCAGGTCGGCTCGTTCAGATAGCGCGCCGCAAGCAGGTCCAGGCGATCGCCGGCGACCCGGGGATGATATCCGAGCAGCGGCCCTGGACGGGCCAGGGGAAGCTGGGTGGCGCTGACGGTGCGACCGCCGGGCAGCTTCACCGTGTAGGTTCCCAGTCCGTAGTAGCGGCTGTTGGCGGCGAACATCGGATCCTCTCCCTAGACCGGCAACATGCCGACGATGGACTCGGCGGCGTTGGCGAGGTTGGCCAGGGCCAGCGCCTCCCGCAGGCCGTGGGAGTAGGTCGCCGCCATCTTCGCCAGGGTCCCCAAAGGCCCGTCGACGAACGGCAGTTCCTGGGCGGTGAGCACCCGCAGACCGATCTGCGCCTCGGCGTGGGTGGGATTGAGCAGCACCGAATCGTACAGCTTCTCGGTGATCGACAGGCTGGTCACGCGCACCGGAACGATGCGGCCAGGGCCCCAGACGAACAGCACGGTGGGAAGCTGGGCGGCCGGAACCTGCCGTGTGGGCGCGGCGCTTCCGCCGCCGATCCCCAGGGCCGAGGAGACCGAGCCGATCAGTCCGCCGCCAGGCGGCGCGGTGGGAAACAGCAACATCTCCAGCGCCGCCAGGCGGGTGTAGACGCCCGACGCCGTGGCGAGACCGGTCTCGACGGCGTCGCCGTCGGCAATCATGTCATTGGCGTCCATGGCCAGGGTGAAGCTGAACGACTCCTGCGGATCGCCGGTGATCGCCAGGGGGTTGGCCGCCGCCCCCGCCGCGCCGGGGGTGCTGGTCGCCGGGTTGGTGGTCGCCGGCGTCCAGGCGTGGGTCATGGTCTCGGGGTTGTACTGGAAGATAATCACGTTCGGGATCGGCAGCGGGAAGCTCTCGCTGAACTCGATCAGGGCGCCGCGAAGGAATTTTCCGGCCATGCCCTCACCCGATCCTGCTGAGCAGCGCGTAGACGATTTGCGCCGCCAGATCCCCCGGGGCGCCGTCGGCGGCCGTGGCGTCGAGGGTGATCGTCAGGCGTTCGTGGTCGCCGCGCAGACGGGCGCCGGCCAGGCCGTCGGCGATGCCGAGCGCCAGCGCCCGGGCAGTCTGGGCGTCCAGCCCGGGCAGATCGAGCACGAGGCGGTCAATGGCGACCTCGGTCATGCGCCCGCGGCCTCTCTGAGGGTGACCGGCAGTTTCCCGCGCTGCTTGGCCAGTTCGCGCTGCGCCGCGCCGAGCAGATGGCGCATGCCGATGCGCTCGCCCTCGGCCCGGGCCAGGAAGGCGGCGGCCAGAACGGTGTTCTTGATCTCCGCCCCGGTCATCTCCAGCCGATCGGCGAGCAGGCGCCAGTCGATGTCGTCCAGCAGAGGCTCGCCGCCCGGCGCATGCGACGGCAGGGCCCGGCGCCAGAGCGTCAGTCGCTCGTCGGCCCGGGGGGCCATGAACTCGATGACGAAGCGCAGGCGCCGCACGAAGGCCTGGTCGATGTCATTGCGGCGGTTCGTGGCCAGGATGGCGACGCCGTCGAAGCTCTCGATGCGCTGCAGCAGATAGTTGGTCTCGATGTTGGCGAAGCGGTCATGGGCGTCCTTGACCTGCATGCGGGCGCCGAAGAGGGCGTCGGCCTCGTCGAAGAACAGCAGGGCGCCGGCGTGCTCGCAGGCGTCGAACACCTCGCGCAGGCGCTTCTCGGTCTCGCCGATATATTTGTTGACCACACCGGCGAGGTCGACGCGATAGAGGTCGAGGCCAAGCGAGCGGGCGATGACCTGGGCGGCCATGGTCTTGCCGGCGCCGCTGGGGCCGCCGAACAGGGCCGATATGCCGAAGCCCAGGTGAGCCAGGCGGCCGAACCCCCAGTCGTCGTAGACGCTCCAGCGCAGGCGGACCTGGTCGGCGAACTCCCGCAGCTGACGGGCGATGTCGGGGGGCAGGACCAGGTCGTCCCAGTCATAGGGGCACGGCAGCCGGGAGAGCAGCGCGTGGTCGGGACGGCGACCGCCGATGCGCGCGGTCTCGCCGGGCCGGGCGTCGGCGAGCCGGCGGACCTCGGCCGGGGTCAGGCGGTGGGTGAACAGGGCCGAGGGGGCCGGATCGCTCCGCCGGGCGGTCCAAAGCTGCAGGCGCTCGGCCAGGGCCAGGGGCGGCAGGGCGACTTCGGCGCCGGCCGCGGATGGCAGACGGACGCCGCGCAGGTAGTCGACGCCCAGCCGCCGGGCGAGGTCCCACTCGGCCGCGGGGACGGCGTCGGCGTCGCGGAAATAGGCCAGGGCCCGGCAGAAGCGGGCCTGACGCAGCACCAGGGTGACAAGGTCGCGCGGTTCCAGGCCCTGAGCGAGCAGCAGCGGGACATCCGCGGACAACAGCGGCCCTCCGCAGCTCTGCGCGTGGCGCGCCGCCAGGGTCTGGCGGCCGATGCCCGGCGGCCCGGTCAGCTCGACCTCCCGCAGGTCGGCGCAGGCGGCCAGACCGGCCTGGGCCGCAGCGTGGAGCGGCAGGGTTCCCGCCAGATCGGCCCCCGTGATCAGGTTGACGGCGCCGGCCAGGCGGGGATCGCGCCAGTCGCCGTGGTGAAGGGCGGTCATCACCGCCGGGTCGATCCGCCAGGGCGCGGTCAGGGCCAGGGGCGAAGGATCGTCGAGGGGCGAGGCCAGGCGCCAGCGGCGCAGGGCCTCGCCGGTCCAGACGGACCCCGGGCGGCGCGCCAGGCGGCGGGACAGGCCTGCCGAGGGCTGGGTCAGGCGGCTGTCGTCGTGGAGGTAGGCGAACACCCGCTGCAGGCCCGGGTCGATCTCGGCCGCCGCCAGCAGGACCAGCAGGTCGGCCTCGGCCAGGTCGAGATCGAAGGACCCGGTCAGGGTGGCCCAGGCGCCGTCGGCGGCCAGGGCGGCCTCGGTGTCGCGGATCGTCCGCTCGAGGGCGGCGGCCTCGGGATGGGCGGCGAGAAAGCCGGTCTCGTGGCGGGCGGCCTCGTCGCCGGCGAGCAGCCAGGCGACCTCGCCGGCGGTGATCGCCAGGCCCTGGTCGGGGCTGGAGCGTCCGGCCCGCCAGACCTCCTCCTGCCAGAGGACCAGGCGGCGGGCGCGCAGGCGGGCGAGGTCGAGGACCAGGGCGGCGGCGGGCCGCATCGCGGCCGGGGCGGCGGCGGAGGGGTCGGATCTGAGCACGGCGACGACGGTCACAGGGTCACCGTGAAGCCGGGCAGGCAGGGCACGCCGTTGACAACCACCCCGATGGGATAAGTCCCCGGGGGCGGCAGGATCGCCGGCAGGGTGAAGGCGATAGACGCGCCGCCCGCGGCCACGTGGAAACGACCCGGCGGCGGCGAGGCGGCCCCGGAGGGGGCCAGCGGGATGGCCCCCAGGCTGACGGTGGTGGCGCCCGGGGCGGTGGCGAAGCCGGCGCCGGCGAGGGTGTAGTGGGCGCCCGGCGTGGGCGGCGCCGCGAGGCTGTCGATCCGCGCGGCGACGGTCAGGGGAACGGTGTTGCTGCGCACCTTGGGCGCCGGGACGTTGCGGCCGACGGACAGGCGATAGACCCCGGGGGCCGGGGTCCGGGCGGGCGGCGCCGGGGCGCCGCTGGCGGGATTGACGTAGGCGACCGGCAGGGTGAGAGCCAGCTCGCCCGGCGAGGCCGCGCCCGTGCGCCACGCCGGCGCGGCGGTGATACGCCATTCGGTGAGGCCGTCGGCGGTGGAGAGGAAGACCTGGGCGGCGGCGGCCTGGTCGAGACCCGCGCCCCGCAGCACGATGTTGCTGCCGCCGACCGCGACCAACTCGCCGCCGGAGACGGTCTGCAGGGCCGGATCGGCCGGCGGCGGATAGGGGGCGAAGGCGAGGTTCATCGCCGCGTAGAGCACCGGCGGGTCGCCGGCGCCGGGGGTCGGACCGACGGCGAGGTTGGCGGTGACCGGCGGCGGCTGCGGCTTGGGCGCCAGCAGGGCCGGGGTGACGAAGACCACCCCGACCTTGACCACGCAGGAGAGCCGCATGGGCACGGTGAAGGCCTGCCACAGTCGGCTCATCTCCTCGATGGTGTCGGCCTCGACGGTGATGGTCACCTCGTCGTTGGTCGGCGGCAGGCGATAGACGGGGCGAGTGTGGAAGGCCTGCAGGGCGATGGTCATCGCGCGCTGCTCGCTGGTGTAGTCGGGGCCGGCCCAGGCGGTGAGCAGATAGTAGAGGTTGAGGCTGAGGGGCTGGGCGGTGTTCAGCTGCGGGCGGGGCCCCGCGGCGGGGGTGTTGCGCCAGGTGGGGTCGCGGCCGACGTGCATCAGATAGAGGGTCAGCTGGCAGGGCGCCTCGCCGCGGGCGATCTCCGGGCTGGAGAGGCTCATCTTGACGGTGAAGTGGGGAATGCTCAGCGGCGGGTTGACCGCGTCGGCCAGGGCCTGGGTGAGCAGGTCGCTGAGGGCGTCGGTGACACGCGAGATGTCGGGGGTGCTCCAGGCCACGGCCGGTCAGCCCTGGGCCAGGCCGAAGCGCGAGACGAATCCCCGCGACAGGGGCGCCGCGGGACCGGCCGGCGAGGCGGCGACGATGACCGGCGCCGGAGGGGCCGCCGGCGGGGGCGGCGTCGGGGCGGTCATGCGGATCTCGATCGCGCCGATGTGCAGGCGCGGCGGCGCGGCGGCGGCGGCGG
>CAIXWN010000121.1 GCA_903923135.1 uncultured Caulobacteraceae bacterium | reverse complement strand
CGCGAGACCAAGCACGACGTCATCGCCTTCCTGACCCATGTCACCGAGATCGTCGGGCCGGAGGCGCGCTTCCTGCACCAGGGTATGACCTCCTCGGACGTCAACGACACGGCCCTGGCGGTGCAGCTGTCACGCGCGACCGACCTGCTGATGGAGGGCGTCGAGCTGGTGCTGGCGGCCCTGCGCCGACGGGCGCTTGAACACCGCCTGACCGCTTGCGTCGGCCGCAGCCACGGCATCCACGCCGAGCCCACCACTTTCGGCCTGAAGCTGGCCGGTCACTACGCCGAGTTCAGCCGCGCCCGCGAACGTCTGGCCATGGCCCGTTTCGAGATCGCCACCTGCGCCATCTCCGGGCCCGTGGGCACCTTCGCCAGCGTCGATCCCCGCGTCGAGGCCCATGTCGCCGAAAAGCTCGGCCTGCGCCCCGAGCCAGTCTCCACCCAGGTGATCCCACGAGACCGCCACGCCGCCTACTTCGCCGCCCTGGCCGTGGTCGCCAGCTCCATCGAACGGCTGGCTGTGGAAATCCGCCATCTTCAGCGCACCGAGGTTCTCGAGGTCGAGGAGCCTTTCGACGCCGGCCAGAAGGGCTCGTCGGCCATGCCGCACAAGCGCAATCCGATCCTCACCGAGAATCTCACGGGCCTCGCCCGTCTTGTCCGCTCGGCGGTGACCCCGGCGATGGAGAATGTCGCCCTCTGGCATGAGCGCGACATCAGCCACTCGTCGGTGGAGCGGGGCATCGCGCCCGACGCGACCGTTCATCTCGACTTCGCGCTGCGCCGTCTGGCTTCGCTCATGGAGCGCCTGGTCGTCTATCCGGAAAACATGCAGAGAAACCTCGACCGCATGGGCGGCCTGGTCCACTCGCAGCAGGTTCTGCTGGCCCTGACCCAGAAGGGCATGAGCCGCGAGGGGGCCTATTCCGCCGTGCAGCGCAACGCCATGAAGGTCTGGCGCGGCGAGGGGCGGTTTCTGGCGCTGCTGCAGGCCGATGACGAGGTGCGCGCACACCTGAGCGAGGCGGAACTCGCCGATCTCTTCGATCTGGCCTGGCACTTCAAGCACGTTGACACGATCTTCGCCCGGGTGTTCGGCGAACCGGGCCTGACGGCCGCCTGAACCGCCGGCGCCAGGCCGGCCACGGCCGGGCTAGTCGCCCGCTTCGATCTGTCCGCGAGCGATGGCCAGGAACTCGTCCATCTTGGCGCGAATTTCGCTGAGCGGAACAGACAGTCCCGAACCAGTCAGGTCCTGGCTGACCTTGCGCAGCACATCCTCGTCGCCGGGCTGGTCCACCTCGGACTTCACCACCGCGCGGGCGTAGTCGTCGACATTTTCCAGACCCATGCGACGGGCGGCCCATTCCCCAAGCATGCGATTGCGGCGGGCGATGGAACGGAATTCCTGCGCCTGGTCGTGGGCGAACTTGCCCTCGAACCCTTGCTCACGATCGTTGAAAACACTCATGCACAACCCTATCCGAAACAAGTCGCGGGTCATAACCCGTCGAGACCATGGCGGCAATCGTCGCCGCCGACTGTGCCTTTTCACACAATGTCATGAAAACGTCGAAAATCGATGGCTCTGCGCCCATCCGGCGCGCTGGTGAAAATATCGGCAAGCCGTCGACCCCAGACGATCTCGTCGGGCGCGTACGAGGCGCGGGCGTGGATCGTCGAAACGAAGGTCTCGTCCAGCCCCTTCATCACGACGAGCACCTCGGCGTTGCGGGCCAGCAGACTCTCGCGCGTGTCGCCGTAGAGCGGGCTGTTCTCGTCGATGACGTGCATCACCTGCCAGGTCAGAAAGAACAGCGGCGAGCGTGGGCGCACCACCGGCAGTTCGACGAACCGGCGCAGAACATCCCCCTCCAGGGTGCGTACGTCATGGATCAGGGTCACGCTGACCTCGGCCTCGACGACAATGTTGCGGCGCCGATTCGCGGCGCGGAACATCAGGGTCGGGACGCCGTCCATCAGGGTCACCACCGCCTGGCGAGAGAACATGATCCGGGCCGTGGGCCGCGAGATCCGCGCGAACAGCAGGCCGGTGGCGAGGCCGAGGTTGAACAGTCCGACGAAGGTCTCGGCGGTGACGACGGCGTTGACGAACAGGCTGCGCGGCCACATCGCGCCGTAGCCCACGGACGCCAGGGTCTGGGCGGAGAAGAAAAAGGCGTCAGCGAAGTTTCCAGGCCTCGCGTTGGCGACGCCCTGCGGATCCAGCAGATAGAGACCGGCGAACAGGGCGTTCACCGCCACATAGCCGGCCGCCATTGTCGCCAGGAAAGCCCACAGGGGCATGGTGAGCAGGCGATGGTACGCGTCCCGCCAACTGTCGCGGGGCAGACCCAGATAGACCGCGCCCCGCGTTCCCAGTCTGGGATAGGCGCCGGAGGGCGCCGGCGCCGGCGGCTTGTCGACCATGGTTCGGCTTCCCCGAAAAAACGCCCGAACGTCTCCGCTCCCGCCCCAAAGGGCAAGGCCGGGTTTGCGCCGAAGATCGCGTTCGGCTAGTCTCGTCATGGCCCTGATGATGTCAGACGCGATCCAGGACAGACGCGCGCGGCGCCAAGCCAGCGCGCGTTTTGCATTTGGCGACCGCCCCTGGCCAGAGGAAGGCTTATCGATATGACCCGCCGCAAGAAAATCTACGAGGGCAAGGCCAAGATCCTCTATGAGGGCCCCGAGCCGGGCACCCTGATTCAGTATTTCAAGGACGACGCCACCGCTTTCGACGGCACGAAGAAGGCCGTGCTCGAGGGCAAGGGCGTCATCAACAACCGAATCAGCGAATATGTGATGACCCGCCTGAACACCATCGGCGTGCACAATCACTTCATCCGCCGGCTGAACCTGCGCGAGCAGCTGATCAAGGAGGTGGAAATCATTCCCCTTGAGGTGGTCTGCCGCAACATCGCGGCCGGATCGCTGTCACGGCGCTTCGGTCTGCCCGAGGGGCAGGCCCTGCCCCGCTCGATCATTGAATTCTATCTGAAGGACGACAAGCTCGGCGACCCCATGGTGGCCGAGGAGCACATCACCGCCTTCAACTGGGCCGCCACCCAGGAGATCGACGACATGATGGCAACGACCCTGAGGGTGAACGACTTCCTCACCGGCCTGTTCGGCGCGGTGGGAATCACCCTGGTGGACTTCAAGATCGAATATGGCCGGGTGTGGGAGAACGACTTCTCGCGCATCATCCTGGCCGACGAGATCAGCCCGGACAGCTGCCGACTGTGGGATTCGACCACCAACGAGAAGCTCGACAAGGACCGCTTCCGGCGCGACCTGGGCAATGTCATCGAGAGCTACACCGAGGTGGCCCGTCGCCTGGGGGTGATGAAGGAAATGCCCACCGTCATCCAGGGCGGAATTCAATAGAGAGCCCGATGAAAGCCGTCGTTCATGTGTTTCTGAAACCCGGCGTCCTGGACGTTCAGGGCAAGGCCGTCCAGACGGCGCTGCATGGCCTCGGCTGGGACGACGTGGACCACGTACGGGTGGGCCGGGTGATCGAATTCGACATCGTCGGCGACGACTCCGCCGCCGCCAGGACGCGGGTCGAGGCGATGTGCGATCGTCTTCTGGCCAATCCGGTGATCGAGGGCTATCGGGTGGAGATCGCCGCATGAAGGCGGCGGTGGTCGTCTTCCCCGGTTCCAACTGCGACCGCGACTGCCGGGTCGCCATCGAGCGTTCCACCGGCGCCGATGTGACGATGGTCTGGCATCAGGACACCGCCCTCCCGGTCGGCCTCGACCTCATCGTCCTGCCGGGCGGGTTCTCCTACGGCGACTATCTGCGGTGCGGAGCCATGGCCGCCCTGTCGCCGGTGATGACCGAGGTGAAGGCCGCGGCGGCGCGCGGCGTTGCGGTGGCCGGCATCTGCAACGGCTTCCAAATTCTCTGCGAGGTCGGCCTGCTGCCCGGCGCCCTGCTGCGCAACGCCGCCCTGAAATATGTCTGCAAGCCGGTGGACCTTGACATCGTCAACGCCCAGACCCGCTTCACCGCCGCCTTTGGCGATCGCCGCGAGGCCACCATGACGGTCGGCAACGGCGAGGGCAACTTCTTCGCCGACGACGAGACGCTCGACCGTCTGGAGGGCGAGGGTCAGGTGGTGTTCCGCTACCAGCAGAATCCCAACGGCTCCTCGCGCGCCATCGCCGGCATCATCAATCCGGCGGGCAACGTGCTTGGCCTGATGCCCCATCCCGACCGGGCCTTCGAGCCCGCCCTCGGCTCGGCCGACGGCGCGCTGCTCTTCCAGAGCGTCATGGCCAGCGCCTGAGTCCGACGCCCCGCCACGGCGGGGCGCAGGCTCATCCCATCACTGGCTGACGGCGGCGGCCGGCGCCTTGGGCTTCGGCGCGGCGGTGTTGCACTTGGCCAGCGCCTTCTCGTCCAGGGGCTTGAACTCCTGATAGGCCGTGACCGCGCCGACCTGCCGGGCGAGATCCTTGCAGGCGTAGGCGTCATTGGCGTCATCAGGGGCGAGCGCGGCGACGCAGGTCGTCGATTCGCAGTTGAACACCGCGTGCGCGGCGATGACCTTGGTCTGGCCCTTGACCGGCGCGACCAGGGTGGCGGTCACCCGCCCGTCGGCGAAGGCGGAACTGGCCATGCCCAGGGCAAGCAGGGCGCAGGCCATGGCGAGGTGAGATTTCATCGGAGGATCCTTCGGAGTCGGATACGGGGGCGGGAGAGCGTGTCGGCGGGGATCGCCCGGGACCCGGCGCTTCCCCCTCTTGGAAGAATTCGCACCCGGCCCCGAACTTGACACTGATTAGATATCGGCGATAACTTATCTGCAAGTGGGAATCTTGCGGCGCCGCAATTTTTCCGCTCGCCCGCTGCACCGCACAATTCGCGGAACGACCACGCGCGCCCGTCCGCCGACAGTGGCGTCCGGGCCGAGGGGCGGCTAGAACCGTCGAATGACCCAGCCCAGCATGGCCGGAGCCGAAGCCGCCCTCGCGAGCGGCCTTGCGGCCGAGGAATACGCCCTGATCGTGACCCGCCTGAACCGCGAGCCCAACGCGGTGGAACTCGGGGTGTTTTCGGTGATGTGGAGCGAACACTGCTCCTACAAGTCCTCGCGCCGGCATCTGGCGCGCTTCCCCACAAGCGGACCGCGGGTGATCCAGGGACCGGGCGAGAACGCCGGGGTGGTCGACATCGGCGATGGTCAGGCGGTGGTCTTCAAGATGGAATCGCACAACCACCCCTCGTTCATCGAGCCCTACCAGGGCGCGGCGACCGGTGTCGGCGGCATCATGCGAGACGTCTTCACCATGGGCGCGCGGCCGGTGGCGCTGCTCAATGCGCTGCGCTTCGGCGACCCGGCCCACCCGGGCACCCGGCGGCTGGTCAATGGCGTGGTGGCGGGCATCGGCGGTTACGGCAACTGCGTGGGCGTGCCCACCGTCGCCGGCGAGACCAATTTCCACCGCGGCTACGATGGCAACATCCTGGTCAACGCCATGTGCGTTGGCCTCGCCGACAGCGACAAGATCTTCTATTCCGCCGCTCCGGCGGCCGGCCTGCCGGTGGTCTATTTCGGCTCCAAGACCGGCCGTGACGGCATCCACGGCGCCACAATGGCCTCGGCGGAGTTCGACGCCGACTCCGACGCCAAGCGCCCGACCGTGCAGGTGGGCGACCCCTTCGCCGAGAAGTTGCTGATCGAGGCCACGCTTGAACTGATGGCTTCCGGCGCCGTCGCGGCGATCCAGGACATGGGCGCGGCCGGGCTGACCTCGTCCTGCGTCGAGATGGCCGGCAAGGGCGCGGTGGGCGTCGAACTCGACCTCGACCTCGTCCCGCAGCGCGAAGAGAACATGACCGCCTATGAGATGATGCTGTCGGAGAGCCAGGAGCGGATGCTGGCCATCCTCAAGCCCGGACGCGAGGCCGACGGGCGGCGCATCTTCGAGAAATGGGGCCTGGACGCCGCCACCATCGGCCACACCACCGACACCGGCCGCATCGTGCTGCGCCACCACGGAGAGGTGGTCTGCGACCTGCCCTTGGCGCCGCTTACCGAGGACGCCCCCAACTATGACCGCCCGTGGGTCCAACCGGCGCTGCAGCCGCACCTGGACCCGGCGCGCGTTCCCGCCCCGACCGACTGGGCGGGCGCAGTGCTGACGGTCATGGCCTGCCCGGACGTCGCCTCCAAGCGGTGGCTCTGGGAGCAATACGACCGCCATGTCATGGCCGACACCCTGGAGGACTCCGCCACGGGCGCCGACGCCGGCATCGTGCGGGTGCACGGATCGGCCAAGGCCCTGGCGGTGACCAGCGACTGTACGCCCCGATACGTCGCGGCCAACCCCTATGAAGGCGGCAAGCAGGCAGTGGCCGAGGCGTGGCGCAACCTGACCGCCGTCGGCGCCCTGCCCATCGCCATCACCGACAACCTGAACTTTGGCAATCCCGAGCGGCCGGAGATCATGGGCCAGATCGTGCGCGCCAT
>CAIXWN010000120.1 GCA_903923135.1 uncultured Caulobacteraceae bacterium | reverse complement strand
TCGCCCTGGGCGACGGCAGCACCGCCACAGGGCAAGGGTCGGTCGCGGCGGGAAATTCCGCCAACGCCACGGGGGCGGGATCGGTCGCCCTGGGCGACACGGCGAACGCCCTGGCGACGAACGGCCTGGCGCTGGGGTCGAACAGCTCCGCGACCAACGCCAATGATGTGGCGCTGGGCGGCGGCAGCGTGACAACGGCCAGAAGCACGGGCCCCACGGACATAACCGGCGGCTCGGCCGCGGGCGTGGGCGGAACCAACGGCGTGGTCTCGGTCGGCTCCGCCAGCCAGTCGCGGCAGATCCAGAACGTGGCGGCCGGGACCCTATCGGCGACCTCGACGGACGCGGTGAACGGCTCCCAGCTGTACAGCGTCGCCTCAGCGGGCAATGCGACCGGCGCCTCGGTGGCCACCGCCCTGGGCGGCGGGGCGGCCTATACGCCGGGCAAGGGGGTCTCCGCGCCGGCCTATGGCGTCTACGGGTCGACCCAGACCTCGGTCGGCGCGGCCATCGAGACCCTGCAGACCCGCGCCCCGGTTCAGTATTCCAGCGCCAGCGCGCCGACCACGCCCACGACAACGCCGAGCAATGACGTCACCCTGGTCGGCGAGAACGCCTCGGCGCCCGTAGCCGTGCACAATGTGGCGCAGGGAACCTCCGCCACCGACGCCGTCAATGTCGGTCAGCTGAACTCGGGCCTGAGCGGCACGCTTGCCCAGTCCAAGGCCTACACCGACCAGCAGATCGCCGCCCTGAACACCAGCTTCCACGCCCAGCTCGATCAGGTCGCGGCCGGCGACGCGGCGCTGGCGGAACTGCCCAGCTCGATAATTCCCGGCAAGGGAATGCTGTCGATGTCGGTCGGCGGCGCGGGGGGGCGCGGCGCGGTGGCGATGGGCCTGTCGAAGGCGTTCGAAGGTCGCGGCACGGTGGTGGTGAAGGCCGGGGTGTCGGTGGGCATGAACGGCGGCTATGTGCAGGCCGGCGCCGGGGTCGGGATCCACTTCTGAGCCATCGCGGCCGGCTCGCCTGCGCTCCGCCTGCACGGACCGCCGCGGCCGGCGGCCCGTTCAGGCGGCAGCCTCAGGGCGGCCGAACGCGCCTTTCCTTTCCGTCCGTGTTCCCCTAAGGTGCCCGTGCGCACGCGCTGTCATGACGACTTCAGCGATGGTGCGCGCCCCCTGCGTCGGGCCAGCGCCATTTGGCGTGGACGCGTCATCCTACCCGCGCCTCCGATTTCGTGAGCGCGACCTTGAGAACAACCATGGGCAGCGCCGCCTTCGCTCCGATTTTGTCCCCTCTCGCCGCCGCTTGTCGCGGCCGCGCGGCCAAAGACGTCTCGTGCGCGCGCGCCCGCAGCTGGCGCCCGGATCCAGGATCCGCCTGGCGCCCCGGAGATCGTATTCATGTCAAAGAAAATGCTAATCGACGCGGCCCACCCGGAAGAGACCCGGGTCGTCGTGCTGAACGGAAACCGGGTTGAGGATTTCGATTTCGAGAGCCGCGCCAAGAAACAGCTTCGCGGCAACATCTATCTCGCCAAGGTCACCCGGGTAGAACCCAGCCTGCAGGCGGCGTTCGTCGAATACGGCGGCAATCGCCACGGCTTCCTGGCGTTCAACGAAATCCACCCCGACTATTATCAGATCCCTCACGCCGACCGCGAAGCGCTGCTGCGCGAGGCTGAAGCCGATGACGACGAGTTGGCCCCGCCCCCGGCGAGCGCCGGTTCGGACGAGGGCGGCGAGGAGCTCGGCGGCGACGACGACGACGAAATGGATGAAGAGGTCGCAAGGCGTCGCCGGCGGCTGATGCGGCGCTACAAGATCCAGGAAGTGATCAAGCGCCGGCAGATCATGCTGGTCCAGGTGGTCAAGGAAGAACGCGGCAACAAGGGCGCGGCGCTCACCACCTATCTGTCCCTGGCCGGGCGCTATTGCGTGCTCATGCCCAACACCGACCGGGGCGGCGGCATCAGCCGCAAGATCACCGCGGTCACCGACCGCAAGCGCCTCCGGTCCATCGTCGCCGACCTCGACGTGCCCGAAGGCATGGGCCTGATCGTCCGCACCGCGGGCGCCAAGCGGACCAAGGCCGAGATCAAGCGGGACTATGAATATCTGTCGCGCGCCTGGACCAACATCCGCGACACGACGCTGCATTCGGTGGCCCCGGCCCTGATCTATGAGGAGGAGGACCTGGTCAAACGGGCCATCCGCGACCTCTATGACAAGGACCTTGAAGGAATCTGGGTCGAGGGCGAGGCCGGCTTCCGCGAGGCGCGTGACTTCATGCGCATGCTGATGCCGTCCCAGGCCAAGAAGATCCAGTACTACCGGGGCGCCGCGCCGCTGTTCGTCGCCCACAAAATCGAGGACCACCTGGCGCAGATCTATTCGCCCACGGTGCCCCTCAGATCCGGCGGCTATCTGGTGATCAACCAGACCGAGGCGCTGGTGGCGGTCGACGTCAACTCCGGCCGGGCGACGCGCGAGCGCAACATCGAGGCCACGGCGCTGAAGACCAATCTCGAGGCGGCCGAGGAGACCGCGCGGCAACTGCGCCTGCGCGACCTCGCCGGTCTGGTGATCATCGATTTCATCGACATGGATGAGCCGAAGAACAACCGGGCGGTCGAGAAGGTGCTCAAGGACTGCCTTGCGCAGGATCGCGCCCGCATCCAGATGGGCCGCATCTCCTCTTTCGGCCTGATGGAAATCAGCCGCCAGCGGCGGCGCACCGGCATCCTGGAAGGCACCACCCACGTCTGCCCCCATTGCGGCGGGGCCGGACGGGTGCGTTCGGTGGAATCCAGCGCCCTGGCGGCGCTACGCGCGGTGGAGATGGAGGCGCTGAGCGGTGGCGGCGAGGTGATCGTGCGCGTGCCGAGGGATGTGGGTCTCTATATCCTCAACAACAAACGCGAATACCTCACCCGCCTGCTGCGCAGCCACGGCCTGTTCGTCAGCGTGGTCATCGACGAGGCGCTCGCCCACGCGGACCACGAGATCGAGCGGACCTCCAGCGTGCCGCATGAGATCGACCGCAGCTGGGAGGGGCCCGACCCCTCCGCCTGGCTCGACGACGATTTCGACGACAGCGAGGAAGAGGAAGAGGAAAACGAGGAAGACGAGGCCATCCTCGGAACCGGCGACGAGGAGGCGTTCGTCGCCTCGGACGAGGATGACGACGACGACGAAGGCGACGACGAATCGGCCGATGAGGCGGTGGCCAGCGGAGAATTCGCAGGCGAGTCGGGCGAGGACGATGGCGGCCGCCGTCGAAACCGCCGGCGGCGGCGCGGACGGCGCAGCGACGACGGCCGGGCCCCTGCTGAAGCCACGCCCGCAACGGCGCCCCCTGCGGCGGCAGCCGCCACCGATGCGGATTCCGAGCTGGACGCCGGCGGACGCCGGCGGCGGCGCGGACGGCGCGGCGGTCGGCGGATGCGCGAGGAGACCCAGGCCACGGACGTCTACGCCTGGTCCTGGCCCGCGCGCCTAAGCGGCGATGATCCCTATGAATGGCGCGGACCGATCCGCAAGAGCGAGTTCGTCGAGCCGGCCCCGGCCGCGCCTGCCGCGCCCTTCGAGATTGCCCGCAGTCCGGTTGTCGAAGTCGAGCCCGAAGAGACGACGCCGGTAACCGACGCCGAAATCATCACCGCGCCCTACAGCCAACCGCTCGAGGACGCCTGGGTGGAACTGCCCGAGGCGACAGAGAAGCCGGCGCGGGCCCGGCGCAGCCGTGGCCGCAAGGGCGCCGCCGTGGCCGAAGCCGCCGCAGAGGTCGACCCCGTCGCCGAAGCGGTCGAACCGGCCCGGGCCGAGGCCGTCGTCGCCGACGAACCGCCCGTCGCGACGCCGGTCGAAGAGGTCACGCCCCCCGTGGTCGAGGTCGAAACGCCCGTCGCCGTGGCTGAAGCCGCTCCGGCCCCGGTCGAACCGGTAACGGCCGTCGCTGAACCGGAGGCCCCCGCCGCCCCGCCCGAGCCCGACCCCGCGGAGATAACAGCCCCGCCGGTCGCGCCTCGCAAGGGCTGGTGGCGGCGAGGCTGACAACCAGGCTCGTGTCTCCGGGTTCCGGTCGTCGACCGGAACCCGGGCGACGCGCGATCGCGACGGCTCCCTCATCCAGGACGCAGATCCCGGAGATGGACGCCGTCTTCCAGCAGCCGGGCCTCCAGTATGGAGCGCCCGAGCGGGGGCAAGGATTGGAAGGCAGCCATTGACCGCCCCAACACCGCTCCGACGCCTGATGACCGCGGTTGCGGGACTCGCCATGGCGGGCGTCCTCGCCACGCCGGTCTCGCAGGCCTTCGCCCAGGACTCCGGCGGCGTCTCGGTGATCCGCGATACGGAAATCGAGGAGATTCTCCACCAGGACTCCGATCCGGTATTCGTGGCGGCCGGCCTGAACCCGCAGTCGGTGCAGATTCACCTGATCTCCGACCCGCAGCTGAACGCCTTCTCCACCGCGGGCGAACAGCTGTTCATCAACACCGGACTGATCCTGGAGACCAAGACGCCCAACCAGCTGGTCGGCGTGGTGGCCCACGAGACCGGTCATATCGCCGGCGGACATGTGGCCCGTTCGGGCGCCATGGGCCGTGCGGCGCTCGGGCCGATGCTGGTGGGTATCGGCCTTGGCGTGCTCGCCGCCCTGGCCGGCGCGCCCGACGCTGCGGCGGGGCTGGTGTTTTCCTCGACCTACTTCGGCGAAATCTCCGTGCTGGGCTATTCGCGGGAACAGGAATCCCGGGCCGATCAGGCGGCCGCGACCTATCTGGAAAAGGCCGGCCTCTCCGGCCGGGGGCTCGTGGAGTTCTTCAACAATTTCCGCTACCAGGAGGTGTTCGACGACGAGAAGAAGTTCCCGTTCTTCCGGGACCACCCGCTCACCGACGACCGCATAGAAGCCCTGTCGACCCGCGTGGAGCAGCAGGCGCACTACGGCGCGACCGACACGCCCGAAGCGATCGCCCGCCACGCCCTGATGAAAGCCAAGCTGGAAGGCTTCCTGTCCGGCGCCGGCCAGGTGATGGCGGACTATCCGCCGAGCGACACCTCGTTCCCGGCGCGCTACGCCCGCGCCATCGCCCTGTACCGGCAGACCGACACAGAACCGGCCCTCAAGGCCATCGAGGCGCTCATCACCGAGCAGCCGAACAACCCCTATCTCTGGGAGCTCAAGGGCCAGGTGCTGTTCGAGGCCGGGCGGGCCAGGGAGGCCGAACCGGCGCACCGGCGGTCCGTCGAGCTCAAGCCCTCGGCGCCCCTGCTGCGGATCAACCTGGGCCAGACCCTGATCGCGGTGAACGATCCGGCGAAGCTCGACGAGGCCGTCGCCCAGATCCGCCGGGCGATGGGGCAGGAACCGGACAACGCCCTGGGGTGGCGCCTGCTGTCGGAGGCCTATGACGCCAAGGGGGATCCGGGACTGGCGCGCCTGGCGGCGGCCGAACAGAACTTCTATCTGGGCCAGCTGCTGGAGGCCCGCACCTTCGCGGTGCACGCCCGCGAGCTGCTCAAGCGCGACTCGCCGGAATGGCGGCGGGCGACGGACATTATCCTGGCCTCCAAGCCCACGGCGGCGCAGCTCAAGGAACTCGGGGTCACCGGATGACGATCACCGGCCGTCTGGCCGCCCTGGCCCTGGCCACGCTCGCGCTGGCCGGCTGCCAGCCGACGGCCCCCGACGACGCCGCCTTCGGCCAGCGCGTGCGCGCCTATCTGCTCAGGCATCCCGAAGTGCTGCAGGAGGTCGGCCAGAGACTGGAAGCGAAGCAGGCCGAAGCCGAACAGGCCGCGGTCCGCAAGGCCGAGGCGATGCTTCCCGGCCTGCGCGCGACCATTGAACGCGACCCGCGCGACTTTGTGGCCAACCCCGGCGGGGTGGTCACGGTGACGGAGTTCTACGACTACCGCTGTCCGCACTGCGCCAGCGTCGCGCCCAGGGTCGTCGCTCTCATCCGCGCCAACCCCGACGTGCGGTTCGTATTCAAGGAGATGCCGATCTTCGGTCCGACGTCCTTGCACGCCGCCCTGGCCGCCCTGGCCGTGAAGGCGGCCGGCGGCGACTCGATCGGCCTCTATGAGGCGTTGATGAACGCCCACGGCCTGGACGCCGCCGCCATCGACCGGCTCGCCCGCCAGAAGGGGGCGCATCCGGCAGACCTGAGCGCGCCACCGGCGTCGGCGCGCGCCCAACTTGCCCAGACCACGGCCCTTTTCACCAGGCTCAATCTCGAAGGCACCCCGGCCTTCATCGTCGGCGATCACATCATTCTGGGAGAGGACATGGCGGCGGTGTACGACGCCGTCGCCAGGGCGCGCGCGAAGACGCCCACGGCCGGCTGAGCCACGCCCTCCGCCGGGTCAGAACCTGCGGGAGACCCCCATATAGGCCTGCGCCGCCGGGGTCTGGCGATTGAGACCGAAATTCACGCCGCCGTCGAACTGCCAGTCCGGGGCCCTGGGCGGAATCCAGGCGAGGCCGAGATCCGCCGACACCTGCGTCCGCGAGCCCACGGGATCGAAGTCGGTGTCGGTCCACACCTCCGCCGACAGGGTGACGGACTTCGACACCCCGCGGCTGAAACTCAGCAGGGCCGAGGTGTTGAGATGGCGGCCGCCGTTCGCGCCATTCCTGACGATATCGAGCTCCGGGTCGATCACCAGGGACCAACCCGCCGGAAGATTGAGGTTCACCGGCGCGATCACGCCGCCCTCGACCGCCCCGTTGCCGACGCCCGCTCCGGCGGTCGGCAGTTTGACGTAGGGGCTCAGGGCGACCGCGACCGGTCCGCCGTTTCCGCCCAGCAGATTCCATTTCACCCGGAGGAACAGGTCGCCCACGCCGGAGGCGTGGCTGCGTTCGCCCGTCGCCCGATCCCGCGTCAGGACGGAGACATAGGGCGACAGGTTCAGTTCGGCGTCGAGCGTGTCGGTCAGGCCGAGCTTCAGAGTGGGATTGGTCGCCATCCAGGTGGTGGTGGTCTGTCCGCCGCCCCGATCGACGGTGACGTTGAAAAGATCGGATTCGATCTGCAGGTGACCGGCGTCGACGGTGCAGGGCGAGGTCGATTTGGTGGGCCGATCGGTGCACAGGGCCCGCAGATCCGCCACCGGGGTCGGATTGAACAGACTGAAGGCGCTGCGATCAGGGGCCGGCGCGGCGTTGCTGGCGTCGGCGCGGGCGCTGCCGCCGAGGATCGTCATCAACAGGCCGACGGCCACGGCGAGCGGGACAGGTGAGTTGGCGGCGGCCGCCGGCAGGGTCGTCATCGCTGGGCTCCGGTTCGGGGCCGTTATGGCACGGCGTCCCCGGCGAGGGCGAGGGCGCGGCGTCTCAGACGACCTGGTTGAGCAGCGGCTCGCCGCCCGCAAGCCGTCGGCAGTTCTCCCGGGCCACCACGAGGCTGCGAGACAGGGTTTCCGGTGTCAGCCAGGCCACATGCGGCGCGACCAGGACCTGCGGCAGGGCGAAGAGCGGATTGTCCGCAACGGCCGGTTCGACGGCGAAGACATCCAGACCCGCCCCGCGAAGCCGCCCGTCGGCGAGGGCCCGGGCGAGGGCGGCCTCATCGACCAGTTCCCCCCGGGCGGTGTTGATCAGCACGGCGCCGGCCTTCATCCGGCCAAGGGCGACCTCGCCGATCAGCCCGCGCGTCTCGGCCGTCAGGGGAAGGTGCAGGGAGACGATGTCCGACTCCATGAGCAGAGCCTCGAACGCGCGATATCCCTCCGGCCAATCCGCTTTCACCGATCGCGCGGTATAGAGCACCCGCGCCCCCAGCGCCGTCAGCACCGGCGCGAGGTGGCGGGCCGAGGCCCCGTAGCCCACCAGCCCGACCGTGCGCCCGCCGATCTCGCCCACCCGGTCGAGCACCCCGAGGTCGGGCCGCCAGCCCTGACCCGCCCGGGTCAGGGCGTCGAAATAGGCTGTGCGCCTGAGGACGCCGAACATCAGGCTGAGGGCCATCTCGGCCACGGCGGCGCTGTTGGTTCCCGGCATGTTGGCTACGGCGACGCCCCGGGACCGGGCCGCCGTCAGGTCGATGGTGTTGACGCCGACACCGATCTTCTGGATCAGCCGCAGCTTCGGGGCCCCGGCGATCACCGTCGCGGTGACCGGCTTGAGCACATGCAGCAGCACCTCGGCGTCGCCCATGGCGTCGGCGAAGGCGGCCTCGTCGGCCTCGTCGACCACCGCCACCGGGGCGAAGGCGGAAAATGCCTGGTCGATCTGGGCGCGGAACCCGGGGCTGGCGCGATATTGCAGAACGATCCTCACGACAGGGTCGCCTCGCGCCATCGGGCCGCCAGGCCGCCCAGGTCCAGATCATCAGCCGCGATGAGCCGTTTGGCGACCGCGCGAACCAGCGCCCTGTCGGCCTCGTCGGTCAGGTAGGGCGCGGGCGACTTGCCGTCCACGCGGGCGAGCAGCAAGGCGGCGACCAGCGCCGCGGCCCGCCTCTCCAGCGCCGCGGCCGGTTCCCAGTCGACGCCGGCGCCATAGGCGGAGCGCAGCGCCGAAAAAGCCGTCATCAGCGGCTCCCGGCTGGGGCGGACCCAGAGGGTCTTGAGCAGCAGATGCGTCAGGCAGAACGCCAGGTCGAAGGCCGGGTCGCCATAGGCCGTGCATTCGGCGTCGAGAAAGACCGGCCCGTCCGGCCCCACAAGAATGTTCTTGGGACTGACATCCCCGTGCATCAGGGCCACCTTCCGACGGCCGAGATCGGCCGCCAGGGCGCGCAGGCGCCCCGCGACATCCTCGTGACGGTCGGCGGTGAACAGCAGGAACGGCGAGATCCGCAGGGCGAAGAAACAGTCGTCGGTAAGGAAGGCCGCGGCGACGTCCGCCCGCCCCGCCGTGTGCGCGTGAATGCGGACCAGGTCGCGCCCGACCGCCCCGGCGAACGCCACGTCGACGCGTCCCTCCGCCAGTTCGTCCTTCCACACCGGATGGGTCGCCGGGTCGAGAAACCGCATGGCGAAGATGTGACTCGCCGGCGCCTCGCAGAGCACTTCGGGCGCCAGGCGCGGGTCGATCGCCCGCACCAGCCTGAGCCACCTGACCTCGCCGGCCGCCCGCTCCACCGGCGCCAGCCACTCCGTCGCGACGCGCAGGCGAGGGATCGAGCGCTTCACCGCCAGGGTGCGGCCGCCCTGGGTGTCGACGCGGAAGATGTCCGATGAGACGCCACCGGCGAGGGGGCGGAACGTCGCCGTCTCGCCGGCGGCGAGCAGGCCCCCGCCCCGCAGCGCCTCGATCAATTCCGCCTCTTCAGCCATCGCGGCCATCCGGACTCCCTCGGAAACGCCCCTTCCGGGCGCCCGGAAGGGGAGCGGACGCTACCGACCCACGGAGCGGCCGTCCAGACGGTGGCTCAACGCCGATCCAGCACCAGAACCTGGAAGGTTCCCGGCTTCATGGCCGGCCTCTGCCCGGCCGGCGCCGGCAGGATGTATTCCGCCGTCGGCAGGTACAGACGGCCCGTCGTGGCGTCGAGCGCGCCGGTCCGCGCGCCCAGCTGGGTGGGGACGGTGTCGATGACCGTGTTGCTGGCCGGCCCGGAGAGGGCGATCACCGCCAGGGTTCCGGCGCGCCCGGACGGGATGTAGGCCAGCTGCCGGATCTCGTCATGGATGACCGCGTCCGGGCCTGCGCCGATCTTCAGCGAGGCGATCGTCCGCCCCGTCGCCGCATCGGTGATCTGGGCCACGCCGTTGGCGCAGGACGACACCAGCCTTCCGCCCGGGACGAGGGCCAGGCCGGTGGGCGCAAGGCAGCCCGGCATGGGGTAGGTGGCGACCACCTTTCGACCGGCCAGATCGATCACGGCGATATCGTTCTTGTCCTCGCGGTTGACGTAGAGCCGGCCGTGGCCGTCCAGCGCCGGATATTCCAGCGCCCCGCCGACCACGATCGCACCGGTGGCCCTGGCCGCCTTCGGGTCGACAAGGGTGATCTCGCCGCTGTCGCCGCCCATCACCAGCACCAGACCGCTCGCCGGATCGTAGATCGCCGCGTCAGGGTCCTTCGCCGTCGGCACGGAGGCAAGCGTGTGACCGTCGGCGGCGCTGAGGATCCGGGCGGTATTGTCGCCGCTGTTGGTGGTCAGCAGCAGGTCGGACCCGGGAATGGGAACAACCGCGTGCAGGCGCGCCCCGGCGGCGAAATCCGGTCGCACCGCCCCGGTCCGGGTGTCGATGGACAGGACCTGGGTTCCATGGGCGACGTAGATCCGCCCGCGCGCGGCGTCAAAACTCGCATAGTCCCAGCCGCCGTCCGGCCCGGCGATGCGGGCGACCACGCTCAGGCCCGACGGCCCCGGGATCTGGGCGCCGGCGGCGCCGGCGAACGCCAGGACCCCAAGAGCGGCGAGGCCGAGGCGGCGGGAGGACTTGGACATGAACAGGCTCCGGATGAACTCAGCAGGAAAAGCGTGAAGCCCCCTCTAGGTCGCAAACCGTGACGGGGTCGTGAACGGGTGACGACGCGCGGGCGCGTCAGTCGATCGGGATGAAGATCGAACGCCGCACCTGACCGGCGACTGACCTGGAGAGGTGCCCACGCCCGGAAACATCCTCGACGAGCAGCACTTCGCCGGCGCCGATCGTGCGGGTCTCTCCGTCGCTGACGGTGATCTGCACGCCGGCGTCGAGATTGACAATGTACTGACGACGGGGAGCCGGATGCCAGTCCAGGTTGTAGTCGGCCGCCGTCTCGCGAAAGATCACCCCGGTGGCGGGAAGGCGTTCAGACATCTTGCCGCCCGGGCCATCGTGCGCCCAGGCCACTTCGATGTCCCTGAAGTGGGTTTCGCCGTCGGCGTCGACGTAGAGATTATGGATGTGCATGCCCTGGTTTCCGCAACCGCCCCGACGTCGCCAGCTTAGCCCGCGCGGGTCGACTGCCGCTAGGTCAGACTTGCCAGGAAGCGCCAACCGCCTGCACATACCCGCCGACATCCAGGGAGTCTCACCCACATGACCGACCGCATCACCGTGACCATCGAAGACGGCGTCGCCGACGTCCGGCTGGTTCGCACCGACAAGATGAACGCCCTCGACGACGCCATGTTCGCCGCCCTGGTCGAGACGGGCGAACGCCTCAAGGCCGAACCGGGCCTGCGGGCCGTGGTGCTATCGGGCGAGGGGCGCGCCTTCTGCGCCGGCCTCGACATGGGCAATTTCGGCCGCATGGCGGAGGGTCCGCGCACGGGCGGCTCGACCAGTCCGGAAGCCCTGTCCGGCCGCACCCACGGCATCGCCAACCGGGCCCAGTATGCGGTGTGGGTCTGGCGGGACATTCCGGTTCCGGTGATCGCCGCCGTTCACGGTGTCGCCTTCGGCGGCGGATTCCAGCTGGCGCTCGGCGCGGACATGCGATTCGTGGCGCCCGACACCCGCATGGCCGTGCTCGAGATCAAGTGGGGCCTCGTGCCGGACATGGCCGGAACGATGCTGATGCGGCATCTGGCCCGAGAGGACGTCGTGCGGGAGCTGACCTTCACGGGCCGGATCTTCTCGGGTGAAGAGGCTTTCGCCATGGGCTTCGCCACCCGGGTCTGCGCCGACCCCCGCGCGGAAGCCCTGGCCGTGGCCAGAGAGATCGCCGGCAAGAACCCCGACGCGATCCGCGCCGCCAAGCGCCTGCTCAACGCCGCCCCGATCACCGACGAGGCGTCGGGCCTGCTGCAGGAGACCGTGGAACAGGTCACCCTGATCGGCAGCCCCAATCAGGTCGAAGCGGTGATGGCCAACATGCAGAAACGCAGCCCCGCCTTCACCGACTGACGGCGAACGCCGGCGGCTGCGCCTCGAACGCGAGCACCTCGCCTGTGTAGGTCTCGACCACCAGACTGAAGGGCGCGCCCTCGCCATCGGCCAGCACGGCGCGGTGGCGAAGGACCGCGTGCGGAATCGCCAGCAGGCCCCCCGCCCCCCGCCGGGGTCTCGCTTCGAGGGGGTGGAACAGCCAACGCACGTCGAGGGTGCGCCGGTGGAACTTCAGGTCACGCACGACGACGCCGAACGGCGTATCGGTGGTCTCCAGCCGGCTGTTCATGTCGGCCGTCAGCCGGGCCGGCCGATACCAGTTGTCGGCTTCGGACAGCACGTGCGACCCGCAGGCGAGGCGCACGCGCCGGTAGCGCAGGACCTCCCCCTGCCCGGCGCGCAGCAGCCGCCGCACGGTCCGGTCGGCCGGCTTGTCCAGGGCGCGATCGCGAACGGCCTGGATCGATGGCGGCGTCGCCATGGCGTGATCGGCGCACCAGCGGCCCAGAACCAGGGTGGCGCTGTCGCTGGCGTCGAGTTCCGCCTCGAACCTGAGAAGCGCGGCGGCGGCGGCCTGACGGCCTTGGACGGTGTCGGGCCATGACTGCGCGATCGCGCGCTCGACCACGGCGAACATCAGCAGGACCAGCCAGGCGGCGCGGAACGTCATGAGCGACAGCTGTGCACGGCCTCCTGTCGTTCGTCGAGACCGCGGGATCGGTGGTCCCGGGCTTGTGCTCGCGCCCCGAAGGCGGTCAACTCAGGCAGGAGCTGGAGGAAACCGCCATGGCCTATGTCCAGGGGCGCATCATTCACGATGCGGATTCTCACCTGATGGAGCTCGAGGACTGTCTCGACCCCTACTTCGATCGCCGCATGCTCGAGGCCTATCACGCCCTGCCGAGCTATCGCCACAAGGTCGGCGACCGGCGCTGGTCGATCGCCGCGCGGCGCAAGCACGACGATCCGGTGTTCCGGGCCAGCGAGGCCGAGAACATCCTTCTTCGCAAGAACTACGAGGCGCTGGGCTCGTTCCGCCGGGATGACAGACCCCGGGCCCTGGACCTGCTGGGCTTCGCCAGCCAGCTGGTCTTCACGACCTTCTGTCTGGGCAATTTCGGGCTCGACGAGACCGGGCCCGTGGACCTGACCTATGCGGCGGCCCAGGCTCACAATCGCATGATGACCGACTTCTGTTCGGTCGACCGCCGGTTCCTGGCGACGGCCTATGTGCCGCTGGTGGATTTCGCCTATGCCGCCGACACCGCCCGGGAGGCGATCGCCCTGGGCGCCAAGGCCCTCATGGTCCCTTCGCGCTGCCCGACCCGCCATTCGCCCAGCCATATCGCGTTCGACGCGGTCTGGGGTCAGGCGCAGGAAGCCGGCGTCCCGATCCTGTTCCATGTGGGCGGCGAGGAGAAGCTGAACCCGGCCTATTTCGAGAACGGCATGCCCCGGGTGAAGGACTTCCACGGCGGCGAGGAGAACTTCACCTCCGTCAGCTACATGGCCATACCGCTGTCGGTGATGCAGACCCTGGCCGCCCTGATCATTGACGGCGTCATGGACCGCTTCCCCCGCCTCAGGTTCGGGGTCATCGAACTGGGCGCCTCGTGGCTGCCCGGCTGGATGAAGTCGATGGATTCGGCCCACATGGCGTTCTTCAAGAACGAGGAACGCCTGCACAAGCTGTCGGCGAGGCCCAGCGACATCGTCCGCCGCCAGGTGCGCGTCACGCCCTATCCGCATGAGGACGCCGGCTGGCTGATCCGTCAGGCCGGCCCGGAGACCTGCCTGTTCTCCTCCGACTTCCCCCACGTCGAGGGCGGGCGCAACCCGCTGAAGCGGTTCGGCGACTCCCTGGCAGGAACCCCGACGGAGGCGGTGGATCGCTTCTATGCGGCGAATTTCATCGATCTGATGGGCGAGGGTCTCGCCGAGGACCTGCGGCGGCCGCAGCACCTGATCGCCGCCTGACGACCACGGGTTTTCGTCCTGCGGCGCCGTGGGGCCGCGGCGTCCGGATTCCCTCCGGCGTCGCCATGCTCTACACAGCCCCATGACCGACGAACCTGTTCAGATCATCGCCCGCGGCCCCCGCACTGTGGCCGAGGCCGCCGCCACCGCGATGGACGCCGATCCCGGCCTGGAGGGCGTCACCTATTCGATCATCGAGGAGGATGAGGCGAAGGGCGTCTGGCGGATCGACGCCTTTCCGACCTCGGACAGCGAGGCGGAGGCCCTTCGCCGCCACCTCGAAGGCTACGGCGAGCTGAAGGTGATCGTCGAGAAACTGGCGGACGCCGACTGGCTGGAGATGGCGCTATCCGGGCTGCCGCCCGTACGCGCGGGCCGGTTCTTTATTTTCGGCATGCACGACCGGGGGCGAACCCCGGTCAATGCGGTCAATCTGCGCATCGAGGCCGGGGCGGCGTTCGGCACCGGCCACCACGGCACCACGGTCGGATGCCTGGCGGCCTATGATTCCCTGCTCAAGCGCAGGCGCTTCCGGAAGGTTCTGGACGTCGGGGCCGGCACGGGCGTGCTGGCCATCGCCGCGGCGCGGACCGGATCGGCCGTCACCGTGGGGACCGACATCGACCCCGTTTCGGTGCGCATCGCCCGGGAGAACGCCCGGGTGAACCATGCGTCGAGCCGATTCGTCCGAGCCAACGGCCTGGCCCACCGGACGGTCGCCGACGAGGCGCCCTATGATCTGGTGTTCGCCAACATTCTGGCGCGGCCGCTTGTCTGGCTGTCGCACGACATCCGTTCGGCGCTGAAGCCGGGCGGGGTGGCGATTCTGTCGGGCCTGCTGCGGTCGCAGGCCCGCTATGTGCTCGCGGCCTATCTGTCGAAGGGCTTCCGGCTGGAACGCCGCATCGGCCGCGACGCCTGGGCGACACTCATTTTGCGTCGGGGCTGATCCTCGGCGAGCGAGTTCCTTTGCGCCATCGCGCCAGCCGTCCTAAATTCCCACGCATGCGCCAGTCCTTCGAAGATTCCGCCGATCCGTCCTTCGGGGCGCTTCACACACCGCTCATCCGGCAGGCCATGGCCGAGCAGTCGCTGGATGGTTTTCTGGTCCCCCACGAGGACGAGCACCAGAACGAGTACCTGCCCGCGGCCAACGATCGGCTGGCCTGGGCGACGGGCTTCACCGGATCGGCGGGGGCGGCCGTGATCCTGAAGGACCAGGCGGCGGTGTTCGTGGACGGTCGCTACACCATCCAGGTCCGCGACCAGGTGGACCAGGCGATCTTCGAGATCCGTGATCTGATCGAGGGCGGCGTGCCGGCCTATCTGGAACAGGCCGCGAAGCCGGGGTGGACCATCGGCTACGATCCGCGCCTGCACAGTCCCGACTCCCTGGCCTCCGTCCGTGACGTCGTGGCCACGGCCGGAGCGACCCTGAAGCCGGTGGACTCCAACCCTCTCGACCTGGCGTGGGGGCGCGCCCGCCCGGCCCAGCCCAAGGCGCCGGTTGTTCCTCATCCCCTGGCCTATTCCGGCGAGGAGTCCTCGGACAAGCGCGCCAGGATCGCCGCCGAACTCAGGGACCGCAACGCCGACGCCGCGGTGCTGACCTCGCCCGCCTCGCTGGCGTGGCTGTTCAACATCCGCGGCGGCGACGTGATCCGCACGCCACTGCCCCTGGGCCAGGCGATCCTGAACGCCGATGGAACGGCGCGGGTGTTTCTCGATCCGGAGAAGGTCACGGCCGATCTGCCCGCCTGGCTGGGCAACAGGGTGACCCTTGAGACCCCGGCGGATCTCGATCCGGCGCTGAAGAGCCTGGGCGGGCGCCGAGTGCTGCTCGATCCGGCGGTGACGGCGGCCTGGTACTTCGAGACCTTGACCCAGGCGGGGGCCGAGGTGGTTCGCGGCCCCGATCCCACCGCCCTGCCCCGCGCCTGCAAGAACGTCGTCGAGGTCGAGGGGACCCGCCGCGCCCACGCCCGGGACGGGGCCGCCCTGACCCGTTTCCTGCACTGGCTGGCGACGGAAGGCCAGACGGTCTTGCCGGATGAGCTGGAGGCGGTAACCCGGCTGGAGGCGTTTCGCGAAGCCACCGGCGCCCTGAAGGACCTGTCGTTCGACACCATCGCCGGCGCGACCGCCAACGGCGCGATCTGCCACTATCATCCGACGCGGCGAAAGAACCGGCGCACCGTGGCCGGCTCTCTGCTGCTGATCGACTCCGGCGGCCAGTACCTGGACGGCACCACGGACGTCACCCGGACGGTCGCCATGGGAGAGCCCTTGGCGGAGATGGTCGAGCGCTTCACCCTGGTGCTGAAGGGGAATCTGGCCCTGGCGCGCGTGAGGTTCCCGGTCGGAACCAGCGGCTCATCGCTGGACGCCCTGGCGCGGCTGCCCCTGTGGATGGCCGGCCTCGACTACGACCACGGCACCGGACACGGCGTGGGGTCCTACCTGGGCGTCCACGAGGGCCCGCACCGTATCGCCAAGGCCCCGAACACCGTGGCCCTGCGGCCCGGGATGATCGTCTCCAACGAGCCGGGCTACTACAAGGAAGGCGCCTACGGCATCCGCATCGAGAACCTGCAGGTGGTGACCGAAGCCGCGCCCCTGCCCGGCGGCGAGCGACCCATGCTGGGCTTCGAAACCCTGACCCTGGCTCCGATCGACAGGCGGCTGATCTCAAAGGATTTGCTCACTGAAGAGGAGCGCCGGCAGCTGGACGCCTATCATGCCCGGGTTCTGGCCGTCGTCGGCCCCCAGGTCCCCGCAGAGGTGCAGGGCTGGCTGGCGGGGGCCTGCGCCCCGATCTGACACCAGCACTAGAGCGCTTCCCGATCTGATTGCAACAATCAGATCGGGTCCGATGGACTCTAAGTGTTTGATTCTAGAGCAAATTATCTCCGTCCAGATGATTCCATCTGTTCGGAGTTTGCTCCAGACATGAGCAGGCGAGGTTCGGGGTGCGACTGTTTCATTTCAGCGACGATCCGGACATTCAGCGCTTCGTTCCGCGACCTGTTACCACGCCTTCGCCCCGTCGACCGGGCGAAGCGTGGCTGAACGGCCCCCTGGTCTGGGCGATCGCCGAGACCCGCGACTATCTCTACCTGTTCCCGCGCGATTGCCCGCGCATCCTGCTGTGGGCGACGCCACAGACCACGACGGCCGATCGCGAACTCTGGTTGGGAACGCGGGGCGGCGCTGTCGCGGCGATCATCGAGCAGGACTGGGCGTCACGGCTGGCGCGTGCCGAAATCCACCGCTACGACCTGCCGCCGGAGCGTTTCGAGGACCTGAACGACGCCGGCATGCATGTCTCCCGCCACCCCGTCATCCCGAACGGGGTGGAAACCCTGCGGGACCTTCCAGGACACCTGGCGGCCCGCGGCGTCGAGTTGCACACGGTCGAAGCCCTGACCCCGCTGAAGACGCTCTGGTCCACGACCCTTCATGTCAGCGGCGTCCGGCTGCGTCACGCCAGAGGCTGGCGATAGGGCGTTCAGGCGCCGATCAACGCCAGCCATTCCTCCTCGGTGAGCACCGTCAGGCCCAATTCGGCGGCGGTCTTCAGCTTCGAGCCGGCCCCGGGCCCGGCCACCACGATATCGGTCTTCTTGGATACGGCGGACGACACCTTGGCGCCCAGGGACTCGGCCCTGGCCTTGGCCTCGTCGCGGGTCATCCGCTCGAGCGATCCGGTGAAGACGACCGTCTTGCCGGCCACCGCAGTGTCGGTCTTCGGTTTCTCCGCGTCCAGAATGGTCAGTTCGGACCTGAGCGCCCGGACGATCCGGCGGTTGTGATCCTCGCCGAAATAGGCCGCCGCCGCCTCGATCACCGCCGCCCCCACCTGATCGAAGGCGTCCAGTTCGGCCATGGCCTCCGGATCACGGTCGGCGACCCTGTCCATCGCCGCCAGGAAGCTTTCCGCATCGCCGTAGCCGCGGGCGATGACCAGGGCCGTGGTCTCGCCCACATGGCGGATCCCCAGGGCGAAGATGAACCGGTCCAGGGCGATGGTGCGCCGCGCCTCGATCGCCGCCCTGAGATTGCGCACCGAGGTCTCGCCGTAGCCGTCGCGCTCGCGCAGGGTCGCCAGCACGGTCTCGTTGCGCACCAGTCGGAAGATGTCGGCGGGCTCGCCGATCAGGCCCTCGTCGAAGAAGGCCGTGAGCTGCTTCTCGCCCAGGCCTTCGATATCGAAGGCGCGGCGCGAGACGAAATGCTTGAGGTGCTCGATCCGCTGGAACGGGCAGGCGAACTCCCCCGTGCAGCGCCGCACGACGGTCTCGACGCCGGCCGTGGTGGTTTCCCGCGCCAGGGGCGTCCGCAGCGGACAGGGACAGTGGGTGGGATAGACGAAGGGCTCGGCGCCCGCCGGCCGCGCCTCGAGAACCACCTCGACGATCTGGGGGATGACATCCCCCGCCCGCTGCACGACCACCGTATCGCCGATGCGCACATCCTTGCGGGCGATCTCGTCGGCGTTGTGCAGGGTGGCGTTCTCGACCACGACGCCCCCCACGGTCACCGGCCTCAGACGAGCCACGGGCGTCACGGCCCCGGTCCGGCCGACCTGGATGTCGATGGCCTCCAGGATCGTGCGGGCCCGCTCGGCGGGAAATTTGCGGGCGACGGCCCAGCGCGGCGAGCGGGACACGAAACCCAGCCGCGTCTGCCAGTCGAGGCGGTCGACCTTGTAGACGACCCCGTCGATATCGAAGCCCAACCCGGGCCGCGCCGCCTCGAGACCGGCGTAGGCGTCGAGCAGGCCGGTGGCGCCCTCGACGCGACGGGCCTGCGGCGTGACCGAGAACCCCCAGGACCGCAGGGCGGCCAGGGCGTCCCACTGGCTTTCGGCGAAGGGTTCGCTGATCAGCCCCCAGGCGTAGGCGAAGAACCGCAGCGGCCGCCCGGCGGTGATCGCCGGATCGATCTGCCTCAGCGAGCCGGAGGCGGCGTTGCGGGGATTGGCGTAGGCCTTGTCGCCGGACTGCTCAGCGGCGGCGTTCAGGGCGGCGAATTCGGCGTGGCCCAGGTAGACCTCGCCGCGAACCTCGATCACTTCCGGCCAGCCGGTCCCCGCCAGCCGGTGGGGGATCTCCGGGATCGTTCGCAGGTTGGCGGTGACATCCTCGCCCACACGCCCGTCGCCCCGCGTGGCGCCCTGGATGAGAACGCCGTTCTCGTAGCGCAGGGAGGCGGACAGGCCGTCGATCTTCGGTTCGGCGGTATAGGCGACGACCTCGTCGCCCAGCCGCAGGAAGCGGCGGACACGCGCGTCGAACTCGGCGGCGTCCTCGTCGGAAAAGGCGTTGTCGAGAGACAGCATCGGAACGCCGTGGGCGACCGGGGCGAAGCTTTCGGAGCGCCGCGCGCCGACACGCAGGGACGGGGAATTGTCGCGGACGAGGTGGGGAAAGCGCGCTTCGATCGCCGCGTTGCGCCGCTTCAGCGCGTCATAGTCCGCGTCCGAAACGCTCGGGGACTGATCCTGGTAGTATCGCAGGTCATGCGACGCCAGCACGTCGGCCAGGCGGGCGAGCTCGGCCGCCGCCGCCGGCTCGTCCAGCATCTCGACGGCCCCGGTGTCAGGCATGCATCAGGGCCCGGGCGGCCGCACGAGCGGCGTCGGTGATCTCGGCTCCGGAGAGCATGCGGGCGATTTCCTCCTCGCGAGCCGACACCGAGAGCACGTCGACGGCGGCCCGGACCTGGTCCCCCTCCCCGGCTTTTCGAACCCGCCAGTGCGCGTCGGCGCGGGCGGCGACCTGCGGACTGTGGGTCACCACCAGCACCTGGGCGCCCGAGGACAGGCGGCGCAGCCGCAGGCCGACGGCGTCGGCGACCGCGCCGCCGACGCCCTGATCCACCTCGTCGAAGATCATCAAGGGCTGCGGGCCGAGGCCGCGGGCCGCCAGCGAGGCCTTAAGGGCAAGCGCGAACCGCGCCAGTTCGCCCCCAGACGCGATCACCCCGAGGCCCTGGAAGGGCGCACCCGGAAGGGTGGAAACCTGAAACTCGACGCGGTCGGCCCCAGACGGCCCGGCGCGGTCCTCCTCCACGGGCTCGACGGAGACCCTGAACCGCGCCTTGTCGAGCTTCAGCGGGCCCAGTTCGCTCATGACCGCCTGTTCGAGCCTGTCGCCCGCGGACCGCCGCGCCGCTGTCAGCGTGCGCGCCGCCGCCCGATAGGCGACCCGGCACCCTTCCGCGCGGGCCTCGGCGCCGGCCACAGCCTCATCGGCCGACTCCATGGCCAGCAGGCGCCGGGCGATGCCCGCCCGGGCCTGCGGCAGATCGTCGGCGTCGACGCCAAGCTTGCGGGCCATGGCCCGAAGCGCGAACAGCCGCTCCTCGGCCCGCTCCAGACTCTCGGGCTCGAAGTCGAACGCCGCGGCGGCGGTGTCGATGGCCGCGGCGGCCTCGGCCGCCTCGATGATCGTCCGGTCGACCGCATCCCTCGCCAGGGCGATGAGACGGACCACGGGGCCGTCCGGATTGACGCCGGCGGCGGCAGCGCGCTGCGTCGCCCGCTCCAGGGCGCGGAACGCCTGGCCCAGGCGGCCGGTGAGCGCCTCGCCATCGATTTGGTCGCGGGCCGAAGCGATGTCGGCCAGGGTCTTCTCCGCGGCGCCGAGCAGGGCCCGCTCCTCAGCGAGGCTGCGCGCTTCGCCGTCCGCCGGCGACAACCGGTCGAGTTCCGCCAGCTGCACCGCCAGATCGTCGGCCTCTGCAGCCAAGCGGTCACGGTCAGCCGCCAGGACCCGGGCCTGCTCGCGGGCGGCGCGCCAGGCGCTCCAGGCCTCCATGCACTGTTGCACGGCGCCCTCGCACCCGCCGAAACGGTCCAGCAGCGGCAGGTGGGTCCGGGCGTCCAGCAGGCCGACGGTCTCATGCTGGCCATGGACCTCGATGAGCAGCGCGCCGAGCTCCCTGAGCACGCCCACGCCGGTCGCCTGGTCGTTCACGAAGGCGCGGGACCGTCCGTCGGCGCCGACGACGCGGCGCAGCACCAGATCCTCATCGCGGGCATAGGTCAGCCCCTTGTCGTCAAGACAGGCCCAGACCGCGTCATCGCCAGCCGGGGCGAAGATGGCCGTGGCCACCGCCTGGGTCGCGCCGCGGCGGACCAGGGAGGTATCGGCCCTCGCGCCCGCGGCCAGGCCCAGCGCGTCGAGGATGATGGACTTGCCCGCGCCGGTCTCGCCTGTGAGCGCCGTCAGGCCCGGCCCGAAGGACAGGTCAAGGCTCTCGATGAGCACGATATCGCGGATGGCCAGGCCGATCAGCATGGCCGGAAGGATGACGGAGAATCTGCCGGGATCAAAGACCCAGGACGCCGTGGATGAAGTCGCCCTTCTTGGCCGGCGCCGGCTTGGCGCCCGGCGTCATGGAGGCGCCCGGCGCGGGCGGCGCCTGACCAGCGGACACCTCCACCGGCGGCGGAGCCAGGGCCGGCGAGGCCTTGCGATGCGGCAGGAACGGCAGGCTGGGCAGGGTGGCGCCGCTTCCGCTGGGTGAGACCGTCGGCCGCAGGCCGCGCGACGTCAGCAGGTTGAAGGCGTCACGGTACCAGACATCGCCCGGATAGTTGAAGCCGAGGACCGCGCCGTTCTTCTTCGCCTCGTCGACCAGACCGACGGTGAGATAGGCCTCCACCAGACGATAGAGCGCCTCGGGAGTGTGCGATGTCGTCTGGTAGCGAGAGACGACGGTGCGGAACCGGCCGATGGCGGCGATCGGATCGCCGTTACGCAGATAGAACCGGCCGATCGTCATCTCCTTGCCGGCCAGCTGGTCCTGAACCATGTCGAGCTTCAGGCGCGCGTCCACGGCGTACTCGGTCTTGGGGAAGCGCTTGATCACTTCGCCCAGCGCCAGCTGGGCCTGCTCGGTCGAGGCCTGGTCGCGGCCGACGTCGACGATCTGTTCGAAGTAGCAGATCGCCTTGAGGTAATAGGCGTAGGGGGTGGCCACATTGCCCGGATAGAGGGTGATGAAACGGTCCGAATCAGCGATCGCCTCGCCGTAGTCATTGGCCTCGTAGTGAGCGTAGGCGGTCATCAGGATCGACCGACGGGACCACTCGGAATAGGGGTGCTGGCGCTCGACCTCGCGGAAATAGTTCACCGCATCGCCCCACTGGTGGCGATCCAGATAGCTCGCGCCGACCGAGAACAGCAGTTCCACCGGCCGTTCCTCATAGGCGAGGGTCGGTTTTTTCTTCTTGAAGGTGGAACAACCGGAGACGGCGACGGCGGCGATCAGCGCCAGCGCCAGCGCCAGCGCGCTCCTGGCCCAGGGTTTGGACAGCAAGGACGGTTACCTCAAAACGTACAGCGCACCCCGCGCCAGCCCTTGGGCTTCTACACCAGCAGCGGGGGCGCGCCAATGATCAGACGGCGCGCGCCAGAAGTTGCGGGGCGTCGGCCATCCGCCAGGCCGAAGGCCGCGCCAGAACGGCGCGCGCCAGACGATTGTTGAGGGTGTGACCAGAGTAGCGTCCCTCGTAGCGGCCAATCAGCGGCCCCCCGAGAAGAAAAAGATCGCCAATGGCGTCGAGAGCCTTGTGGCGGACGAACTCATCGACCCGGCGCAGCCCCTGCGGATTGAGCACCGCCCCGCCATCGATGACGACGACATTGTCCAGGTTGCCGCCGCGCGCCAGGCCGGCCGCCCGCAGCGCCTCGACCTCATGCAGAAAACCGAAGGTGCGGCTGTTGGCGAGATCGTCGCGGAACGTCGGTTCATCCACCGTCAGATCGATGACCTGGCGGCCAATCGCATCGTCGTCGAAGAGAATCTCGAACGCCAGTTCGAAGCCGTCCGCCGGCAGGAGCGCCGCGCGCTTGTCGCCGTCGCGCACCTCGACGGGTTCCAGAATCTCGATGTACCGGCGACGGGCCTGCTGAGGCCGACGGCCGGCGCGATCCACCAGCCGAACGAAAGGCTCGCAGGACCCGTCCATGATCGGCGCCTCGGGACCGTCGATCGCCACCCTCACATTGTCGACGCCCAGCCCGCTGAAGGCCGCCATCATGTGCTCGACGGTGGACACGGTGACGCCGGCCTCGTTGCCGATCACGGTGCCCAGTCGCGTTTCACAGACGTTCCCCGCCCGGGCGGCGATCAGCGCCGGCCGGTCGTCGATATCCGTGCGCAGGAAGGTGACGCCGGAATCGGCGGGCGCCGGCTCCAGGATCACCGACACGGCCTGGCCCGTGTGTACGCCTACGCCGTCGAATCGAACCGGCGAGGTCAGGGTGTGTTGCAGGTGCGGCGCCAATCCCAAGCTCCTGTCGTGAGCGCATCGCTGTCGAGGAAGCGACGTCTGAATTGAACCGGCCCCCAGGACCGCAGGTAGATGGCGTACGAAGAGGCCGCAACACAACTGATGTTTCCCAATGTGTCGAAACCCAGGCTACTGAATTTCATCGCGTTTTGGACAGGCTACGCGCGCCTCTTCACCGGAGTGTCGTGGACCGCCGCCGATGTGGAAAACCCCGGGCGTCGCGGCCCGGGGTCTGTCACCGATCGAACACCGTCCGATGAGCGGTCGCCTAGTTGGCGAGGCGTCGCAGGAAGGACGGGATTTCGAGTTCGTCGGCGCCCTCGAGCTCATGCTCCTCCAGGGCGTCCACAGCCGGCTGGGCCCCGGAACCGCTGCGGGCGGGGGCGGTGCGCGGCGCCTGACGGCCTCGTCCGAACAGGCTGAGGAAGCCGGATTTCTGACGCCGGTCGTCGGCGTAGAGGGCGGGGGCGAACAGAGGCTCGTCGTCCGCCTCGGCCGCCATCGGGTCGACGATACGCTTGATCGGCGGCGGCGTGGCGGCGGCTGGGCGCGGCGCCAGGGGCGCTTCGAACAGCATCGCCGGTTCCGGAACCTGCGCCGGGGACTCGGCGCGCGTATCCTCAACCGCCTCGGCGGCCATCA
Source organism: uncultured Caulobacteraceae bacterium (assembly GCA_903923135.1). GTDB lineage: Bacteria > Pseudomonadota > Alphaproteobacteria > Caulobacterales > Caulobacteraceae > Acaudatibacter > Acaudatibacter lapponiensis. Next base: position 3,504 of record CAIXWN010000120.1, on the reverse strand, counting down.
CCGGGGCCGGAGTGGCGGTCGAAACGGTTTCCGGCTCGCGAACCGGGGCGGCCTCAGGTTCGAGGATCACCGGCGGCCGGGCGTTGCGCGAACGCGGCTGCTCATAGGACTCGATGGCGGCGATGGATGCGCCATCCATGCCGGTGGCGACAACCGACACGCGCACGACACCCTCAAGGCTGGCGTCGAAGGCGGCGCCGAAGATGATGTTGGCGTCAGGGTCGACCTGGCCGGAGATGGCGTTGGCCGCCTCGTCGACTTCAAGAAGGGTCATGTCGAGGCCGCCGGTGATGTTAACCAGCACCGCCTTGGCGCCCTTTAGGGTGACCTCGTCGAGAAGCGGGTTCTGGATGGCGTTCTCAGCCGCCATCAGGGCGCGGCCCTCGCCGGCGGCCTCGCCGGTTCCCATCATCGCCTTGCCCATCTCGGTCATGACGGTGCGCACGTCGGCGAAATCCAGGTTGATCAGGCCAGGCAGGACCATCAGGTCGGTGATCGAGCGGACGCCGGAATGCAGGACCTGGTCGGCCATGCCGAACGCCTGGGAGAAGGTCGTCCGTTCATTGGCCACCCGGAACAGGTTCTGGTTGGGGATGACGATCAGGGTGTCGACGTAGCGCTGCAGCTCCGCGATCCCGGCGTCGGCCAGACGCATGCGATGGCGGCCCTCGAAATGGAACGGCTTGGTGACCACGCCGACGGTGAGGATGCCCCGCTCACGGGCGCACTTGGCGATGATCGGGCCGGCGCCGGTCCCGGTGCCGCCGCCCATGCCAGCGGTGATGAACACCATGTGGGCGCCATCGAGGTACTCACCGATCTCGGCGGCCGACTCCTCGGCGGCCGACATGCCGACCTCGGGATGAGCCCCCGCGCCGAGCCCTTGGGTGACGTTCACCCCGAGCTGGATGCGTCGGTCTGTCTTCGAGAACGCCAACTGCTGGGAGTCGGTGTTGGCGACGACGAACTCGACACCTTCGAGCCCGGCTTCGATCATGTTATTGACCGCATTGCCGCCGGCGCCGCCGACGCCAAACACAACGATACGCGGCTTCAGTTCCTTGGTCTGGGGAGCGAAAACTTTGAACGTCATGTGGACTCTGCGGCCTCCGTGTTTTCGTGGTGTCTTAGCCCCTGCCCACCCTCAGGTCGCCTCGATGGAAGACCCTGACAGAGCAACCACGAACCTTAATCTTCGGTTAACTGCATAAGCTGAGTCGGGCGCGCGTCGACCGCCCCTTAATCATCCTTGATCGGAAAAACTTCCGTATCGTCAAACACCAACGGCGTAAGCGCCGTCTCGCTCCCCGCGGCGAGGCGACAGGGAAATCGTCCGGCCGCACGGCCTCCGGCCGGACGCCGTCCCGACCGCGCGGGCTAGAGGTTCTGGCGGAGCCAGGCGGCCGCCTTGACGACCATGTTGGCGTTGGGATCAATCGGCCGGGTGTTGCGGGTGGTGTGCGTCCGCTCACAGGCTCCCAGCTCGCGGGGCCCGAACGCCGCGCGTTGCAGAACGCCTGCGGCGGCGCAGAAACCCGGCCCGGCGGCCGCGTCGGCCAGATGCGGTATCCGGCCTGGCCGGCCGAGACGGACGTTGCGGTCGAACACCCGGGTGGCCACCTCGCGCACGCCGGCCAACTGACTGGCGCCGCCGATGAGAACCACGCCGGCGCCCAGTTCGAGCGCGCCAGCGGCCCGCAGGCGGTCCTTGATGATCTCGAGGGTTTCCTCGACCCGGGGCGCGATGATGCCCTTGAGCATCGACCTGGGCGCTGTCACCGGCCCGGCGCCGGGGTCATCGCCCCGGGGCGGCGCCTCGATCATCTCACGGTCCTCGTTGGCCGAGGCGATGGCCGAGCCGTGAAGGGTCTTGATGCGCTCCGCGCCGGTCAGCGACGTCGTCAGGCCCTGGGCCACGTCCTTGGTCACATGCGCCCCGCCGACCGGCAGGCTGTCCACATGGATCAGGGCTCCGCCGGCGAAGACGGCGACCGAGGTCGAACCGCCGCCCATGTCGATGCAGATGGAACCGAGCTCCATCTCGTCCTCTTCCAGGGCCGCGAGCGCCGAGGCGTAGGGCGAGGCGACAACCCCCTCGAACTGCAGATGCGCGCGCTCCACACAGTGGGCGAGGGTCTGGTAGACCCCCTCCTTCATGGACACCACCAGCATCTCCAGGCCCAGAGCCCGGCCGGACATCGCCCGCGGATCCTGCACATGGCGCTGGCCGTCGACCGACCAGGCGATGGGGCGCATATGGATCGCCTTGCGGCGGGTCAGCTTGAGGCTGGTCATGGCCTGGGCGACCGCGCGCGCCTGATCGGCGTCGGTGATCGGCCGGCCGCCGATGGCGACCTTGGACGACACACGGTGGCTGGCCAGCTGGCCGCAGGCGGTGACGATCGTCACGCCGTGCACATCGATGCCGGCCATGGATTCCGCCCGCTCGACCGCCTGGGCGATGGCCTGCGACGCCTCGGCCACGTCGACGATCGCCCCGCCGCGCACGCCGCGCGACTGCACATACCCGACACCGGCCGTGGTCAGGGTGCGGTCACTGCGCCGCACGCCGTCCGCCTTGAGGATGAAACAGGCCACTTTCGACGCGCCAAGGTCCACCGCCGCCACCACCGGCGAGCGGCCGAGAGTCAGCTTCAGGCCGTCCCGCCCCTCCCGACGCCCCTGCCCCGCGGGAGTCCGTCGATCCATAACTGCCTGCATCACCTAGACCCCATGAGAAACCACCGCCGGCGCCATCCCTCGGGGCCGGACAACCGTAAAATTCGGCTCGCGCAGATCGATGCGGGCCAGACCGAGGTCGAGAACGCGCGAGGCGAAGTCCAGCCGATCTAGCCGCGCCAGGGCGGCCGCCTCGTCCGACGACGGAAGCGCGATCACGCCGCCATCCTTCAGAACCAGATCCCAGCGTCGCTGATCGACCCGTCGAATGGCCCACAGACGCGCCATGAGCCGCGGCCGGCTGCGCAGGGACGGCAGCAACTGCATCACCCCGATGTTGGCGCCGTCGCCCACGATCAACGGGAGCGCCCGAAAGTGATTCGGATCAACGCTGCTGACCACCTGGCCGTTCACGGCGACGACATCGCGCCGCCCCCCGTGCTGCCACACCGCCATCAGCGGCCGTTCGGTCACCGCGACGACCAGAGTGTCGGGCAGAAGCCGGATGACGCGAGCCCGTTCGACCCAACCCACCCGCTCGACGCGGGCGCGAATGGCCTCGAGGTCCAGCCCCAGGATTGGCGCGCCCGGCCGGATGGCCGCCGCCTGAAGGATTTCGTCCTGGGAGGCCTTGGACGCCCCCTGCAGGTGTACGGCGCCGACGCGAAAGCCGAGGTCGGCGAACTGGCCCTGAACCAGACCCTGGCCGGCGTTCAGCAGGTCACCGGCCGCGTCGCCCAGGCGCTCCGTGGCGTCGACGACCCGTCCGGCGCGGCCGCCGGTGGCCAGCGCCGCCACGAGGATCAAGGCGGCCAGCAGGGCGGC